>JASJCX010000200.1 GCA_030065255.1 Calothrix sp. MO_167.B42 | reverse complement strand
GATATGATCCCAATCACCATCTTGAATCGGCTTACCTGCATAATAAAACTGAACACCTTTAATCCAATTTTCTTGATAATTCGGTTGGACAAAAGTTCTTGTTAAAGTCACAGTTGTACTATAACCGCCTGCGCTACCTTGGAAATAGCCAGAACGCCAACTCATTCCCGAGCAACCAGGAATAGATGGAGATGTATTTCCTGCTTTTACCCAAGGATGTTCGTCCAAATTAATTGTAGCAATCCCATCTTTTATGCCTTTAACTTTTATGGGCAAATGGCAAAACTTATAACGCGAAATTAGAGTAGATATTTTCTCCAATTTTTGTTTTTGATTAAGCTCAGAATCAAAACTTATATACAGATCGGTTTGAACTTTATTTACCTGTTCATCTGTACCATATACTGCGATTTTGTTTGAGGTTCCTGGTATTTGATACAAGTATCCCGCCAGCATTCCCCCAGCAAAAGCAATTGCCGCAGTTAGAAATAGGCTTATCCAAAACGTAGATTTATTTTTTAACATATCTCAACCTCTACTTTTACCATCAACATGAAGATATATTGAGTTATGCATCTGGCATTTACTAACAACCTCTTTTATTAATTAGAGAATATTTTATAAACAGGTAATATATATTATTAATCTAGTAGATAAATTTGAGAATATTGTGAGCATCGCAAAACTATCTTTTTCCGAGTTATCATTTTCCGTGCAGATAACTACTTGCCCTACCTTGCTCTACTATGAAAAAAACAATGCCGCAGATACTGCTACTGAAAAACAAAGTCAGATTAAATTCGTAGGATGCACCGAAAGTAAATCTTGAATGATATTAAGTCCACTAAACTACTTCCGATATGCCATTGCGTAGACGAATGCGTTGCTAGCTATTTGAATATATAAATACTCTGAGCGAGTCTGGGTATCATACGGCATGGGGACTAGCTAATGACCGAAAACCTAAGAATTTTTCAATTTGTCATGCTCTTTCTGACTAACCCGGTAGACTTCTTTGTCCATCATGTGGACTTCATAAACTGCCTCTTTCTCAGGTATAATAAATAAAAATCCATCTTGCTTTTTTTCCACTTCTACTATTTCAGAAATTGCATCAGGATTTACCTCAAGATGACTACCATCTGTTGTTTTCAATTTTATCGGTTTCATGTCACCCTCCTTACTCCATAGGTAATTTAATCGTTAAATTTTCCTATAACTTAATGCTAGTACAGTTACAAGAGACTGACTAAAATCAATAAAAATACTTAATCATTAATGGGAGTCTTATATCAGGTTCGCCTAATTCGTTACGATAAAAACGAGTGCCTATTTCTTTGCGTCTAACCCGTGAGCTTTTATGATAACTGTTTAACCGAACATGATATTAGCTGTATATCTAATATTATTCTTTTGTGTGGTGGTGACAAAAGTAGTCAAGCACAAGATATTTCTAAGGACGAATTAAAAAATATTGCCGGTGTGAGCAATCGCAATTTTAGAGGATGTTTGAAAAGTAAAAATATTTGCACAATAACCTCTGGTGGTAAACCTCTCTGCTTGTAGGAGAGAGGCTTTGAAACCCTTATTTTTCTGTTCCCCCTCCCTCTTCCCTCTCCTTGTAGGATACTGCTGGCGAATGGTAGGTTTGACCTCTCACTAGGCTAAAAGCCGGGGATTATTGGAATAATTTGGACTTGTTTTTTCTCCCCCTGCCCCCTGCTCCCGTTCGGACTTCGGCGTGAGCTCAGTCGAACGCTGAGCTCACGGCCGAAGCCTGCCCCCCTGCTGCCAAAGAGGGTGATACCCCCGAATCGCCAGCAGTATCCTATTAAGGAGAGGGGTGAGGTTTTGATGTGTACTTTATCAGAGTGGGAAATGCTATAAGTAATATATTTATCATTAAATGTAGCGACTGTTGAGTAGAACTCATAACTTGCACCATTCTCAATAACCGCCTGGGATTTAAATCCCATCTCTTATAGCCGAAGTCGTCTAAAGACGACTAGACAAGCATTCTAGTCTACTTAAGTAGACTTTGTTGATTAGCCTTGAAATTTATTTCAAGGTGGGAATGTGGGCTAAGTGGCATTGGTGCAAGTTGTTAGGTAAGTTAAAAAGCACCTAAATTAAATATTAGGACGGGCAGGGATGCCCACCCCACAAGAGTTAGAATAATTTAGATTATCTAGTTTAAATGCACAACAGCTTAAAACCCAACATTCCCATCACAATACATAACGAATTTATTCGGTTTAATGACATTACTAATTCAATGGTGTATTCCTATATTAAACCGCCTACCCCACAGTCATAATAATGTTGGGTTTCGTTCCTCAACCCAACCTACATTACAACATTACTCGTCAAAACCATTACTTGTGAGTCAGGCATCCCTGCCTGAATATTCCACAGCCAGGATGGCTGTGCCACAATTCCTCAAAACTAATGAAAAGGAATACTAGATTACTAACATCATCTTGGATAAAATTATTATAAATGTGGAATTACGAACAGTTATTTAACATAATTGAAGAATTAGTGATGCACCATTCACCTAGTGGTGTAGAAACAGAAATTAACGAGTTTTTGTTGCAAAAATTTACAGCCTTGGGTGTGGAAGTATGGTGCGATCGCGCCGATAATATTATTGCTAAAATCCCTGGCAAAAATCAAGATCGAGCGATCGCTATTACTGGCCACAAGGATGAAATTGGTGCTATTGTCAAAACCATTGGTGAAGCTGGTAGAGTGGAAGTCCGCAGATTAGGTGGTGCTTTTCCTTGGGTTTATGGTGAAGGAGTTGTGGATTTACTGGGGGATAACCAAACTATTAGTGGTGTTCTCAGCTTTGGTTCCCGTCATGTTTCCCACGAGTCACCCCAAAAGGTACAGCAAGAAAACACCTCTGTAAAATGGGAAAATGCCTGGATAGAAACTAAACGCACTACTGCTGAATTGGAAGCAGCAGGAATTTTTCCTGGAACAAGGGTGGTTGTTGGCAAGCATCGCAAGGCACCAATCAGATTAAATGACCATATTGCTAGCTATACCTTAGATAATAAGGCCTCGGTTGCTATCCTCCTATGTTTGGCTGAAACGGTAAAACAGCCAGCAGTTGATGTTTATTTAGTTGCTTCTGCTAAGGAGGAAGTTGGTGCAATTGGAGCATTATTTTTCACTCAAAATCAAAAATTAGATGCTCTGATTGCTTTAGAAATTTGTCCCCTTTCTAGTGAATATCCGATTGAAGATGGGGAAAATCCCGTACTTCTGGTTCAAGATGCCTATGGGATTTACGATCAATATTTGAATAGAGAATTACGCCAATGTGCTCAACAGTTAGATATGGATTTGCAATTGGCAATTTTAAGTGGTTTTGGTAGTGATGCATCCATTGCGATGAAATTTGGTCATACTGCGCGTGCAGCTTGTTTAAGCTTTCCCACGGAAAACACTCATGGTTATGAGATTGCCCATTTAGGAGCAATTTCCAATTGCATTAAATTGTTAAAGCAGTTTTGTGAATTATAGCTGTAGCCATTTTGATTAGGACATTGAAATAGTTATAAACAAGTGGAGAATCTTGAAATCTACGTCCTAACTTACCTGGCTACGGCTATATATAGCAACTAGGTTTGTGCAGAAAAAATCCCACTTATACCTATCTAAGAGTTTCGCATTGACATTAAAGCTGAAAATATAGCGGTTTCACTTGAATAGAATACAAACAGAATCAATACAATTTTTATTTAAAGGACTTTTCATCACTTTGAACTGATCGCACCTAAATCCTTGTCCTGAAAGGGTTCTAGATTTAATTGATGACACGCCTTAGGCATTCAATCTTGATTATTCAACACTTTTTAAGGAAAAAATTATACATTATACCTCAATCATCCGAATTTACAAGTTTAAAACAACCATTTTCATGAAAAAAATATATATTTTTCATGAAAAAAATATATTTTAACGCAGAGTTATGTTATGATATTTATTAACCACGCAATTCAAAAATTTGATTTACCTGCTATAGTTATGTATATAGCGAGGCAAATTTTTTGTTTTTATACACTAAAGTCGTCCTCGTGTAGGATGACTTTGCTATTTAAAGGTATTAAACTTCTCGCAAGGTGAATCAATTTTGAATTGTGTGGTTACTCTTCAATTAATTGTTTCCCCAAGTGGTTAATTATACCCCTCGCTTTTTTTCAACCCACTAGTACTGACTGGGAAACGTATGAAAATTCATCAAAGACGATTAGCTCTTGTTGCTTTTTTAGCAGTGAGTCCAATTATCATAGCTGCATTCACTTGGAGGTGTAACTCAGTTACCTTGCGCCTCAAAGCTTGGAGTGTAGAATACTCGTTTGAAAAGGGTGCTTGTAACTTAACCCAGTAGCAAGTACCCTTTTATTCTTCAGGTATAATTCCACCTGAAGAATATTCCTCTTCAAATTCTTCCCGGGGTATTAAATTATATCTTTTCCGTTTGTGGAATTATTTAAATTTCCTCTCTTTTTCTCTTTCTCTGCGTTCTCTGCGCCTCTGTGGTTTTTATCATTCCGGTGCAGTTGGATTTGATATCAGCCATAATTACCCAACGATTCTTTTTTGATAACTTACCCTTGTCTTAAATTGCGTTGTCGCCTAACCCAGTGGGATCGCAATCCCTCGTAGGTTGGATGAAGTGCGATAGTGTCAAAAATGTAGGTTGGGTGAAACGCAGTGGGACCCAACACATGATGTGAGACAAACAAACATTATTTCAAGCACAGAATATTAAATTGCAATACATAAAATTAATCCTTTGAAGATGAAGATATGTTGAATATTCTCACTCAATTCAAAACTTAGGGAGCATCCCAATTGTTATGCAATACCCTAGAAGGGTATCGCTACACGGGCAAAGCCCACCTCCGTGGGCTATCAAAACCTCTTAGCCCGCGCAGGCGGGCTTGGTTCGTATAGCCCCAGGCTTTAGTCTGTTAGCGGAGCGGCACGAAGTGCGGGTTTTTGAAAAAACGGGATGCTCCCAAAACTTAATGTTGGGTTACGCTATGTCCTTGCGGACACGCTACGCTAACGCTCCACCCAACCTACAAGGAATTGCGATTCTACTTCCTGTCATATCAAATCCGCTCCTGGACTTACCATATTGTCCCCACCTCACCCCGTCCTCCGGACACCCCTCTCCTTACTAAGGAGAGGGGAAGGGGGTGAGGTTTTTGCGGTAACGTTCTCATCTGGATTTTATATCAACCGTCACCTGTCCCCTGTCACCTGTCACCTGTCCCCTGTCACCTGTCACCTGTCAACCATCAACTGAAAAAGGACGATTCCCCAGGAAAGAAAACCGCCCTTTCTATGAGTTACTTACCCTCAATAAAAGTAGCTAAGGGACAGTGCAAAGAGTGATACTGTTAAACCTTAGATTCTTCTTTTACTAATTTATCCCAGCCTAAACCTTTTAGACTATTATTCCGACGCAAGGGACGAGTAACTAACTCTAGGATATCACGAGCATTGGTAAAGCCGTGAATTTGGGCAAAAGTGAATTCTACGGACCACTTAGTGGTAATTCCTCTGGCTTCTAGGGGATTAGCATGGGCCATTCCCGTAATTACCAGGTCTGGATTTAATTCTTTAATTCGCTGCAATTGATTATAATTGTCTGGTTTTTCGACAATCCTGGGCAGGGGAACACCCATTTCATGGCAAGTCTTCTCTAACAATGCCAATTCCGCAGCTTGATAACGCTTATCCATGTAGGGAATGCCAATTTCGGGAACAGTCATCCCACAACGCACCAAGAACCGGGCGAGGGAAATTTCCAAAAGGTTATCACCCATGAAAAACACAGACTTACCGCGAATTAGTTGCACATAATCCTCTAAACTTTCCCAGATTTTTGCCTCCCGTTCCTCCATCCCCTGGGGAGTAATGCCAAATACAGAGCAGATTTTTTCAATCCAAGCCCGGCTTCCATCGGGTCCAATGGGGAAGGGTGCGCCAATTAGTTTACACTTGCGGCGACGCATGAGGGTAGTAGCTGTACGGCTGAGGAATGGGTTGACACCAGCGACATAATACCCTTCTTCAATTACGGGTAATTCTGTGAAGCGTTTAGCTGGTAACCAACCGGAAACTTTAATCCCTTGTTTTTTCAGTTCTAGGGTTAATTGGGTAACTACGGGATCGGGGAGAGAACCAAATAGAACTAAGGGGGGATGATCTACATATTCTGACTCTTCTTGAGCAACTTCTTCTTTCTGCTTACCAAAGTTCATTAACCTTTGAATGGCATTGCGCTCGTTTTTCTCCGCCTGAGCCACAGGAGCCTCATTGGGACAGCGTAAAGCCATGGATGCAAGAACCGTATCTTCACCCTGGGTAAAGGCATAATCCAAGCCATTAGCACGGGCAACAACGATGGGAATGCCGATTTCTGCTTCCAATTTTGGCGCTAACCCTTCTAAATCCATTTTGATAATTTCAGTAGTGCAAGTGCCAATCCAAACAATTACACTGGGGTTGCGATCGCGTTTTATTTGCAAACACAGGCGCTTTAATTCTTCATAATCATTTAACTGGGCGGAAATATCACCTTCTTCCAATTCCGCCATAGCATAACGAGGTTCGGCAAAAATCATTACCCCCATGGCATTCTGGAGGAAGTAACCACAAGTCTTGGTGCCAATCACCAAAAAGAAACTATCTTCTATTTTTTGGTACAACCAAGCCACGCAACTAATTGGACAAAAGGTATGATAATTGCCGGTTTCACATTCAAAGTTTAAAGCTTCTGGTTTTGCAACGGTCATTTTAATATTTTCTCCCTTTGAGATTAAAAGCCATGAGGCAAAGTCATTCAATTTTAGATTTTAGATTTTAGATTTTAGATTTTAGATTGACCCCATGTCTAAAGCCCGGAAGCTTAGAATAATGATAAAATCCTTTGTTTTTTTCCACGGATAAATCTGGGGGCTTGTATCCTTTCCTTTTTCGGTTAAGGATTCCGGTTGGAGGCTGCTGAATTTTATTGACTGTCAACTACCACTAAATTCCCAACTCCACTGGTTCTAGATTCGTAAATCATTGGATGTTCCTCTTACTAGTAATTAATCTGGAGGAATGTCTACCAAAATCACAAATTGCCATTGCCTCATTGCGGCTGTAATTAGTTATGGGAGAAGATTTCCGCCATTTCTGTATTGTCAATAGCGTCAGTTGACATTTCTTCTCCAACTTGGTTATTTGCTTCTCCATTTTGAGAAGCGTTTTCTTCACTCCAGACATCTTTCATAACATCGCCAAATGCATCATCAGCAGCACCACCGATATCATCAAACATCTGATCATCAATTTGTTCTTCAATTTCACCAGCACAGTTGACTGTCTGGGAATCTTTTAAATCATCGAAGGAAATATCGCCAAAGGCATCATCACTGGCTTCAACAGGGGACTCTCCAAAAGCTGCATCACCCATGTCAACTGGTGATTCTGCCCCAAAAGCTACATCACCCATGTCAACTGGTGATTCTGCCCCAAAAGCATCATCACCCATGTCAACTGGTGATTCTGCCCCAAAAGCATCGTCACCCATATCAACTGGTGATTCTGCCCCAAAAGCATCGTCACCCATGTCAACTGGTGATTCCCCAAAAGCAGAGTCACCCATGTCAACTGGTGATTCCCCAAAAGCAGAGTCACCCATATCAACCTGTGATTCCCCAAAAGCTGCATCACTGGCTTCAACAGGGGACTCCCCAAAAGCATCATCACCCATGTCAACTGGTGATTCCCCAAAAGCAGAGTCACCCATATCAACCTGTGATTCCCCAAAAGCATCGTCACCCATGTCAACTGGTGATTCCCCAAAAGCATCATCACTGGCTTCAACGTGGGACTCCCCAAAAGCATCATCACCCATGTCAACTGGTGATTCTGCCCCAAAACCTGCTTCTGAGAAATTTGCTATGCCATTTTGCGGCTCTTCAGACATCTCGAATGAGCCAGTACCATTGGTGGATACTGAAGACATATCATCTTGCATAACCGCTTCAGAAGTGGTGAAGTCTGCATCCATTTCTGCTACAACGCCATTGGATACTTCTTCATGGCCGACTTCATCCATCACAGATTCTGAATCAACATCATCAGTAGATTCTGCCACCATGGAGCTAGTTTGCGGGGAATTACCCAGGGCAACATCTGGATCGAAATTTAAACCTAAAACCTCCACTAAGGTATCAGCATCAGCATTTAACTTGGAAAAGGGTAGCATCAACTGCGCTAACTTTGGCTCTAGCGCATTGGCTACACCCAGGATGAGGTAGGAGGAAGGACGTTTTCCGCCATCTGGAGTGTAAACCGATTCAACCTCCATGTGGAGCCTGATCCAATCACAATTAACTTGAAAAAACTGTAACCACTTATTTTTGAGTGAATCTGTAAAACTGTAAAAGAATGCCATATTGTCCTCATCCTGAGAAACTAAATGATTTATACAATCATCAAGTTTAGTTCTTCTTCCGGATTAAGAGCTGGGGGTTTCTTCGGATTTAAATAAAAGTCTGATAATAAGGAAAATAGGTCTCTATCCTGAGCGTCTTGTGGAACAACACCTTCAGGTCTTGCAAGAATTTGATCGGCAATGTTGAGATAGTATTCACATACGTAATTCAACGATGGCTCTTTTTCGGCCATCTCAAATAAAGTCTTACCTTTAACCCGGGAAATACGGATATCTTCAATTAAAGGTAATACTTCTAAAACTGGCATAGCTACGGTATCTACGTACTTATCTATTAAATCACGCTTAGAAGTGCGGTTACCAATTAACCCAGCTAGACGTAAGGGATGAGTCCGGGCTTTTTCCCTGACGGAAGCAGCGATGCGGTTAGCTGCAAATAAGGCATCAAAGCCGTTGTCTGTAACAATCATGCAGTAATCGGCATAGTTGAGTGGGGCTGCAAATCCACCACAAACCACATCACCCAATACATCAAACAGTATGACATCATACTCGTCAAAAGCGTTGAGTTCCTTGAGTAATTTTACTGTTTCTCCGACTACGTAACCTCCGCAGCCAGCACCAGCTGGGGGACCCCCTGCTTCTACGCAATCTACCCCACCATAGCCTTTGTAAATCACATCCTCTGGCCACACATCTTCGTAGTGGTAGTCTTTTTCTTGCAAGGTATCAATGATGGTGGGAATCAAGAACCCTGTGAGGGTAAATGTACTGTCGTGTTTGGGATCGCAGCCAATTTGCAGCACTTTCTTACCGCGTTTAGCTAGGGCGACGGAAATATTACAACTAGTTGTGGATTTGCCGATTCCACCTTTTCCATAAACTGCTAATTTCACTTTTTTGCCTCTTCAAAATGGTTTCTGAGCAAAATCTTGGCTCAAATAATTGCTTTCACCTAGCCGCCT
>JASJCX010000005.1 GCA_030065255.1 Calothrix sp. MO_167.B42 | reverse complement strand
GATTTTGACACCCCAGCCCATATTAAAGCCGCAGCTGCAAAGGCTTTAGATGAAGGTAAGACCAAATATGGCCCTGCGGCGGGAGAACCAAAATTACGACAAGCGATCGCCAATAAGCTAAAATCCAATAATGGGCTAGATTATCAGGCAGAAAATGTGATTGTCACCAATGGTGGTAAGCATTCTTTGTTTAATCTCATGTTGGCTTTGATCGAACCAGGGGATGAGGTGATAATTCCAGCTCCATACTGGTTAAGCTATCCAGAAATGGTAACCCTCGCTGGGGGTAAGGCTGTAATTGTACCCACCGATGCATCCACCGGCTACAAAATCACCCCGGAAAGGTTACGTCAAGCAATTACCCCCAAAACCAAGCTATTTGTCCTCAACTCCCCATCTAACCCCACAGGGATGGTATATTCACCAGAGGAAATCAAAGCGATCGCTCAAGTCATAGTTGACACTGATATACTGGTTGTCTCTGACGAAATTTATGAGAAAATTCTCTATGATGGAGCCACCCATATCAGTATTGGTTCCTTAAGTCAAGAGATTTTTCAGCGCACCATTATCAGTAATGGATTTGCCAAAGGTTATTCCATGACTGGTTGGCGTGTTGGTTATTTAGCAGGACCAACAGATTTAATTAAAGCTACTATTACCATTCAAAGCCATAGTACATCTAACGTGTGTACCTTTGCTCAATATGGAGCGATCGCAGCTTTGGAAGATTCCCAGGACTGTGTGGAAGAAATGCGCCAAGCCTTTGCCCAACGGCGAAAGGTAATGTTAGCCAGACTCAATGCCATTCCGGGATTAAGTTGCGCCAAACCCGATGGTGCTTTTTATATGTTCCCCGATATCAGTCAAACTGGGTTAAAGTCTATGGACTTTTGTAACGCTTTATTGACAGAACATCAAGTGGCGGTGATTCCTGGCATTGCTTTTGCTGCGGATAATAATATTCGTCTATCTTATGCTACCGACATGGCAACCATTGAAAAAGGTTTGGATCGGTTGGAAAAATTTGTCAAGTCTCGGGTTTAACTGAAACAAAAATCTTTCCCTCTCCTTAATAAGGAGAGGGATGTCCGTGAGGACAGGGTGAGGTTTTCGGTGGGAATGTTGGGAATCCCATAACTCACATTCCGCACGCAGCCTAATAAAAGGAGAGGGATTGAACCGCAGAGAACACAGAGAAACGCACAGAGGCAAGAATGAGCAATTTAGTTGAAGCTTGGTGCAACTAAATTGCTCGTAAGTATGGGATTATCAAAGCATCGGACAACCATTTGCATACCAAATAATTTTTCCTAGATATAAAAATAAAAGTATCCGATTGTGGTGCAGGCAGTTTAATATTTTAGTTGGTATAGCAGTAGACATAAAGGTGAGAAAATATTCAAAGAGTGAAATAGCAGAATATAAATAATCAACCTTCTGTTTTTTGGCGTTTCTACCTTTTGCCATATCACCACTCTCCTAACAGCCTACGTGAATAGATATGAAGCAACGCTCTGTTTTTGGTTTAATTGCAATCGGTGCCGTGGCATTAGTTTTAATTGGTTGTGCCATCTTTTATTGGTTATTGCCCAGAAGCACCACCAATTTAGCCACCAATGGCACCATGTCCGAACCAAATGCAGCCATCTTTATCCCCAAACAAGCGCCAGTGATGGTGTCAATGCTAATAAATCCAGAGCGTTTACCAGCTTCATCTGGAAAAGGGGTAGTTTCCCTATTACAAAATAGTGTGTTCACCAACTCTGGTATTAATTACCAAAAAGATATTCAACCGTGGTTAGGGGAAGAAATTACCTTAGCTGTGACTACCCCAGATATAGATCGGGATGATGAAAATGGATTGCAGCCAGGATATCTCATGGCTTTGGCTACCGCACAACCAGCAAAAAGTCAGGAATTTGTCGATTTACTATTTTCCCAGCGAGTATTAGCGGGTAATCAACTGGTTGTAGAAGAATATGAAGGTGTAAAGCTATTTTATGACCATCCAGAACCGACTCAGTCGCAAAATCAACTAAAACAAGTCGAAAATTTACCACCCCTGGCTAGTGCTTTGGTAGGAGACAGCTTTGTATTATTTGCTAACGATCCCCAAGTATTGCGAAATGCAGTGAATAATGTCCAAGCACCAGATGTAAATTTACTCAGTTCTGACAAATATCAAAAAGCTATACAGGAATTACCCAAAGAACCCGTACTAGCTACAGCTTTTATTAATTTTCCTACAGTGGCGCAGTGGCAGGGCTTACAGCTAGTAGATCCAGTTTTTGATAGTCAAATGGTTGCCCTGAAGTTCTCGAACAAAGGGTTACTAGCGCAAAATATTATACTAGCAGCATCCGATAAATTACTAATATCAACCCCATTAACTACACCCACAGCAGCATTACAATGGATTCCCGACACAGCAGGATTAGTCTTAACAGGTAAAGATTTAAGCAACTTGGGCAATACTGCTGCGGCACAATTTTGGATGCAATTAACCAACACCATATCAGGTTCCCGTGGAGGTAAAACTAGCCAATGGGTAGAATCACTGGCATATATGCAAAATTCCCCGAAAATTGACTTATCTGGGGATATTTTGAGTTGGATTAAGGGAGAATATGCCCTGGGATTGTTGCCCAATAAAGGGAAAAAAGCACCAGATTGGATTTTAGTTGTAGACAAAGCGGATGGTCAAGCTGGAATTTCCCGTTTAGATGGGATTGCTGCTGCGTCTGGGTTAAGTATTAATAGTTTCTCATTAGACCAGCAAAAAATCTCCGCTTGGACCCAGATACAAGCAGCTACCAATTCCCAAAATACTCAGAAAGATAAATCCTTTAATGTTGACGCACAAATTAGAGGTTTACATACAACATTAGGGGATTATGAAATCTTTGCATCCTCCATTGCAGCCATGGATAAAATATTGGCAACACAGGGAAATAACTTCACACAAAATCCTTATTTCCAAAATGGTTTGCAGATTATGTCTGACTCCAATCAAGGCTATGCATACTTTGACTGGAGTACAGGTGAGGCAATGCTCAAACAAAAACTACCCATTATTCAGCTATTTTCAGCCCTAGGTAAGCCCTTTGTGAGTAAATTGCTCCCATCTGGGAATTTTGCAAGAGTATCCCTGATTTTTAGCAGTGAGGGTAGTAATACTGAGTTCCTCAAAGCATCTTTATTTTTGCAACTGGAATCCTAACAACTAATACCAATTTAAAAAAAGAATGCGACAGATGGGTAGGTGTTTAGCACTGTTAAACCCCTACGAATAATTTAATTTATGTGTCGCAAACATTATTTGAATTGGTATAAGATGTGTGACATTTGTAAAAATTTGTGCGTACAGATTCCCAGGTGTCATACTCCCAAAACAAACATATATTAATAGAGCTTAAAATGTATATATAAAAAACTATAATTATTTTTAAATCAATGACTCAACGAAAGTTGGACATTCCCCATGTTGGATTATATGCCACTTTAATTTTGACCATTATCGCCGCCGTTACCGCCACACCAGCTATCGCCAATTCATCTAATTTTGGGAAGATTGACGTGTCCCCAGGGTTTGAACCTAGCAAAGGAAGACTCACTGGCTATACCAAAGGCTCCTTCAGCTTGCACATGATCAGCAAACGCGATCGAAATGGCAATCCTTGTACTGGATTTGCCACACCCAACCCCGATCACATTATGGTGTTAAACAAAGACTTCTCTAATTTGGAATTACAGGTTGACAGTGGTAGCGATACAACTTTACTTATATTAGGACCAGACGATAGCACCATTCGTTGTGGTGATGATACTGGTAAAAATAAAGATGCTAGCATTACTGACAATGACTGGAAAGCTGGACTATATAAAATATGGGTAGGTAATTTTAGGAAAAATTCCCAAACAAACTACTCTCTTTACCTGAAACAGTAAGAGACTCACGCCGTACCGCGAGATCAGTTTAGCTAGTTTACAAAATTTGGCGCAAAGCCCACGCTTTTTAGATAACTCCACAGAATGATTGATCCAAAAGCTGTCATTGCGAGCGAAACGGAGTGTAGCGTAAAGCCTACGGCATAGCTTCGCTTACCTCTTTCAACAAGAAGGCTCCCATCTGACCCGTTCGCGGAGCGTGCCGAAGGCATAGGGCAGTGTGAGATGAATTGTTGGGCGATGACGAATTGACCCACAACCGATTTAATCCGTAGGATTAACAGGGCAGGAGGGTCGATGAGGAATCGCCACTTTCAAAGGGTCGGTATTTGGTAAATCCAATTTTCTGCATACATGATAATATGTAAATGGTCGATGACCCACCTGACTGCATGGAACAGAAAGGCTAACTTCAAAGTAGTAAGACTTGCCGCAGACACATCAGAGATCGGGGAAGGAACATTTCTAGATGGTATGCCATTGCAGTAAATCCGAGGAATGTTGTACGAACAAAAATTAAACTGCCTATGGAAGATGGGCGGCTGCCTGGGTTCTCCCTTGAGGAGATAAAGGTCCCAAGACCAGAGACGCTGTGTAAGACCAAATTAAACACGAGTTTAATGGGGCGGGGGCGGGTGAGACGGGAAGCCTACTGTGTACGCGAAGCGTCACTGTAGGTACTTCACTTGGTTGACACTTAAAAAGTTAAGATAGAGTAACTTACTTTGCCGAAATTTTAGGATGCAATAAGCGTGCTATCTACACTCCTTGCTGACTTTCGCATTATTTTTGAACGTGATCCAGCTGCCCGCAACTGGCTAGAAGTCTTGTTTTGCTACCCTGGCTTACAAGCCTTGCTATTTCATCGGTTGGCTCACTGGCTCTATAGTGTCGGCATTCCTTTTATTCCCCGCTTGATTTCTCACATTTCTCGATTTATTACTGGTATTGAAATTCACCCTGGTGCTGTAATCGGACAAGGGGTATTTATCGATCATGGTATGGGGGTTGTTATTGGTGAAACAGCCATTATTGGTGATTACACATTAATTTATCAAGGCGTAACCCTAGGTGGTACGGGTAAAGAAAGTGGTAAACGCCACCCCACTGTGGGGGAACATGCAGTTGTCGGTGCTGGTGCGAAGGTATTAGGCAATATTCTCATTGGTAATAATGTCCGTATTGGTGCTGGTTCCGTTGTCCTGAGGGATGTACCTTCGGATTGCACAGTCGTTGGTGTACCCGGTAGAATAGTTTACCGTTCTGGGGTTCGGGTTGCTCCCTTAGAACATAACAATCTACCAGATTCAGAAGCCCAGGTGATTCGGGCTTTAGTCGATCGCATAGAATTACTGGAAGAACAAATACAAGATCTCCAGCATACTCAGTCTACGACCAAAACTCCTGTTTTAGTAGGTAATGTTACTAACTGTGAGGCAGAAATAGCTCAAGAAGCACCCTGCTGCGATATCAAAGATAAAGCTATTAAGCAGTTTTTTGATGGTGCGGGTATCTGAATCATCAGTTAGCCTCCTTCACCAGGAGCTGCGCTAACAGTTATCACAATTGTGGGGTGTGTTTGTGAACACGCCTTATTTTTTTGTCGATTATGCCCCAATGCAGTTCATTTACAGAGGCTCAGATCCCCGACTTTTCTGTAAAAGTCGGGGATCTGACTTTTCACGTGAGGGAGTGAGGGGATGAGGGAAGTAATAAGTAAGTTTCCCTAATACTGTCAACTGTCAACTGTCAACTGTCAACTGTCAACTATCAACTGAAAGCAGCATTTCTAAGAGTTGTGCTTCTTGCAACAAAGTAATCCCCAATGTTTGGGCTTTAGTTAATTTAGAACCTGCATCTGCACCAACTACTACATAATCAGTTTTTTTACTCACAGAATCAGTAACCTTACCACCTGCTTGTTGGATTAATTCCTTCACCTCATTTCGTTTCAAGGTAGGCAAGGTTCCTGTAACAACAAGGGTTTTCCCAGCAAATATTTGACTATCATCCGTTGCAGTTTCCGTTTCTGGAGAGGTAGAAAATTGTAACCCCACACCTTGCAAGCGAGCAATTAAACCTTGATTGGCATTACTTTGAAACCACTGATGTACTGATGCGGCAATTTCCGTACCAATGCCGTAAATTGCGGCAATATCTGTTACCTTGGCATTTGCCAACTGTTCCACACTGATAAATTTTTTCGCCAACACCTGGGCAGTAACATTGCCAACATGACGAATCCCTAAACCATACAACACCCGGGACCATGGTTGATTTTTGGAATTAGCGATCGCATCTATTAATTTTACCCCTAATTTTTCCCCCATGCGTTCTAACCCACATAACTGCTCTAATGTCAATTCATATAAATCAGCTACGGAATTAACTAGCCCTTTATCTACTAACTGCTCTACAACCTTCTCCCCAACACCCCGAATATCCAAGGCATCCCGGCTTACCCAATGTTCTATGGCTCCTTTGAGGATGGCAGGGCAGGAAGTATTTACACAGCGAGTTACGGCCTCATCTACAGGTTTGACTACAGGTTGACTGCATACAGGACAGTGGGTGGGCATGACAAAGGGTTGAGCATCCACAGGACGCAGTTCTACCAACACCCGCACCACCTCGGGAATAATTTCCCCGGCTTTGCGGACAATTACCGTGTCACCAATGCGGATATCCAATTGGGCAATGCGATCGCTATTATGTAAAGTAGCGCGGGAAACTGTGGTTCCTGCTAATTGTACGGGGCGCATTTGTGCCAGGGGTGTAATTGCTCCGGTTCTTCCCACATTTACGGTAATATTTTCTACCTTGGTAGGTGCTTCTTCGGCAGCATATTTCAGGGCTACAGCCCAGCGAGGAAATTTCTGGGTAAAGCCTAATTGTGTTTGCAGTGATGAGGAATTGAGTTTGACTACCACCCCGTCAGTCATATAGGGTAAATTCAACCGTTGTGTATCCCAATACTGATAATATTCGGCAACTTCTTGTAGAGATGCACACAGACGCTTGTTAGGATTAACCTTTAAACCCATCCTTTGCAGCAATTCCAAAGCATGCCACTGGCTATTAACCATATTTTCTGTACCAGGAAGATGTAGGGCATAGGCAAAGAAATCCAGCTGACGTTGATTGACAATTTTAGGGTTTAATTGTCTTAGGGTTCCCGCCGCTGCATTGCGGGGATTGGCAAATAAACTCTCCCCATTTTTTTGCCGTTCTGCATTAATTTGGTTAAATACATCCAGTGGTAAAAATGCCTCACCCCGCACTTCCACCCGTTGTAAATTTTCCAACCCATCTAAATGCAAGCGCAAGGGAATAGAACGAATTGTCCGCACATTTTGGGTAATGTCTTCACCCATCACCCCATCTCCCCTAGTTACCCCCCTAACTAAAACGCCATTTTCATAAGTCAACGCCAAAGCCGAACCATCAATTTTCAATTCGCAGACATACTCAGCCTCAGTAATATCTGGTGCTTGTCTTTGCCAACCCTGCTCCCATGTCTTTAATTCCTCCACATTAAAGGCATTTTCTAAGCTATATAGGGGAACATGATGACGCACTGAGTTAAAATGGGTAGCTGGTTTCTCCCCTACCCGTTGAGTTGGGCTATCAATTGCGATTAATTGAGGATACTGGAGTTCTAAATCTTGTAACTCCCGGTAGAGGCGATCGTAAACTGCATCCTCCATAATTGGATTATCAAGGACATAGTAACTATAACTAGCTTGCTGCAATAATTGTTGCAGTTCCCTAATTCGCTGTTTTACTTCCGCTTCAGTTGATGTCATGGCATTCTTAGGAGATTAATGGCAGGGTGTTACATATTTAGCCACAAAAATTTTTTTGGCAAGTAAACATGACTTTTTCTATCACAATTTTTCCCATTTCTAAACTGAATTCTTTCAATCTGGAGTTCTTTACAGCACATTGCAGGTAAATAGAGGTACATTTTCTTCTGCCTCCTGCCCCCTGCCTTCTTCAATTTTCTGGGTGAATAAGAGACTTTAGACCATATTCTTCGGGCTTATTAATTAACTTAATTCCTGCAAACTTAAGTTAATTAATTTACCCGATCCCACAAATAAAGCGCAAATCTACATAAATCTTCCATCACATCCACTGTTCTAAGATCCCCATGGTATTGACATAAGACCCCAATTTCTTCCCATGCAAAGTATGGTTCTTGATTTAATCGTAATTAAACTGACAATATTTTCTCAGTGTAAAAGAAATTAATATATAAAATTACTATTTTATTTTTGAAAAAAATTAGGTACTGTAGGGTGTGTTAGAACATATTTCATAACCCACAATTATCAATAATTTGCTACATTAAGCTGTCCCTTATACATCCTAGGTATCTTTTGGCGGTAAATCAAATCTGATTCCTATAATGTTCCCTTATATTATAAGGTGCGTACTTAAAGTTCCAAAGTCTATTAGTTAAAGCTTATGGCATACTTCATTTAAATGAAAACCACTATAATAAACACCTCCGTAAATTAAATTAGTTTAAAAATAGAATACAAAAATAAAAATTTTTAAAATTTTCTTATTACTAAGGTTACCTTACAAGCTATATTTAACATTAAAAATAATGTTCGTATTCAAACTTATAAATTTTATTTTTTGCTTCTAAATTATTAGAAAACGTCTCTAAGGCTGATTATTACGTTGATTAATAATATCTTGACAAACTCCATAAATCTTGCATAGCAAGGGTTATACATTTTAGGATGGGTTTAACGAATAGCACTGTTTATATTCAATTCAGCCATATATTAACTGGTTATTTACTGTACAAAAGGAGAAAAATATTAAGCTTTCATAAAATTTTGTACAAAGTACTTTATTTAAAAATATAAAAAAAGTATTATGTTGCCTACAGAGAAAAATTGATATACATTAGGTCAGAGTGTTTGATAAAAAAGTTTATCTTCCAAGAATGTTTTTAAGCTTATATGGTAAATTAACTAATGATTAAATAAATCAAGAAAAAGAGTAAAATTGAGTTAAATAATACACTATATAATGCATCTACACTGAGAAAATGAAAGATACAAGTGCATCGTTCCAAGATATTGCTAACCCGTGAAAAAACTAGTCTTTGTAGGATTTTGAATCAAGAAATTTAAATAATTGTTCCTTGATTAACTGGTAAGTTGTCTGAAATTTATATATGACATATTGTCTTACTTGAAACATTCCTCTTGATTTTGTTGCGAAAATTAAATGCTTTAAATTTGGCTTTTAATAGATTACATACAAACTAGTTGCGAATAGGACATCGCATTTTCAAATAGTTTTGCACAATTGGATGGTCAATGAATAATGATAGAATCTAGAGACAATATAGAAGAAATAAATTTTTACAAATACTGGTTAATACTGCAACGCCGTCGGGTAGCTGCATTCAGTGTATTCGGGATGGTTATTACCCTGACATCACTATTAGCGTTTTCCCTAAAACAGAGCTATCAGACACAAGCAAGTTTGTTAATCAAAACCAATCGTACTTCTTCACTTACAGGATTAGGGGAAACACTAGGGAAAATAGAGCCTTTAACTTTACAGGGTAATCCTCTAGAGACTCAAGCAAAAATTGTTCTATCCCGTCCAGTTATTGACAAAACCATTGCAGAATTAGGACTCAAAGAAGAGACAGGGGAGCCCCTTTCTGTCCAAGCATTAGCGGATAGTTTAAGCGCAACGGGTGCTAAGGGTACAGATGTTTTACAAATTTCTTATACCCATGAAAATCCCGTTGAGGCTGCGAGAATTGTTAATAAACTGATCGAAATTTATATTCAACAAAATATCCAAGCTAATCGAGCTGAAGCAGCCTCAGCCCGAACGTTTATATTAGATCAACTACCAAAAGCAGAGGTATCTGTAAGACAAGCTGAGTCAAACCTGCGTAAATTTAAAGAAGACAATAAAGTGATTTCCTTGCAAGAAGAAGAAACTGCAGGGGTACAAGCGATCGCAAAATTAGAAGAGCAGATATCCGAAAATCAAGCCCAATTGTCTTTTGTGGGTGCTAAATTAGGAAAGTTACGAAGTCAAGCAAGTATTGACTCGCAACAAACAGTAACCGCTGCTTCACTGAGTCAAACACCAGGAATTCAGCAACTTTTGACTCAGCTCAAGGAAGCGCAAAGCCAGTTGCAATTAGCCCTGATTAAGTTTCAACCAGAACATCCTACAGTCTTAAATTTAAAAGAAAAAGTTTCTACTCTTAACAGTTTATTAACACAGCAGACAGAACAAGTCGTTGGTCAAAATCAGCCTGGGCTGAAGAATCTCCAGATTGGAGATTTACGACAAAACTTGCTCCAAGAATTTGCACGTACTGAAACAGAGCATCTTGCTTTAGAGCAAAAAATTGATAAACTATCTCAAAATTTGGCTATTTATAAAGAAAGGGCAAAAAAGTTACCTAAACTAGAGCAGACTCAAAGACAACTAGAGCGGAAATTGCAAGCATCCCAGGGAAGTTATGAATCATTATTAAAGAAACTCAAAGAAGTGGAGTTGGCCGAGAACCAAAATATTGGTAATGTGCGTGTAATTTCTCCTGCTTTTATACCCGATGGGCCCACAGCTTCTCGTAAGAAACTGATTCTTGGTGGTGGGATAGTTTTTGGTGCTTTATTAGGTGTAATTGCGGCCTTAGCATTAGATTTAATTGACCAATCCCTGAAAACGGTTCAAGAAGCCAAAGAACTATTTCAATACACCCTACTGGGGATTATTCCCTCATTCAGTGATAATCATCAGCAGAATTGGTTATGGAAATCAGAGTCAGAGGAACAGATTCCCAAATTAATTGGCAGAGACATATCACAGTTTCCGATTGGTGATGCATATCAGATATTGCAATCTAATTTAAATTTTCTTTCCGATCAACAGCTAAAGAGTATTGTAGTTACAAGCTCAGTACCCAAGGAAGGAAAGTCCTTTGTTGCTGCTAACTTAGCCATGGCAATGGCTCAAATGGGTAATAAAGTTTTACTAGTAGATGCTGATATGCGTCATCCCACCCAGCATCATATTTGGGATCTTTCCTTGAAGAATGTGGTTGGTCTAAGTAACTTAATCACTAATCAAGTAAATATTAATATACCAATAGAACGGGTAATGCAGAACCTATTTATACTTCCATCGGGAACTTTACCACCAAATCCACTATCACTGCTTAATTCCCGGCGGATGGCCGAATTAGTTCAAGGTTTTATCCGCGATTATGACTTTGTTATTTTTGACACTAATTCAATTCTGGGAACAGCAGATGCGACTACTTTAGGTCGTCTAACTGATGGTATGTTATTAGTGGTTCGTCCTGGCATAGTTGAATGGAATAGTGCGAATACGACCAAAGAGTTGTTAAAACAATCTAGTCAGAATGTTTTAGGTATGGTCGTGAATGATGTCAGTAAAAATCGTGAGCCTGACAGTTACCTTTATTTCTCCCAAGAGTCTGTGGAGTCAAGGAATCCATGGCAAGATTTTCCCTTTAAGAAAAAAACTTCTTTATCAAACACAGATATATAAATACTAAAGTCATATGAATATTTATTCTTCTACTCCATTTCTTGCAGCCTTTAATAAAGCCTATTTTCCAGAGGTACAATTGCATCTAGAAGACTTTTTACTCCAAGGTCAGATATGGCGATTACCGACATTTCCAGATGGAGAACCTATTACTGATTGGCAATTTATTGACTTTTTTGAGCCGATCCCGTTCTCACAGGCAAAAACCACTACGACAAAAACTACTAGAAAAATAGTGCCTTCCATTCCCTGGGCGTGTCATGGAGTAGTTACGGCTCAAGAGTGGTTTGATCTAAATTTATTTGTGCCTTATACAGCTTCTCCTTCTATCCATTGGTCTAACTTTGCTTCTTGGGAGGAATTTCTCGCCCATGTAAAATCCCACAACCCCAAGATTTATCGTGATTCTCAACGGCGGAAACGCAAGTTAGAAAAGGAAGTAGGTCCGGTAAAATTTATCTGGAATGACACTAGGCCAGGAGCCTTCGACTTCTGCATGAAAATGAAAGCTACACAGTTTGCTAACTCCCAAGATATGTTTACCGACACTACCAATATCTCCTTTTTTCAAGAGCTGATTAATAGTGGTTTGTTAGTAGTTTCAAGTCTTTCCATCGGTGACAAATTTTTGGCTGTGGATTTAGGCGCTGTTTGGGAAGACCGTTTTTACTCGTGGATTGCAGTATACGATCCCGAATATAATACTTATGCTCCCGGTCGTTTATTGATGCATTCGACTATGGAAGAAAGTTATCGTCAAGGACACAAAGAGTTTGATTTATTAGTCGGTAGAGAAGTTTATAAGTGGTATTACGCAACCCATACACGACTAATTTCTCCTATGGGAAGAAGCTGGAAAAGTTCTGTAAATGAGCAGTTTAAGCAACATCTGATTAATTTTCCCAAAACAGCAGAAAATCTCAGAGCAGCGAAGATTATGTTCAATTATACTCAACAAATACTCAGTCAATGGCAATCTAGTAATGTTAATAGCTTCAACGTTTGGCAGAAGAATGTAAAAGCACTTGCAGCACAAATAAAGCAAGATATAAATACACATAAACAAGAGTATGAGTACTTTCTGACTCAAAAATCGTGGAGCTCTGACTCATCAAATTAGATTATGAGGCGTTGCTGAATCATGGGATAATTTAGCCCAATCAGTCACGAAATTTCAATGATTTGGACTGTTATATTATCCCGTATTTATGCAGCGCAGATTGTTCTTTGTACGTTCATTTATAGGCAGTTAAAGGGTTATACCGGTAAGAAGATATTACGATTTTTTATCCATTTATATGTGATTAATCAGTCACACTTGTGCAAATTTTATTCATGCTAAATAAGTTGAAAATTTAAAGAATAATAATTTTAAAATCTCATTATCAACTGCGTGTAATTATTGCAAATACTAGTTGGCTGTTTTATGAATATCTATTCTTCTGCCCCATTTCTTGAAGCACTGAACAAAGCATATTTTCCAGATGTACAATTGCATCTAGAAGACTTTTTACTGCAAGATAGGGTATGGCGATTACCTACATTCCCAGATGGAGAACCCATTACTGGATGGCAATTTATAGATTTTTTTGAGCCTGTTCCATCTTTACAAACATTCAAAACTAGCAAAGCAGTTTCTTATATAGACTCAGCATGTCAAGGAGTTGTCAGCACACAAGAATGCTTAGACCAAAATTTATTTGTACCTTATATCACTTCTCCTTTAATTGATTGGACAAATTTTGCAACTTGGGATAAATTTACTGCCCATGTAAAATCAAGGCGTTCTAAGCTGTTAGCGGATGCACGGCGATGTCAAAGAAAACTAGCAAAAGATGTGGGAAGTATAACTTTTCGCTGGCAAGATACCCGAGAAGAAGTATTTGATTTTTGTATTAAATTTAAGTCAACACAGTTCCACTCTTTTCACAAGTTATTTGCTCAACCCAGCAATGTCAATTTCTTTATAGAACTCGCTAAACAAGGTCTACTTGTAGTTTCTAGTTTTTCCGCCGGAGAGACATTAGTAGCTGCCAATTTAGGAGCTTTGTGGCAAGGTCGCTTTTACTATTGGATACCCACATACGATCCCCAGTATGCTTCATATTCTCCTGGTCGTTTAATGCTGCTATCAATTCTAGAAAATAGTTATGAGCAAAAACATCAAGAATTCGATTTTTTAATTGGCAGAGAAATTTATAAGTGGCACTACGCAACACATACAAGATTAATTAGTGGAATAGGAGGAACCTGGAAAAACTCTGTGAATGGGTGGCTTAAAAAATATCTAATTCGTTTTCCTGACACAGCAGAAAAACTTAGAGAAATCAAAATTGCATTCAATTTTGCTCAACAAGTACTAGGTGAATTTCAACCTACTAATATCTGCAACTTAGAAGCTTGGCAGAATAATTTAAGAATAATTGCAGCTGAAGGAAGACAAGAGATGAATACACATAGACAGGAATATCAATACTTTCTCACTCAAAAATCGCCAGCATCTATCTCATAGCATAATATTACTATTTTTATCCATTTATATTTGATAAATCAGTCACACTCGTGCAAATTTTGCCCATGCTAAATAAGTTGAAAATTCAGAAATTATCATTATTTCAATCTGGTTCTAAATTGCGTGCAATCATTGCCAATACTGGTTGGCTGTTTGCCGATAGGCTTCTTCGCATGGGTATAAATCTGATTGTAGTAATATGGGTAGCACGTTACTTAGGAGTACAACAATATGGTCTTTATAACTATGCTATTGCCTTTATAACTCTATTCAGTCCCCTTGCCACTTTAGGGTTAGACAATATTGTGATTCGGGATTTGGTCAATGATTCATCTAACAAAGAGAAGATATTAGGAACAGCTTTTTGCCTAAAAGTGCTAGGTGGTTTTGCATCACTATTATTAGCAGTTAGTTGTATAGTCTTCTTGCATCAGGATGATATTCTCACAATTTGGATAGTATCTATTTTAGGAGTAGCAGGAGTTATTGAAGCTGTTGAGACGATTGATTTTTGGTTTCAGTCACAGGTACAGTCAAAATATGCGGTTTTTGCCAGAAATATCGCTTTTATAGTTATTGCCCTAGTTAAAATTTCTCTAATTCAGATGCAAGCCCCATTAATTGCCTTTGTTTGGGCAGCATTGGCAGAGATTAGCCTAGCTGGAATTGGTTTAGCAATTGCATATAGGCTCAAGGGTTTTTCGATTCGATTATGGCGTTGGAGTTCTTCCCTTGCTAAAACTCTCCTGAAAGAAAGTTGGCCTTTGATTCTTTCTGGTTTCACTATCATGATTTACATGAAAATAGACCAGATTATGCTGGGAAAAATGCTTGATGATAGTGCTGTAGGTTTTTACTCAGCAGCAACTCGTATTTCTGAAATTTGGTATTTTATCCCCACAGCCATTGTGGCTTCTGTTTCTCCCTCAATTTATGAAGCCAAGGAAAATGATGCAAGGCTATATAATCGGCGCATTAAACAATTACTACGTTTGATGGTATTACTTTCCGTTGCCATCGCTATACCGATGACATTTTTATCAGGGACAATAATTACCCTTTTATTTGGTAATGGATATATAGCCGCCAAGACAGTTTTATCAATTCATATTTGGGCTTCCTTATTTGTTTTTATGGGTGTGGCGACATCACCTTGGTTTATTGCAGAAAATTTAACACATCTTTCCCTACGTAGAACTTTAATTGGGGCAGTTACTAACGTGATTTTAAATATATTATTGATTCCTACCTATGGAGGAATTGGTGCTGCGATTGCTACTGTTGTGGCACAAGCATTTGCTTCATTCTTCAGTAATATTTTGCATCAAGAAACGAGAAAATTATTTATCATTCAAATCCAATCTCTTGCATTTATAAAGTGAATAGCATCTATTCCCAATCTTTGTGTAAAAAAATATGAACACTTATCAATTAAAAACACCAGTTGCCTTTATAATCTTCAAGCGACCTCATACAACACAGAAAGTTTTTCAAGCAATTCGTCAAGCAAAGCCACCGAAGCTTTTTGTCATAGCAGATGGGCCTCGTGCTGAGTATGCTGATGAGGGTGAGAAATGTGCTGCTACTCGTGCCATCATTGATACAGTCGATTGGGATTGCGAAGTAATCAAGAATTATTCAGATATTAACTTAGGTTGTGCAAAACGTGTTTCTAGTGGTATAGATTGGGTTTTTAGCAATGTCGAAGAAGCAATTATTTTAGAAGATGACTGTGTACCTCATCCTACATTTTTCCGTTTTTGTGAAGAATTACTTGAGAAGTACAGATATGATACTAGAGTTGCTTCAATTTCCGGAGATAATGGTTTATCTGGATTGAATAGAACAAGTTATAGTTACTACTTTTCACGGTATAACTCTTGTTGGGGATGGGCAACTTGGAAAAGGGCATGGAAGCATTATGATTTATACATGAAAATATGGCCAGAAATCAAATCTATAGGTCTTCTGAAACAGGTATTTTTAGACCCTATAAAAGTTAATTATTGGACTAATATTTTTCAAAATATTTATGATAATCCTTCAACTATAACTTGGGATTATCAATGGACTTTTGCTTGTTTATTGCAAAATTGTTTGGGTATTGTCTCCAATGTAAATCTAATTTCTAATATTGGTTTTGGTATAGACTCAACTAATTTCACCTCTAATACCAGAAATCCATACTTACCTACAGACTCAATGGAATTTCCTTTAAATCATCCACCAATGATGATTAGAGATGATGATGCAGATAATTTTATTGAAAAAAATGTATATGAAATTACTTTATTGGATTTTCTGAAGGAGGAATTCAAAGAAAATATGAATAAATTTCACCACATATTACACAAAAAGTAAAAAGCAATCGAAATAAAAAGTGATTTAATATGAAAATTTTACATATAAGTACATCTGATATTAATGGCGGAGCGGCACGTGCAGCCTATCGCTTACATCAAGGGTTACAAAATATGAGGGTAACCTCACAAATGCTAGTCCAAGAGAAATTGAGTAGAGATAAAGATGTAATTGCACCCAGGACTAGGTTATCTCAAGGTTTAGCAAAAGCAAAACTAACATTTGATACTTTACCATTAAAAATTTATCGTCAGCGTCATCGTGAAACGACATTTTTTGTGCAATGGATGCCAGACAGAATCAGTTCAATGGCCAACCAAATTGCTCCAGATATCATTAATTTACATTGGGTATCTGCGGGCTTTATGCAGATAGAAACCCTTGCCAAACTTAAGCCTCCTTTAGTCTGGACTTTGCATGATATGTGGGCTTTTACAGGCGGGTGTCATTGCACTGGAGATTGTAATCATTACAAAACATCCTGTGGTAGTTGTCCACAGTTAGGTAGTAAACATCAGAGGGATTTATCCCATTGGATATGGTGGCGTAAAGCTAAAGCTTGGAAAAATCTGGAAATCACACTTATTTCACCTAGTAATTGGTTAGCCAAATGTGCCAGTTCCAGCCCTCTTTTTCAGAATTCACCCATTGAGGTAATTCCCCATGGACTCGATACCCAAAAATATAGACCAATTAACAAAGAATTTGCTCGAAAATTATTGAATTTACCTCAAGATAAACAACTTATTTTATTTGGTTCTTTACAAGCAAGCAGTGATAAAAATAAGGGCTTTCATTTATTACAACCAGCATTGCAACATTTAAGCCAATCTCATTGGCAAGAGAAATTAGAATTATGTATTTTCGGTGCATCCCAGCCAGAAAATTTACCAGATTTAGGCTTTAAAGCACACTATTTAGGATACTTTCATGATGATATTTCTTTAGCAACCGTTTACTCAGCAGCTGATGTGACAGTAGTGCCATCCTTACAAGAATCTTTTGGTCAAACAGCCTCTGAATCCTTGGCTTGCGGTACTCCAGTAGTAGCTTTTAATGCTACTGGCTTAAAAGATATTGTCGATCATCAATACAATGGTTATTTAGCTCAACCCTATGAATTTGATGATTTAGCCAAAGGAATTACTTGGGTACTAGAAAATCCAGATAGACACACAAAACTATCTTATAACGCCCGGGAAAAAGTGGAAAAGGAATTTACACTTGAACTGCAAGCACAACGTTATGTGAATATTTTTAACGATATTCTGGAACGGAATAAATCGGTCAAATGTTCATAAATTGTTTTAATAATATCTAGATTAGAGACTAGACAGCTATCACATCTAAGATATGTTTGATTATTCAAATATATAACAATGAAAAATAAATTTCTCTTCCCTCTAATCAATAAATTGGAAGTTGCCATTTGCATTCTACTAATTATTATTATTGAACCCTTATCACTTCCAAGCATAGTCACAAATATAACCAGCATCATTAGCTATGGTTTTTTATTCATTATCATTGTCACCCGTGGTAAAAAATTCTTTTATATTGCCACTATAGACATAAGTTTTATCCTTTTATTATTGATAGTATATTTTTCTTTTTTTTGGTCTACAAATCCATCCGAAAGTATATATCAGTCTAGATTATTACTACGCTCTACTTTATTTGCAGTATATTTTGCCATGCAATATTCACCAGGACAACAAATAAAATTATTATCTTGGGCAGCAGGAATAATCATGATTTTGAGTTTTGGTAATAGTATATTGTTCCCTTCTTCCGGTACACAATTTATTAATGGGTCCATGGCCTGGTCAGGAATTTATACCCATAAGCAAATTTTAGGGCGACAGATGGGTGTAGCAGCTTTATCTTTTATTTTTCATATATTTAATAAAAATCTCAAAAAAATAATTGCAGTCATAGGATTATTTTGTTCAATAATTATTCTTTTGCTATCACAAAGTAAAAGTGGTTTACTAATTATTTTGTTTTCTATATTGATAATGTTCATGTATAAATTTATTGTCAAACAAAAAAACAATAGATTATTACTAAGCCTAATTTCATTGGTGTTTGTGAGTATTATTGGATGTTTAATCTCCTTAAATATTGAATATATGCTGGTTGATGTTTGGGGGAAAGATTTAGAATTTAATGGTCGTCTACCGCTATGGCAACTATGTTTTGAAAAAATATCAGAACAACCTTGGTTAGGTTATGGGTATAAGGGTTTTTGGAATTCTCAAGCAGGTAACTATGTTTTATCTAATTCCTGGGCAGCTTTATTACCTGAATTTCAAGAAGGTACGATCAATTTCCATGCTCACAATGGCTTTGTTGATATGTTATTAGAATTTGGATTTTTGGGTTTAATAACATTCTTAATTCATTTTTTACAATCTTTCAAAAAAATTATCGACTTACTAATTTATAGTAGAGCAATAGAGTTTTTGTGGATGTTACAAATCTGTTGCTTATTGTGGATTACCAATCTGACAGAAAGTAATATCTTTTTTGCATCTAATAGTCTTATATGGTTTCTATATGTATCAACAATTCTTTCAGCAGCAGTTCAATATAGAAGGTTCAAAAGCAGCCAAAAATTAAGTTGATGTCAACAATTGGGAAAATAAAATCAAGAAAATATAATGACACTCCAAAATAATTCTATGCACATAGCAGTATTAATCACCTGCCATAACAGATGTCAAACCACCTTAGCTTGTTTACAAGCTCTATATGGGCAAAATATCAAATTTGATGTTTATTTAGTTGATGATGGTTGTACCGATGGGACATCAGATGCAGTCAAATTAAATTACCCAGCAGTTAATATCCTTAAAGGTTCCGGAAATCTTTTTTGGGTAGGAGGAATGAGTTTAGCTTTTGCCACAGCTTTGAGGAAAAAATATAATTTTTATCTCTGGTTAAATGATGATACTATGCTCAAGCCTAATGCTTTGAATAAACTACTAACTACCTACAATTATTTAACACAGCAAGGAAAAGCTAACTCCATTGTTGTTGGTTCAACTTGTGATGTGGTGACAAATAAACCAACTTATGGTGGTGCTGTACGTTCCCAGAATTGGTATTCAAATAAGTATGAATTTTTGCAGCCAAGTCAAGAATTACAAGAATGTGAAACAATGTATGGAAATTGCGTACTCATACCCCATAATGTCGCCGAAAAAGTAGGAAATTTGGACTCTGCATTTATCCATTCCCTAGGAGATTTAGATTATGGATTGAGAGCCAGAAAATTAGGATGTTCTGTATGGATAGCACCTGGATATATCGGTACTTGTTCTAAAAATACCGTTGGTGGAAGTTGGGTAGATACTCAACTTTCTATTTATCAACGCTTACGAAAAGTTCTCCAACCAAAAGCTTTTCCACTTAAGCCGTGGACCACTTTTGTCAAGCGACATTCTGGTATATTTTGGTTCATGTATTGGCCTCTACCATATTTACGAGCAGTTATTGGATATAAAAATTTGAGCATATCTCCTTCTTTTACAGAAGAAGTAGAACAGAAAATTTTAAATACTTAAACGTCTTTTAATTCCCACTGCATTCTCAGTTTTTATCCAGTAATTAATTGAAGCGAATTCTGCTTATGTTATTTCATGGTTTTTACGTTCTGAGTACTGAGCCATTAATTGTTTCTTTTCTCGGCAGTTATCCTTTTCTTGGTGGATTAATATATCAAGAAAAAAAACTAACCTATCAACCCCTACCTAAATGGTTCCGTCCCAAACATGTACTAGAACATGTTCCTTCATGGGCTGGCTCATGGAAGGAAATGGCAAAACGCAAAGTAAAACAAACTCTACATACCCTCGAAGGAAGAACGCACCATTTAATGGTAAGTGCAACTGACGAAGAGGTGATGCGAAAACGTCTTTCTGTTCGAGGAGCCCATTTAAATCAAAATATCTATATTAATGAGCATATATATCAACCACTTGATGAACCAAAAATATACGATGCAATTTACACTGCTCAATTACTTGCAGTCAAGCGTCATTGGTTAGCAAAAAATATAGAACGTTTAATGGTTGTATCCTATGGAGGGGATTTACACAGCTTTTGTCCCGAACTAAAACATGCTGACTTTAATGATAGATTCCTTTCTCGTTCTGAGTTAGCCAGAAAATATAATCAGTCTGATGTTGGTTTATGTCTTTCCGCATTAGAAGGAGCAGTATTAGCCTCCTGTGAATATTTACTTTGTGGCATACCTGTTGTTAGTACCCCCAGCAAAGGTGGGCGAGATGAGTTTTTTACCCCTGAGAACTCTATCATTGTTCCCCCAGAACCTGAAGCAGTTGCTCAGGCTGTCCAACAGTGGCAAAAATCACCACCAAAACCCCAAGAGATTAGGGAACAAACTTTGCAAAAAATGAATAATTTAAGACTAGATTATTGCATATATATATCTAAGTTAATTGAAAAAGAAATTGGATTAAAAAAAGACCCAGAAGAATTAAAAGAAAAATACTTTGCTCCCCAAGATGGGATCAAATCTCGTTATATAAAAATAGCAGATTTATGGAAAATTAGCTGGGAAGATATACAAAAATCCTTTTCTTTATCATCTTAATAGTTCTGATTGATTATTTATTAAATCAATGGTTAACGTCATGAAACCACGGCTTGGTTTTTTAACTGGAGCACCTCGCATTTCCACTCATCCCGATGCAGAAATGTCTGGGCCTCGTTCCCGTATTTTGGGATTGATGGGAGGTTTTACAGCACTTAATTGGCAAGTAGAACCTTTTATAGTGGGAGATAGGGTACCAAAAAAATGGTCAGCAAAAGGCTCTGGAGCAGCAATTAGTAAAGGGTTTTTTCGCACCTTAACTGTAGACTTTATGCGCCTAATTCTTGGTGTGATTAATTCTTGGAGAAGCTGGCAACAAATTGGTCATCGAGTAAATTATGTATATGAATATGCTGCTACTCTCCAATGTTTGGGATGGATTTTTCAGCGTCATGGAATACCGTGGATTCTGCAAACAGAGGCTTTATTATTTTATGAGGCTAAAGTAGATCGTCAGGCTTTAGTATTGGATAGACTAGCTCAGTGGATAGAAATTAAAGCATATAAAGAATGTGATGTTCTCGCATGTGTTAGTGAAACATTAAAAGACATTCTCGTTAGTGAATTTAATATTCCTGCGGACAAAATAGTATTAGTGCCAAATGGAGTAGATACGGATTTTATTAATCCCCAACGACACGTCCCTAAACGAATATTTCCAGGGTTTACAGTGGGATTTGTAGGTAGTTTATATGCCTGGGCTGGATTAGATATTTTGTTTACAGCTATTCATGAATTAAGAATAGAAGGATGGGATATATCCGTAGTCATAGTCGGAGATGGATTAATGAAAGAGCTTTGGGAAAAGCAAATTCAGCAATTAGAACTGTCTAATTGTGTAAATTTTGTTGGTAGAGTATCTTGGCAACAAGTTCCTCAGTATATTGCTGGTTTTGATATTGGTTATTCTGGACAAATTCAACCACAAATAGGAAAAATGTATTTATCGCCAATGAAACTTTATGAATATATGGCAATGGCAAAGCCAGTAATAGCATCAGCTTTTGAAGATGCTCAAAGATTAGTTTGTGTTGGTAAAACAGGTTTCTTATTTCAACCTGGTAATAAAGAAGATTTGAAACTTGCTTTAATTGCAGCTTATCGCAACAGAGCAAAACTATCAGAAATGGGAATTGCAGCCCGTCAAGAGATAGAAACTAATCATAGTTGGAAAGTTAGGGTAGAAAAATTAGTTACAGGTGTAGAGCAAATTTTGGGCAGAAATTCTTAGAACCATAGGACATTTGAGTTTAACTTTTGTATCTGTTTGTTAAATATAAATTTAGTGACATCCTTATGAAGCGATCTTCTTATAAACTTCTTGGTGTGGAGGTTGATGCCTTGTCAATTCCACAATTGAATTCATTGATTGCAGAAGCCATTGCAAGTAATCAAAAATGGATAATTGCTAATCATAACCTGCATAGCCTTTATCTTTATCATCATGACTACAAAATGCGGGCCTTTTATAGTAAAGCTGATTATGTGCATATAGACGGTATGCCTTTAGTCTTTATTGGCAAGTTATTAGGTTTTCCCATTAAGCGAGAGCAACGAGTAACTTATGCAGACTGGATATGGCCTTTAATGGCAAAAGCAGCAGAAAATAATTGGCGTGTATTTTATCTTGGCTCTAAACCTGGAGTAGCAGAAAAAGGAGCCAAAATATTACGATTGAAATTTCCTCACTTGTTAATTAAAACAGCTCACGGCTATATAAATAACCGTCAGGATAGTCGTGAAAGCTTAAATACTGTAGCAACTATTAATAAATACCAACCTGATATATTAATAGTCGGTATGGGTATGCCACGACAAGAACACTGGATTTTAGATAACTTGCATCATCTTCAAGCCCACACGATATTGACTGGTGGAGCTTGTATAGACTATGTTGCTGGGGCTGTTCCTACCCCACCTCGTTGGATGGGAACAGTGGGGTTTGAATGGTTGTATCGTTTATTACGTGAGCCAAAAAGACTCTGGAGGCGTTATCTATTAGAGCCTTGGTTTGTAGCTAAATTGTTATTACGGGAAATGATCAATGTTTAATAACCGAATTACTAGGCGGCGTTCTCTATGGTTAGGTTTAGGTGCTTTAGCTACTATAGGCATGAGCAACAAATTCATACATACATATTATGGCGGCAATATGCGAGCCCTGGGCGAAACAAATCAAGACTTTACCGTAGTTGGTACAGCCAGTCTTCGCCAGCGTGCTGCTGCTAAGGGATTGATTTATGGAGCAGCAGCTAATTACGAAACCCTGTCAGTAGATACTGGCTTGGCAAATAGTTTGATTCAAGAGTGTGGCATGTTAGTTCCCGAAGGTGAACTCAAGTGGGGATTTGTGCAAGGTATCCGCAATCAGTTTGATTTTACCCAAGGTGATTGGTTAGCTAATTTTGCCAGCACTCACAATATGTTGTTTCGAGGCCACACTTTAGTCTGGCATCTGGTATTACCTGAATGGTTTGATGAAATCGTGAATCAGCAAAATGCTGAAGGAATTTTCACCGAACATATTGCCACTGTAACTCAACATTATGCTGGTCAGATGCATTCTTGGGATGTAGTCAATGAGGCTATTGATATAGATGATGGACGTGCTGATGGCTTACGTCAAGCACCTTGGCTCCAATTGTTAGGTCCGGATTACATTGAACTTGCTTTTCGAGTCGCTGCTGAAGCCGATCCCAATGCTTTGTTAGTATACAATGAAACAGCTTTTGAGTATGACACCCCTAGAGATGAGGCAAGAAGAATAGCGATTCTCAACCTTTTAGAGCGTTTAAAATCTAGAGGTACCCCTATTCATGGTTTAGGTATTCAATCTCATCTTCTGGGTGATGGTAAACCCTATTTTAATGCCCAAAAATTCCGGCAATTTTTGGCTGATGTGGCCAGTCTTGGTCTAAAAATTTTTATTACTGAACTAGATGTAACAGATGACGTGTTAGCCTTTGATATTGATAATCGTGATCGCATTATTGCTGAGGTTTACGAAGACTATCTCTCAACGGTTCTCGATGAACCAGCAGTGATTGCAGTATTAACTTGGGGCTTAAGCGATAAGGTAACTTGGCTTTCAGATTACGCTCCTCGTGCTGATAGTGAAGCAGTACGTCCTTTACCACTGAATTCCAATTTCCAACGTAAGCTGGCGTGGAATGCCATAGCAAGAGCTTTTGATAATGCTCCAACACGCTAATACAAAATATAATTCACGTTTAATTTATAAGTTAAACATCACAAGGTAAAGAACAACCCAAAATACACACACTTATTAAGATGACATACAAATCTATCTCTTTAATCAATAGTAAATCCGACTTAAGGTCTGCAAAATCTGTCAGAATTCAGAGAGGATTATTGACTAAAATACTACGGATATTAATACTCCTCACTTTGGATTTAGTCGCCCTCATAATTGCACATAAATTAGCTGTATTTTACGGAACTTCATTTGCATCACCTTGGACTCAAAATTCCCCATTTTTATTTTTAACTCTGATTGTTGAAATTGGTATAATTGCTTCACAAGGATTATATAAAGAAGGTCCTAGTCGTCGTAATTATCTATCTCTAATTAAGGCATTATCCTTGTCAGCAGTTTCTTTATTACTCATAGCTTTTCTCTATGAACCAAATTATTATGTATCTCGCTCAACTTTTATTTTATTGTGGTTGATATCAATAGCTATAACCTGTAGTAATCGCTTATTTTTTGATGTTTTTACTAAATTGTTACGTAGTAAGGGAGCTATTCGATATCCAATTTTTTTAATTACGGATATAGAAGAAAAAGAATCCCATATTAAGTTAATTGAACAGGAAAAATGCTATACAATTGAAGGAATTTCTGAATCTGAATGTCTAGACTGGCAAAATCGAGAAGCAACCTTAAAATATCTGCGCCATAAAGGTGTTACAGAAGCTTTTGTTTCTTGGAATGCTATTAAAAATCGTTTGTATGTTTGTTGGAATTTTTCCACTGCTGGCATTACATTACGTATTTTACCAACGAAGAATGAACTTTGTCATTCAAAGTCTTTATTTAGAATGATTGGCGAAGTTCCTTGTATGACAATTCCAGCACCAATTATTACAGGTAGTGATTTTTGGATTAAACGCTGTTTTGATATTTGTGCTTCTATGATTTTGTTATTTATATTATCACCAGTTTATTTAGTAATTGCTGTGTTGATTAAGTTAGATTCTCCCGGACCAATTTTATTTAAACAAAATCGTATTGGCTTACATTGTAAGGAATTTAAAATATGGAAGTTCCGAACAATGGTCTCAAATGCAGAAAAATTACAAGCGTCCCTAGAAGCTAAAAATGAAAATAAAGATGGAGTTTTATTTAAACTTAAGGATGACCCAAGAATCACAAAAGTTGGTAAATTTTTACGCCGTTATAGTTTAGATGAATTGCCTCAATTATTTAATATTTTAATTGGCGAAATGAGTCTTGTTGGTCCCCGCCCTCTGCCTAATAGAGATGTAGATAGATTCAAGTCGGCATATTTTATTCGCCAAGAAGTTTTACCAGGTATCACTGGACTATGGCAAGTTTCTGGTCGTTCTAATATTGATAATTTTGAGGATACAATTAAATTAGACCTCAAATATATTGAGAATTGGTCACTTTGGTTAGATATGCGAATTTTACTGAAAACAGTACAGGTTGTATTACAAAAAACAGGTGCTTACTAGTCAGATAGCGAGTCAATTAATTTTGAATTTAGGCTTTTAAATTTTGGATTTATTCCATGAATAAATTCGCTAGTTGCTTACATTCAGATGGGCAAGGATGCCCATCCCACAAAAGCTTTTGTATGTAGCCTTGTCTTTCATTTATCTGTACAGTGTTGTATATCTACAAAAATTTATTTATGAGTATGAAAATTTTCCTGCGATTCATTAGAAAAATTGTACCTAATATTTTATTAGAAAAAATTCAATCGATTCACTCAAATTTCTTAAGTAAATGGATTTTGCACCGTGGTAGCCACATAAGAGAATTGAGTCATAAATCAGCAATGGTATTCTCTCCCCATCAAGATGATGAAACCCTTGGTTGCGGTGGTACAATTGCACTTAAACGCGAACATGGAATACCAGTTACCGTAGTTTTTTTAACAGATGGTGGACAAGGATTTGTTGATTTAGATTCCCATGCCCAAGGAAAAATTATTCAAACTCGTAAACAAGAAGCTGTCACAGCATTAGAGGTTTTAGGAGTAAAGGAATCATCAATTCATTTTTTAGACAAGCCTGATGGTAAGTTACAGTTTTTAGCAAGGGAAGAACGACAAAAAACTATTCAGCAGGTAACTGAGCTGTTAAAAATTCATCAGCCAGGGGAAGTTTATGTTCCCCATCGCCAGGATTGTCATAAAGATCATGAGGCTACCTATAAAATAGTTAAGGAAGCAATCGCCCAAGCTAAAATAGAGAGTGAATTGTTACAGTATCCAATTTGGTTATTTTGGGAAGCACCTCTATTTTTGAAGTTAAAATTAAAGGATATAGCATCAGCATCAAGATTAAAAATTACATCTGTTCGAGACAAAAAGCATAAAGCAATGTCTTCCTATAGTTCGCAATTAGAAATTTTACCTCCAGCCTTTGTCAACTTATTTTTAAGGTCTGATGAAATATTTTTTACTGAATAAGGTAAAATATATAGCGTTTCTGGGCCTAGTGAGGTTTTGATGTGTACTTCACTCTTTGTAGGAAATGCTATAAATTATGCAGGGACTATTGAATTTGTTTGCGAATAAATGCTGATAGATAATCTATCAATATGATACTTAACAAAATTACTATCAAAATAGCCGCAGAACCTTCGTATTGGAAAAAACCCATTGTTTTTTCCAATTCTACACCAATACCTCCTGCTCCTACTAACCCTAAAACAGTAGCCATGCGGACATTACGGTCAAATGTATAAAGAGTGTAGCTAATTATTTCTGGAAATATTGATGGTATAGCTGCAAAAGCAATAGTTTGAGGAAAGGAAGCTCCAGTTGACCATAATGTTTCATAAATACCGGGTTCAATTCGCTCCATACTGTCTGCAAAAAATTTGCCCAAAACCCCAGCCATATGTATTCCGAGAGCTAAAACTCCTGATAATGAACCCGCACCTAAAGCACTAACAAATATTAAGGCTAAAACCACATCTGGTATAGCTCGCCAGATGTTTAATAATTCCCGACAGCTCTTATATAAAAATGGATGAGGTGAGAGATTTTTGCTGGCTAATGGTGATAGAATAATGCTGAGAATGAAAGTGACAAATGTTCCCCAAAATGCGATCGCTACAGTTTTTCCCATCAGTAGTAAGTATTTTGGTAGTTCGCTGAAATCAGGGGAAGTATAGCGGCTTAGGTATTCCCAAATATGATGAATATTGAGAATCACATTGGAAACGGAAAATTCTAAATTACTGCCGATCCAATTGAGGATAATTAAACATAAACCTAACCACAATGGTATCCAATTCTGGGGACGAGGTGGTAAATCTGGCAGATTTTTGGGTTGCTGTGACATTCGAGTTTGAAGTATAGCAATATGCAACTAGGTGAGGATATTGTTGAACCTTGAAACCTACGTATCTTATTATTTATAGGAATCCGGTTTGAATATTGAAAAAATTAGGTATTTGTAGGGTGCATTATGACGCTAGTCTTTAGCGAAGCCATGCCCGAAGGGCTATATGCACTATTACCCCTATATAATGGTGCGTTGCGCTTCGCGACAACACACCCTACGTATATTTCAAAAATCAATTAGGATTCCTATATTACTTATTACTTATTACTTAATTAAATAATGCGATCGCGTATTATATTAGAGCAGCGATCGAAAATAGTTACCAATAGGTAAATTGCCAAGAGAATTAACATCAGACGACTGTAGTTAAAAAGTCGGATGTTTTCGACTAAATCAAAGCCAATACCCCCAGCCCCCACAATACCTAAAATTGTTGCAGCACGGATGTTATGGTCTAGGACATATAGTAAAGTAGCAATCAAATCTGGTAATGCTTGGGGAAAAATCCCAAAGAGTAATATTTGTAGCTGACTCGCACCAGTGGCTTGTATTCCGGTAATAGCTTGATTCTCAACCACTTCCAAACTTTCCGCTACTAATTTACCGAAGAAACCTGTGGTAACAAAAATTAATGCCATGACACCAGGTAAGGCTCCCATACCCAATGCAGATACAAACACCAATGCCCATAATAATTCTGGTAAAGTACGTATTAAACTCAAGAGATTACGACTAAGATGATAGATGAGGGAATGGGGTGTGGTGTTTTTAGCAGCCAGTATTCCCATGGGTAGGCTGAAAAATAGAGAGAAAAATGTTGATAACACCGCTATTTGTAGGGTTTCCCATAACTTCATGGCTAACGTCGGTAAGTATTGCCAATCGGGAAATGTTAACCAATTCAGTAAAAATTGGAATAACTTACCTGGAGATAACCATAATCTTTCTAGATTTATTTCCACCACTGGAGCCGTCAATAATAATATTGACATGACAGGAACTACAATCAGGATGATTGATAAGGGTGGTAAACCATTTTTAGTCGGAAAGCGCCAGATTAATCCCCTCAAGTTCTCACTTTTCCATCTGCTAAGATATTGACTATTTCAAAACATCTTGGCGTTGTAAACCAAGCTCTTGAATCATATCACTAATTATTTGATAATCCTGGGACTTAGCTTCTTCATAACGTAACAATTCTCCGTATCCAGTCACTTGAATATCTTTATGGGCATTCAAGAAGGCATCTTTTATTTTTTGCTTGAGGGAGGGATCTAGTTCCTTGCGGTAGGCTAAAGGTAAGCCTGGTAATGGCTCAGACTCAGCAATAATCCGATTACTTTCTTTGGTAATCTGACCATTTTTGATCATTTTATTATAAGTAATATCACTATCTGCTGCCGCATCAACAGTCTTATTTTTAACTGCTAGCTCCGCAGCATCATGACCACCTACGTAACTTAGATTACCAAAAAACTCCTCTGGCATTTTACCAGTTTCCTTCTTGATTAGATAAGTAGGAACTAAACCCCCGCTAGTGGAAGTTGGAGAAACAAAAGCAACGTTTTTACCTTTGAGATCCTTAATAGATTGGATATTAGAATCACCAGGGACAACATATATACTCTTATAAGTAGATTTACCATTAATTTTTCTTACCCCTACAGCAAAAGCTTCTGCACCAGCTTCTTTTTCAGCTAAAACGTAGGATAAAGGACCAAACCAAGCAACATCAATTTTATCCCGGCTCATTGCTTCCACCACCCCTGCATAGTTAGTGGCTGCAAAAATTTTTACAGGTATTCCCACTTTTTTCTGTAAGTATTTTCGCATGGGATCGAATTGTTTTTCGATCTCTGCTTTGCTTTCTGCGGGAATTAATCCAATGAGAATTTCTTTTTTTGTCCCATTGGTTACAGAAGAATTGTTAGATATAGAATTAGGTTGTTGGCAAGCGGATAAAATGGGCAGTAGGACTAGTAAAGTAGTTAATAAATTGCGGCGATGCATAGAAGTTAATTTGATATTCTGGGGGAATTTGTGAGTATCTATAGCGTTTCTGAGCCTAGTGAGGTATGGATTAACCTCACCCCGATAAAGCATAGCTTTATCTTTTCTCTCCTTATTAAGGAGAGGGGATAGGAAATACTATACGGCTGATGTGAATTAGAAGCTGGAACAACGTAGTCTCGTTCATATAGTTAGAAATGAAGGTTGGAGTGGAGGCTGAAAGAGTTGATATAGCTAGTGGATTTTTAATTCATAATAAGGCGTATGAATATCAATTATATAGGAATCCGGGCGTTGCTGAATCCAGGAATGAATTAAGTTCGCGCAAAGACGCAAAGGCGCAAAGAATGGTTCTTCAATAATATCGAAAAATGTAAATTCATACTTCCATTCAGCAACGCCGGAATCCGGTTTGAATATTGAAAGAAATTAGGTATTTGTAGGGTGCGTTATGACGCTAGGACGTGTTTTCAAACCCCTAAAACCCTCAGGCTCAAACCTATGAACAGTAAATTGATTACTTACTTATTATTTATTACTTATTACTTGCGCTTAAGGCTATAATTAGCACTTGTGTAAATACTCAGAAAAACCATGTATCTGTTTTGCTTCTATCCTTTTCCTAATCATTGCCTTAATAGGAATATCAGCCATGACATAAAATAAGTATTTACTTGCAAGTAAAAATTTTCTATTTTTCAGGAGAATAAGCACTTGGTGAAATGAATTAACTGCTTCTTGATAAGCATTTTTATCAGATTTTCCTTGGGTAGGATAATTTAAAACCAAACGTTGAATGGCATAAGGAAGTCCAATTAGAATTGACTTATAATACTCGAAAATAGAACCTCGTTTAACTTTTTCATAAAGATAATTCAGATTTCCTCCTAAACCTCGCCATGCTCTGTCTTTAGCAGGGGCTTGATAATGATTTGCCTTGACTGCTGCAATTTTGACTATTTTGGCTTGCTCTCGTTGCACCCGTCGAGCAAAATCATGTTCTTCACAACCATAGGTATTGAAGTAACGAATATTAGTGTCAAAACGAAAGTGTTCAGCGACTATACGCCTAATTGAAAATAAACTACCACTTCCAAATGTCAGTTGATCTCGATCCCATGAACCATGACATTGGTACACCCCGCCCCAAATAAATAAAACTTCAGAATCTTGCTCATAAACTTTCACAATTTCATTTAAGCAGTCAGGAAAAATGCTGACATCATCATCCGTAAATACAATAATTTTTCCTTTGGCATTTTCAAGAATTTTGTTTCTGGAATAAGGGAGTCCTCGATTTTTTTCGTTCCGGAGAACAGATAATTGATTAATTTTATGCTGATATTCACCAAGAATTTGTTGAGTTTTATCAGTTGAACAATCATCAACAATTATGACTTCATAGTTGGAATAAATAAGTTGTTCTATTGCCGGAAGACTATACTTACATAAACTTTCAAATCTATTGAATGTGCAAATTCCGATGGTTACTAATGGCTGATACATATTTATACTCTAATTTTCTATATTTGATGAAATAAAAAAATACAATGTTTGCACACCCTGATACATCTAATTAATAATTAAAATCTGGAGATTGTTGTTGATAAGCTACATAAACAGCTTCTAAAAAGATATCTGAAGAAGCTGGCCCAGGTAGCTGTTCTATCTTTAAAATTGCTTGTATTTGTTCTTCTAACTCTAAACTTAATTTAGCTCTGGCTTTAGCTGTCATTTGCTCTCTCCGTTGTAAATATTCACGGATAATTGCAAAGTCATCTGGTAACATTTGGGTAAAATCGCCTATTTTTAGTAACTCGACCGCTAGAGATTGCGATCGCTCAGACAAGGATAAAGTGGCTTTCTTGCTGGCAGGAGTCTGGGTTTGAATCACTAAAGTACCAGCTAAAATATCTCCCAGGCGCTTTTCTTTGCGGTTGAGCAGAATCAAAAATGCTCCTAAAAATAAGGTATCATCAATAGGACGTAGTAATGCTCTTAGTGCTGATTGTTGCAAACCTACAGGTCTACCATCTTCACGAATAACTCGAATTTTTGCAATCCGCTTACCTGGTGTTTGACCTTGCCATAGGGTTTCAAAAAAGACAAAATATCCTGTATAAATAAAGTAGTTAATAATCAGAAAAATCGCATATAACCAAAGAAAAACACTTTGGTTATTCAACAATTCCATTAACTGGGTAACTAGTGTTACCCAGAGAACAAATAATACAACTAGAGACAGTCCTAAAATATGATAATCAATTAACAATGCCCAGGCACGACTACCAATTCCTGCCAGAATAAATTCCAATTCTACGCTTTCTGGTGTTTGATGTTTAACTCGGTTAAAAATGTGCATTGTTTTGAATATATATGATGTTATACATTTCTATGTGTAGGTATGAATTTATTTTATCTATTAGTAATCCCAAGTAATAGAGCCAACCCCTAGCCCTGATTCAAAATTATTTAAATTTCTTCTCCTTCTTACTCTTGTTTTACTTCGTTTGGGTATTTGTTGGGGTTTTTATCAGTATGATTTTAAATTTTGCGATCGCGCAATTGTAAACCTAGTCCTTCTCGCCTAGCCCTTAAATCGTAGTAAATAACTGCTTTAATTGCTTGCCAAAAAGGATTAATTATGGCATTAACTAATAACATCAGAACAATGCCAATTATGATCGACAGAAAGAAAGAATTCAATATGGCTGGGTTAGTCATCGCATCTGGATTAGTGACAATTATTGTACTAATTGATATCATCGCAATAATAAAAGGGATGCCAGCAATAACTACTAAAGGAATAGTAATTAAGGATGCCACAAAAATAATCGCTTGTAAGCGCCAGACATTACCCTTGGTTAATTCCCAACTGCGAGCAATTGCTTGTCCTGCATCTAAGGTATTTTCCACCGCCATGGGCAATTCCGGTAGAAAAACCCGGGCATAAAACCACAGATAGGCAATATAACCCCCCAATTGTGCTACTATCACCACCAAAAAAGAGACTATAGGATTGCGAATGGAAGGTTGATTAGCAACACCAATAATAATATTTCTTAGTATAGAGATAAGTAAATTAACCCCAAAAATCATTAATCCTACTAATATTTGGGTAACTAGAAAGTTCCATATCCGAGAGTTTAATTCACTCCGGCAGTCTTTTTCACTTTCTGGTTGATTAATCAATTCAGCGAAAGCTAACCGAGAAATCATAGCATTAATGGTGAATGCCTTTGCCCATCCATAAATTGGGATTAAAAACCACAAGAATGATTGTAAAGTCAAACATAAGTATTGTTTAAAATGGGAACGATAAAGTCGTATCCCAGCACTGACAACATTACCAATACTTAAGGGTTGCAAGGAACTAGAAGGGTTGGGACTAAATGACATAAAATCCGAGACTCCTTTTGAATAAAATGCTGTAATTCAGGCATTATGAAAGTAGATGAATTTGCAGTTATTTTAAATTAAGTTATACTCAGTATTCCCAAAAGTATATGAATATTCAACGTTGGATTGCACGGCGAGAGCCAAATTGGCAAAGTTTGGATAGTTTATTAAGACAAGTAGAAAAAAAAGGTTTCAAGTCCCTGGGTTCTGCAAAAATCAGGGAATTAGCCAGTTTATATCGTTCCGTTGCTGGAGATTTGGCCCGTGCCCGTACCCAAAAGGTAGGCAATATTTTAGTACAAAATTTGCAATCCCTAACAACTCGCGCCTATAGTCAAATATACCAAGGTTCTCGCAAACAAGAATGGCAAGGGGTGGTAAAGTTTTACCAGTGGGGATTACCTGCTCTGGTGCAACAAACTTTTGTCTATATTGCCCTAGCCACGGCATTATTTTTGGTGGGGGCGTTAATTGCTTGGTGGTATGCATGGAGTGACCCCACCTTTATGTCTTTGATTGTACCAGAAAGTATGATTTCCCAGGTACGCGATCGCCAAGAATTATGGATGGGTTCCATTGTGGGTATAGAACCCCTAGCATCTAGTCAAATTACCACCAATAACCTATCTGTTTCCTTTGGTGCTGTGGCTGGTGGGATTACTGCGGGTTTGTACACAGCATTTTTGCTATTTTACAATGGTGTATTAATTGGTGCGGTTGGTACTCTCGTAGGACAAAACAATTTGGCTTACCCATTTTGGGCCTTTGTTTTCCCCCACGGTTCCTTGGAGTTACCTGCAATCTTTTTTGCTGGGGGGGCGGGCTTTTTAATTGGTAGAGGGATATTATTTCCTGGTAAATATCGCCGCATTGATGCTTTGAAGTTCTATGGTTCCCAAGCTGTGCAATTAGTATTTGGGATTGTACCCATGCTACTTATGGCAGGTTTGATTGAAGGGTTTTTCTCCCCTAATCCGAATGTACCCGATGCCCTTAAGTACTTAGTAGGGATGGTTTTGTTTGTGTTGTTAGTGGCTTATTGTAATCGCCGGAAAGGGAGTTAAGAGTTAAGAGTTAAGGAGCGAAACTTTACAATACCATTTCTTTGTGAAGCTGCGCTAAATTTATTATTCTCCTATTTTCTTCTTTGTTTGTGTACTTTGCGTCCTTTGCGGTTAATCAAGTCAAATTGGCTTTTTTATTACGAATTACAAATTCATAATTGTCCATCACTGATAGGATTGGTACTTGGTGAACATGATAAATCAGGAAACTCATGAATCCAATTACTCAAACCCAGGCTTTAGACGTACCCAGTGCAATTATTCAGCGTCGTTCTATTAAAAATTTTAAGCCAGATCCTATTTCCCCAGAATTGCTGCACAAATTAGTGGAATTAACCGTTGCAGCACCCAGTAGTTATAACCTACAAGACTGGCGCATTGTTATCGTTGAAGATGAAGCGCAAAAATCAGCTTTATCTGCTGCGGCTTTCAATCAACAACAAATTATCCAAGCCCCTGTCACTTTTGTCTTTGCAGCCGAACCCCATGGTGAACAAGACTTACCACAAATCTTACAGCAAGGTTTAGCAACTGGTGCTTGGAGCGAGGAAGTAGTCAACTATTTTCAAACTGCTATCCCTCAATTCCAAGCTGGATTGGGAGATAAGCGACGGGAGTACGCGGTTAAAGATGCCATGATTGCAGCAACCCATTTAGTTTTGGCCGCCGAAAGCTTGGGTTTATCTACCAACTTGATGAATGGCTGGATGGAAGATAAAGTTAAAGAAGTAATTGGTGCAACGGATACAGATTTAGCGATCGCAGTTTTAGTTCCCGTTGGTTATGCTGCCCAACCCCGTCTCAATCCCGGCCGTTTACCATTATCTGCTAATGTATTTATAGATAAAATTAATCAGCCTTATCAAAGTTAGATATTTAGTTGACAGTTAGTAGTTGGTAGTTGGTAGTTGGTAGTTGGTAGTTGATAGTTGATGGTTAAACCTCCCACACTCCCCACACTCCCCCTGCCCCCTGCCCCCTGCCCCCTGCCTCTTCGGTGACAGTTCTTGAGTCGAACAATACTGTCATAACCAATACGTCCATTGCTATACAATAAATTTCCTGAATAATGCCGAAAATTCAGGCCGATGACATTGAATTGTTTTACAACATTAGTGGCACAGGGAAACCCTTACTATTGCTAGCAGGGTTTGCCTGTGACAATTCCTACTGGTCATTAATGATGCCCCATTTGACTACAAAATATCAGGTGATTCGCGTAGATAACCGGGGAGTGGGACGTAGTTCTACCCCTACAAAACCCTACACCATTCAGGAAATGGCTAGGGACGTGTCGGCATTACTAGAACATTTATACATTGATTCGGTCAGTGTAATTGGACACTCCATGGGGGGTCAAATTGCCCAAGAATTGGCATTGAATTATCCCCAAAAAGTGCAAAACTTAATCATAATTTCATCTTGGGCACAGGCAAATAGCATATTCCACACCATCATCGAAACCTGGGGAGAATTACCGCAAACATTGGATTGGCAACAGTATCAAAAAGTCATATTACCCTGGATATTCACCGAGCAATTTCTTTCTACTCCCCAAGCAATCAATCAAATTTTGCAAATGGCAATTAATTACCCCTTTCGTCCTACCGCCCAAGCACTATATCATCAAAGTCAAGCCATTCTCCATAGTGACACTTCAGCTAGAATCCCAGAGATTTCCTGTCCGACTTTGGTGATGGTAGGTAAACAGGATATTCTCACCCCAGTAACATTTTCTGAGCAATTAACACAATTAATTTCCCATGCCCAATTAGTCCTCATGGAAAATTGCGGACATGGTTTATTAATTGAATCAACCCATGCTGTGGCAGAAAAAATACTGAATTTTTTAGATAAATCAACTATAAAATAGGGCGTTGCTGAATCCAGGAATGAATTAAGTTCGCGCAAAGACGCATTAGACGCGAAGCGGTAAGCCATTGCGGTGGACGGGTTTCCCGGCATAAAGCAACTGGCGCAACCCGGAGGGCTTTCCGCAGGAT
>JASJCX010000199.1 GCA_030065255.1 Calothrix sp. MO_167.B42 | reverse complement strand
AACGACGTTCGCGGAGCGTGTCCGAAGGACTTAGCAATCTCATAATCTTCAGAATTAACGAGTTGATGAGATTGCCACGCTCCACTTCGTTGCGCTGGCAATGACAAACAATAAATAATTCTATGCAACTTCATATAAAATTGGTATTAGCCATAGGGTAAGTTAAAAAGCACCTAAATTAAATATTAGGACGGGCAGGGATGCCCATCCCACAATGTTATTAGAGGTCCAGCAAGTTACTTCGCTGCTTGTTCCGTCAACTTGGTGAGTACATCATTAGAACGCTCAACAAAAGATTTCATTCCTTCTGCATCAAATCCTTTTTGAGACATCAAAGCCAAATCGTAAACGTGTTGACAAATCATATTCACCAACTGACTACTGGGTGATTCCCCACCCCCTTGAATAATCGCCCCTTGGCTGAGTTCTGCTAAATTTTGAATCATGGGGTGAGCAGTATTCACCAACAAAATATGTTCTTCTGGGAATTCTGTTCCTTGTTGCTGCATCAAAGCATTCATATCCCGCAGACGGCGCAGAATTTCTGGTAACAATACCATAGCCGGTGGGGTTCCTTGCTGAGTCTCTGATTTCAAGGCTTCAGCACGAATATTTACCTTGGGTTTATTGATGGCTTTCTCAAACAGCTCCTTAATGGTTTCGCTGCGGGTTTTGTTAGTTTTGGGGTCAACAATTTCCCCAGATGTATCTTTATCCAACAAGGTATTATCCAAATCGGAATCTACCCTGGTGAATTTGACATCATTGTATTCTTGCTCTAGGAAATTAATAAAGTGGGTGTCAATAAAGGAGTCCATAAATAGGACTTCCAATCCTTGGCTTTTATGTAATTCTACGTAAGTGGCCTGGGAGGCTTCATCAGTGCAATAGAATACCTTATTCTCGTGGCGTTCCTTATTCCGTTCCAGGTATTCCTTGAGAGTCGTATATTCATCACCCTCACCTGCTGGGGTTGATGCATTTACATCTTGCCAAGCATCTCCCTCATCAGATTGTACTTGAACTGCGGGAGCTTCAGCAGGTGTGGCAGCTAACTTAGCAGTGCTGCGAAAAACAATTAAATCTTGTACCTGCTTCTTAAACTTCTCATCATTGAGTACCCCAAACTTAACAAAAGTACTCAAATCCTTCCATGCACTGATGTATTGTTGGCGATCGCTACGGTATAATTCCTTAAGTCGATCACCTACTTTTTTGGCAATGTAGTCACCGATTTTCTTCACGGTGCGATCGCCTTGTAATGCACTCCGGGATACATTCAGGGGAATATCTGTACTATCAATTACCCCGCGCATGGGTAATAAGAATTGGGGAATAATTTCTTCGCAATTATCACTGACAAAAACCTGGTTGCAGAACAGCTTGATTTGTCCTTTAGTTACATCTACATCCGGTCTGAGCTTAGGAAAATATAGAATACCATTGATAATGAAAGGATAATCAGTATTCAGATGTACCCATAGTAAAGGTTCTTCCTGGAAAGGATATAAATAGCGGTAAAACTCTAAATAATCTTCTTTACTCAAGCTACTGGGAGCATCCCGCCAAGCAGCCTTTTGTTTATTTAACTGCTCCCCATCCATTTTAATGGGTACGGGCATGAAGTCGCAGTAGGTTTTAACTAAATTCTTCACCCGTGCAGTTTCTAAGTACTCTTCTTCCTCTTCCATTAGGTGAAGAGTAATGGTTGTACCGCGAGTAGTGCGGCTGGAATCTTCTAATGTAAAAGCAGGGGAACCATCACAACTCCAGTGAACGGCTTGCGCTCCCTCTTGGTAAGAAAGGGTATCAATTTCTACTTTAGTCGCCACCATGAAGGAGGAGTAGAAACCCAAACCAAAGTTACCGATAATTGGCTGATCTGATTTTCCTTGATACTTCTGCACAAATTCCTCAGCACTGGAAAAAGCAACCTGATTAATATATTTTTTCACCTCATCGGCTGTCATCCCAATGCCATTATCCGTAATCGAGAGGGTTTTTTTACCTTTATCTATAGCTAATTGAATTTCCGGTTCCCCAATCTCTCCAGAATATTCCCCAGCACGGGATACCATGTTTAGCTTCTGGATAGCATCTACAGCGTTGGATACTAATTCCCGCAAAAAGATTTGGTGATCTGAGTATAGAGACTTTTTGATAATCGGGAAAATATTTTCAGTATGAATACTGATGGTTCCTTGTTCTAGCATAGTTGGTAATCCTCAAGGCATCTGTTTAAATAATAAAGGTAACAAAAATTCCTCTAGCTGAGAATTTCCAGGATAATCGCGGAGAAAGCAAGAGGAGATGATACCAACTAGGATTGTAAAGGCATAATGGCTGCGATCGCTTGCAAAAAAAGCATTGTTAGCCGTCAAGTAATGATTCGGATTACCCTACTCGTACTATTTCACAAATCATCATTAATATTCTCACGCAAAGGCGCATTAAACGCAACAGCGGCTTTCCCCAGGTATAGAAGCAAAGAAGTTTTTATCGTAACTAATTAAGCGAGCCTGATATCATAGTTCAATTCAGCAACACCTGCCGAATGTGTTTCTTAGAAGTTATGCTGCATAATTAATTTTCGCTCCAATGTAAAGCAGCTTTATCTATACGGCTATGACGTTTACGAAGATTGTAAATACTGGTGTACCAAGTGCAACGTTTGCAAACATCAGGGAAGTCACCTCGTTCGTGACGCTCAATAATTTTATCAATTTCCTTACCTGCCCAAATGTCGGATAATTTTTCTTTTTTGAGATCACCTATAACCAGTTCTACTTCCACATCACGACAAGCACAGGCATTCACTTTACTATTTGCTAAGATAATGGGCTTCATATACAGCAGTTCGCAAGCACCTCGTTTATGGGGCATAGGTGTTGGTTCGAGTCCAACTTTTCTTAAGTCTTCTGCTTTAACCTTACCAGCCCAGGTATCATAACCATCAATAAAATACCAACTTATTAATTTTTCTCGTTTCCACTGATGGAACTTTTCCCAAAGTTCTCCGTTACAATTACTGAATGGGCAGCGTAAGGCAATAGTGAAAGTAGTAGCAGAACCTAACTGACGTTTAGCATCAATAAATGCCTCAATGTTTTGACGAACTAGCTCAAAGTAATCCACACCCATGGTTGATTTATAAGTTTCTCGATCAAATCCCCCCCAAGAAACATAAATACTTAATTTATCACCATATGAGAGAAGTTGTTGGCTAACTTTGGGTTTCATCAAAATGCCATTAGTATAAAAGTAGAAACCTTTAATTTCAGGTATGTTATCAAGGTATTTTAATCTATCAAAAAAATAACTATCTATAAAGGGATCTCCTACTATTGGTGTGAGAGAAACATACTTTCCACCCATTGCCACATATTCATCTATAATGCGCTGAAATTCTTCCATTGGCATTGTTTCTTTTACTCTTTCCATTTGAGGATAAGCGCAAAAAACACACTTGGCATTACAAGTATTGGTACCTTCTATATGTAGATTTTGAGGAATTTTACGGGTTGGATTTAATTCTTCCTGAATTTCCTGTCTACGGAATCTAAAATTATATTCAGTTGAGATGCAATCAAGAAAATAATCTAATCGAAGTTTTAGTTTCTTTTTAAATGATAGCATCTGATTTCTTTTTAAAGGAATCAGTATTTTAAATAAAGCGATTAATATATTTTTTGATTTCCTAAAAAACGAAGATTCATACATCATATATTTATATAAAAAATAAGCAGTTTTACAATTGATTTTTTTGCCAGTATTACTATCGATAGCTTTAAAAGTTAGATATCTATAAATATTAGCTAAAGAATATTTTTTGAGGTGTTTTAAATTAATTGCTTTTTGATTTAAAAAAGCTTTTTCAATCACAGTTAATAATGCCGATTCTTGTCTTTTTAAATTAGTAGACATGGAATGGCTAGACATTCGATATAGTATCTGTGGTTTTTCAACGCATATAAATTCATACTTAGCAGATAAACGTAACCACATATCCCAATCTTCAACAGCAGGAAGAGTTTCATCAAATCTACCAACTTCGTTTATAGCTTTTTTATAGATTAGGGGATTAGAACCATTTTCTAAAAAATTAGCTTGCAACAGTTGACTATAAACATCTCCTGTTGCTATAACTCGTTGACCAGGTTTTAAAAAATTGTCTGTTTCATCAATATAATCTGTCCAACTATATGCTACAGATGCATTCGGATTATCTTGGAGTGCTTTATATTGAGCTTCTAATTTATCAGATGTCCACAAGTCATCAGCGTCAATAAAAGAAATATAATCTCCATTTGCTTTTTCAATTCCTCGATTACGACTGACTGCTAAACCAGCATTTCTATAGGAAAATACCTGTAAGCGAATATCATCAATACTATTAATAATCTCTAGGGTTGAATCAGTTGAGCCGTCATCAATAATAATAATTTCTATATGATAAAAATTTTGTCGTAAAACTGATTCAATCGTTTTTTTTATAGTTTTTTCACCATTATATACTGGAATAATTACAGAAATTTCCGGTCTATTACTCATGACTCAAACAATGATTTATATGTCTTCTCATAACCTAAAAATGTACTTGTATTAGATAAAACAGGAAATTTAGTTAATATTTTTTTAGCTAGTTGCTGGGGGAAAATACTCATCACTAAAAGTTTTAACCAAGCTTTCCAAATTATAGGTTTAATGAGAATAGATATATCTGTATATATAGCAGTAATCAGAAATCTTGCTATATGTAAAGTCTTTTGTTGCCCCGGTAATGTATCTAGAGACTTATAACTTAAATACTTGTAGAGATTACCAAGACTGTATTTTTTTAAATATTGATATTCAGCAGCTTTATTATCAGCATAAGCTATATTAATAACAGCTAAATTTGATTTTTCTAAGGGTAAAATATTAGAAGACTTAGAATAGAGAGATACTCGATATAAAACTTGTACTTTACTAACATTGACAAATTCATATTTTGCAGCTAATCGTAACCACATTTCTGTATCCTCTGCATTGGTTAGTGACTCATTAAAACCACCAGTTGCTCGGAAGGCATCCATGCGAATCATGACATTGGAACCATTGCCAATAAAATCATCTAATAATAGTTGAGGATAAATATCCCCGCTCCAATTTACATAAGAACACTTGCGTAAAAAATTGCCAGATTCATCTACACAATCAGTCCAACTATAAACAACCGCAGCTTGGGGATTTTTTACTAGTGTTGTATATTGCAATTCTAGTTTATCTGGTGTCCAAAGATCATCTGCATCTAAAAAAGTGATAAACTCCCCACTAGCATAGTTACAACCACGATTACGGTTAATAGCTGCATTAGCTTGGGGATAGTTAAATACTTGGATACGAGAGTCTTGTATTTGAGAAAGAATATTTGATGTAGAATCTGAAGAATTGGGGTTGATAACTATTATTTCAAAGTCAGATAAAGTCTGATTAAGTACTGATTCTATAGTTTTTTTGATTGTTTTTTCTGCATTGTATGCTGGAATAACAACTGATATCTTAGACATATATATTAGGTATTTTTGCTTGATTTAAAATTTATGTAAATGAATTTAAGACATTGATAAATTTTAGATGTGCTAAATAAAAAGGACTTTGCAATATCCCAATTAATCGTTCTTTTTCATATGCAGCAGTTACATCATCATTTAATACTTTTCGATAGGCAATCAAATGCATGACTAACTTTTTAATATCATTAATTAAATAAATTAAGAATAAAAAAGGTCTTTGCCAGGGCTTAATTAATGTCATACGTAAATAATAATGAGGCAAACCAATACTCCGCATTAAGCCCATTAGATATTTCTTTTCTAGCCTTGAAGATGGAATTATATGTTCTATTTCCATGTTGGGGTTATACCAAATTTCCCAACCTCCACTATAAATATATGCAAGAGCTTCAACATCTTCAGAGGAGACTAAAGATTTCCCTTTTCTCCCTGAAAAGAAAAGTCGGCTAGGGACATTCTGTTTCCATACATCCCGACGTACTACTAAACCTCCTCCTGGGGGAAAACCTTTTTTTCTTGGTTCATATAGTAGGGGTTGATTACCCCTTTCATTAATAGCTAGATAAAAAATGATAGATTTTAAATGCTCGGGTGGTTCTACCTCAAATAAGCCATGGATTTGACTCGCATATGCACCTGCTTGGGGGTATTTTTGTCCAAATTTATATACTTCACTTACCCAATTATGTGCAGGGATATTATCATCATCTAAAAAAGCTACTAATTCACCTTTTGCTGCTTCTATAGCACATTGTCGAGCAAATGCTAATCCTTGCTCCGGCTCAAAAACATATCTTAAAGTATAAGGATGCTGCCAATTTGTTTGATATTCTTTGATTAATTTGGCTGTACCATCCTGACTATTATTATCAACTACTATAACTTCCCAGTTTACGCTTTCTATACCTGTTTGCTTTTGTATTCTTTCTAAGACTTTAGGTAAACGGTTTTCTCCATTATAAGTAGGTATAGCAACAGTTAAATGAATAATCATTGTCTATTGTGCCAACTTAAAACTACTTTGCGAGTCATAAATTGTATTTAACTTAGACTACGATTCAAAATCTAACAATTTATACCTAAAAAAATATCAGTAAAATTACTGAATATAAAAATAACAATTTATTGTTAATCCGTACATATGATTGACAATCTCAAAGGTTAAAACCACGGAGATTCTCAGAAGCTGTTGTGCTATCTATGGCTGGCTGGAGAACTGATTTATACAATCTCAAAAACTACAGCCAGCACAATGAAAAGATTAAAAAAACCAACCGTAGGAATGTAAACCCTTGCCGAGTAAATTAACTCCTAAATAACATACCCAAACCACAACAAAGCCACTAGCAGCTAGGATTGCGGGGCGAAGTCCTTGCCAACCACGGGTAATGCGAGCATGGAGATAAGCCGCAAATACTAACCAGGTAATTAATGCCCAAGTTTCCTTGGGGTCCCAACTCCAATAGGAGCCCCAAGCTTCATTTGCCCATACACCACCGGAAATAATACCAATGGTGAGTAGGGGAAATCCTAGTCCAATGATACGGTAACTAATATTATCTAGGGTCTGAGCGAGATTTAGGCGCTGGGGTGAGAGTAATTCTGTGGATGGTGCTGCTTGGGTTGGTGTGGTAGTAACTACATCCAAAACAGCAGTTTTACCATTGCTAGTTGTTTCTTGACGGGTAAAACCGTTATTTTCTACGGAGGCTGGTTCACTATTAGTCACTAACTTACCAGCTTTTTGTAAACCATAGCCATTGCGACGATAACTACCAGCAGTACCCACAGAACTACCCATTAATTGCACATTTTGACCGCGAGTCACAATCAAAAAAGCGATCGCTAATAAAGAGCCTACCATTAAAGCTGAATAACTAAGCATCATGACGCTAACGTGCATCATTAACCAGTTGGATTTTAATGCGGGTACTAAGGGTTCTGAAACTTGCATCCCTGGGGGTAAGGTTATGGTTGCAAAGGCAGTAATACCCATTGCTACGGGGGCTGTAACTGCTCCTACCAACCGGCTACCACTGGTATTTTCAGCAATTAGGTGGATGGTAGTGATGCCCCAAGTCAAGAAAAATAGGGATTCATACAAATTGCTGAGGGGAAAATAGCCAGCTTCTAACCAACGGGCTCCTAGAAGGGTGGCTATACAAAGATTTGCGATCGCCATTCCAGCGGTACCAATAGTTGGTAAACTGGTTAGATTCGGAAAAACTGCCCCACACCAATAAATTAGCATGGTGCAAAATAAGATGGCGAAGGCGGCATTATCCAGATAATTCTGGAGTACAACCAAATTCATAAATGTACTCTCCCAATAGATTTTTATTTAAACGATGGATTCAGATATTTACGATCCTATCTGTTTCTGAAGAATTATGACTTACAAGTCATAAATTATTAGTTCTACAAAAATTTACAATTCACAATTTTTCACCGTAAAGTTACGTTAACGGTTTTTTTCGGTCAGAAATTTAGCGCAGCTGCACAAAGAAATGGTATGACACTTATTTCTCTGATTCCTTGACTTTTCTCAACTCAACAAAAATGTCGTAACGCATACTACGACTATCAGTGATGGCAGATGTTACCCCAATAGAACGTGTAGCTCCTACAATCATATTTTGATTGGGAAATAGGTTAGGTAGGGGAAAATTTTTCATCCCACGTTCAACATCCAGGAATAATTGGCCGTTACTGGGGTTAAGTTGGGAAGGAACGGTATTTTGAAATGATTGGCTGCTAGCTAGGGAATTCTGGGATTGGGGAAGAATCCGATTAGTAATTGGAGCGCCCAATACTAAAAAAGAGATATTATCATCTAACCAGCCGTGGGTACCAGTTAAAGTCCCAAAAGGTGCAATCCAATTAACTACAGGCTTATTACCCACATTCCCCTGTTGAATTTGGAATTGGTACTCAGCCTTCATGGTCTCATCTAACTTGGTAAAAAATGTTTCTGCCTTTTGGCGATCGCTTGTCCTAACCATGAATAGCAAAGCTGCCCGAAAATCTTCATTACTTCCTGTTTGAGGCAGATTAGGAACCACTGATACGGAAAATTCTCCCTGCATCCAACTCAGTAAATCCCGCTCTAAATCAAAACTAGTGTACTTTTTAATACTTTTCTTCATCTGTTCCGGTGAAACTGGGGAGAGGGGATTACCCTTAGATGTGGAAACGTAATCTTTCCATAACCGGCGTAAATTACTTCCCGATAGCATCATCAAGGTTTCCGGTGGCAGAAGTTTTGCCATCTTTCCTCCTTGATTTTCTACCACTAACTGGCGTTTACTATTGGGATTTAACCAAGAAATTCCTTGCAAACTGATACCTGAAGATTTCCAGGAGACGGTGCCAGCTAAACCTTGATTATTCTGTAACTGTGCTAAAACTTGAGCCGGTAAACGACGATTAGGAGCAGCAGCAGCAATTTGAGCTGATGCAGGGACATTGACGTAAAATTGGGCAAAGGGTCGAGAATTAGCAATTTTCGGAAAATTTTTGGCAAATCCTTGACTTTGAACCAGAGATGTGCGTGTCTTATATGCATCAATCACTTGTTCAATGACTAGGGAATTGTCAGCGATGGCTAAAAATCGACCATCGATAATTGCTGTAGAAAACTTGCTTCCCGATTGAGATTTGATTTCCTGAATGGGAATTTCCCCATCAGCACCTTGGGAGATAGATTTATTAGCTGGCAACTTAAACTTTTGTGTCCATATTTGTTGAGCCTTTGCCAGATTTTTAATCGGCAGTATCATCACCAAAGGCTGTTGCTGGCTGTTATCGCCACTATTGGTAGAAACCGGCTGGGGAGGAGGTACATTAGATTGGGGAGCAAGAATGGCAAAAGTAATGCTCTGGCCTACCCAAGGTTGAATATCCCTGTGAAAGTCATAACCATGACTGGTGAGCAAGCGATTGCGCCAAGTGGCTAAATTTTTATCTAGTTCTACCTGGATTTCTTTAGTGCCAAATTCCCGCAACTTATCCCACTGACTGGGATTGGTACTCACAGAAACTGCTAACAAGGCATCTTCAGGAATTATATGGGCACCTGTGAGCAAATCCCTAGCAAGTGGCTTTCCCTGGGTGAGAAAAAAATATGTTGCCACTCCAGCACCAATCAACAACCCAGTAGCTGAAAGCGTCAACACAACAGACGGTTTCTTTTTTTTCTGCATTGTTACAGATTCTACGGGCACTGTCATTTCAGTTATCAGTTATCAGTTATCAGTTATCAGTTATCAGTTTCCCATCAATGAATCAAGGGGCAAGAGTAGAAGAGATTTTTTCACTCCTTCACTCCTTCACTCCTTCACTCCTTCACTTCTTCACTTCTTCACTCCTTCACTCCTTCACTCCCAAATTTGGTTTACGTAGATGCCAATCTGTGGATTGTTCGTAGGCATAAGCAACCTGAAATAGTAAATCTTCCCTGAGAACATTACTAATTAGTTGCAAACCAATAGGTAAACCCTGCTCATCAAAACCACAAGGCACACTTAAACCAGGTAAACCGGCAAGATTAACGGGAATCGTCATCAAGTCAGTTAAATACATACTTAGAGGATCGGCTGTTTTTTCTCCAGCCTTAAATGCCGTTGCTGGAGCCGTGGGACACACTAGGACATCAACTTGCTCAAAAGCATGTTCAAAATCCTGTTTAATTAAAGTTCTGACTTTTTGTGCTTTGAGATAATAAGCATCATAATAACCTGCCGACAAGGCATAAGTCCCAATCATAATCCGGCGTTTGACCTCTGAACCAAAACCTGTGGAACGGGTACTGGTATACATCGACATGAGGTTATCTGCATCTTGACTGCGGTAACCATATTTCACTCCATCATAACGAGCCAGGTTCGCCGAGGCTTCTGAGGGAGCAATAATGTAGTAACTGGGCAAACCATAACGGAAGCGGGGACAGGAAATCACATGAATTTCTGCACCCAAGCCTTGTAATTGATCGATGGCTTTAGTGACGGCTTGTTCTACTACAGAATCCAAACCTTCGCCAAAAGTCTCTTTAATCACACCAATTCTTAGTTTACCCTTGGGTTTGAAGTCTGGTGTTAAATTGGCAGCATAATTAGGAATGGGGACATTGAGACTGGTAGAATCCTTGGGATCGTGACCGGCAATCGCATTTAATAATATTGCCGCATCTTCTACGGAACGACCAAATGGTCCAATTTGGTCTAAGGATGAAGCGTATGCCACTAAACCATAACGGGACACTAATCCATAGGTTGGCTTCATTCCCACCACACCGCAAAAGGATGCTGGCAGACGAATAGAACCCCCAGTGTCAGACCCTAGGGATACCACACATTCATCCGCCGCCACAGCCGCCGCAGAACCCCCAGAAGAGCCTCCAGGAACCCTGGTTATATCCCAAGGATTAGCTGTTAATTGGTAAGCAGAACTTTCACAGGAACTACCCATGGCAAATTCATCCATATTGGCTTTTCCTACCATCACAGCTCCAGCATCGAATAATTTCTGGGTTACTGTAGACTCATATGGGGGGACAAAATTTTCTAAAATCCGGGAGGCACAGGTAGTGGTAATTCCCTGAGTACACATATTATCTTTGATGCCAATGGGAATCCCTGCCAACAGACCAATTTCTTCCCCAGCAGCGATTTTGCCATCCACAGCCTGAGCCTGTTCTAAGGCCTTTTCCGCTGTGACGCACAAAAAACTATGTACTTTTGGCTCTAGGGATTGGATTTTTTCTAAAGCTTCTTGGGTAATTTCCACAGCAGAACGTTCTTTGGTAGTTAGCTGTGTGTGCAACTCGCGGATGGATGCCATGATTGCTATTGCTTCCTTCGTTATGACTCAAGTGTTTGATTTTAATACAGATTGATGGTTATCTGCTCAACCCTTAACAGTTATCAGTTATCAGTGAACAGTTATCAGTGTTCCGCCACATTAATTTTGATTAGTTGTGGGAATTTAGTGGGAATTTAGATCCCCGACTTCTTAAAGAAGTCGGGGATCTGTTGCCCCTGGTGAACTAATGCGATGAAGCACTAGTAGTCCATTGCATTAGTTGGTGATGGCTAGTAGTCCACCAAAGCAATTTTGCTGGGTAGGGGGAGATGGGGGAGTGTGGGAAGTGTGGGGAGTGTGGGGAGAAAAGAACTTTTTATTCTCATTATTAACCTGGCATAGTTCCCTTGGC
>JASJCX010000198.1 GCA_030065255.1 Calothrix sp. MO_167.B42 | reverse complement strand
TGTAAACCGCGCACTCCCTGCTTGCCGGGTTGACCCGTTGCACCAGGCTGACCTTGGAGTCCACGTAAGCCCCTGTCACCTTTTACTCCTTGAAGTCCTTGTAAGCCTCTGTCACCTTTTACTCCTTGAAGTCCTTGTAAACCCCTGTCACCTTTATCTCCCTTGTCACCTTTTTTGCCGGGTAAACCTTGTAGACCCCGTATTCCCTGCTTTCCTTGTTCTCCCCTAGGACCAGGTACGCCCTTAATGTTTTTCAAATCGCTTTTCTTGGCGAATAAACCAAGTAAACCGTAAACCCTTGATAAATCCCGGTCAAGAAAACCAATGCGGAATTCTAAACTATCTATGCGGTTGCCCAAAACCAACAGAACTGCTACGCTTGAGGCTAATTCTGCAACTGTTGCAGCAATGTTTAGTAGCCGAGCCCCGACTAAAAGGGCACGCCCTAAAGCGGCTTTAGCTCCACTATTAGCTATTTTGGCTGTGGCGTTGGCAGCTTTAGCTGTAGTATTAGCAGTCTTGGCAGCAGAATTGGCGGTTTTAGCTGTAGTATTAGCTTTTCTTGCAATTCCCGTCGATCTAACAGCTAGTTTTTTGGCTTCCCTTGCTAATTTACTAGCTCCAATCCCAGCACCGCGAGCTTTCCCTGCTATTTTTTCAGCAGATTTGGCAGTAGTTTGAGCTGTTTTAGCTGTTGATTGAGCAGATGTTGCAGTGGTCTGGGCTGTTTTGGCTGCTGTTTGGGCAGTAGTAGCAGTAGATTGGGCTGTTTTGGCTGTGGTCTGAGCAGCTGTTGCAGTGGTTTGGGCTGTTTTGGCAGAATTTCGGGCAAACTTGGCGGTATTATTAGCAGCTTTAGCAGAATTTTGGGCTGTTTTGGCTGTGGTTTGGGCTGTTTTGGCAGAATTTCGGGCAAATTTAGCGGTATTATTGGCAGCTTTAGCAGAATTTTGGGCCGCTTTGGCTGCTGTATTGGCTTCAGTGGCTAAATCTAAACTTCGTTTAATTTTGGGTAATTCCCTGTAAATAGGTTTAAACCTGGGGAGAATAGCAACACTAGCCTCGTTTACAGCCCGTTCTACTATTTTGTCTTCAAGACTAGCTAGTTGTTTCTCTAGTAATTTAATGCGCTGTTCTAGCCGCTTGCAGCATCCACCACTGCAACTATTGGCTTGATTGAGATTGGCAATTACTGAATCAACACCCACAGTTTTTCCTCTTCAATCTGTTGGATAAATTTTTAAGTTGGGAGAGTTTAGCTTTGCTGACACATTCCCCGTTGCAGCCGGAACCAGAGCCACAAACCGCTTCACATTCGACTAAGGATTGATAAGTTCCTTCGGTGTCGTATTGAGTACTGGGTACACAAGTCCCGTTAAGGCAATCAAATCTTACTTGTTCAGGAACGAATTGATAGCTAATGTTGCGGATAAAAGCATTGCAAGTAATATTTGCAAATACGGTGCGACCATTGCATCCGCTCAAAATATCACTTGAACGAGTACATCCACTTAATGTTTTTGATTGCCAAAAAAGGTTGTCATCTGAAAATCCAGGCGCAGCTACTTGCCTGCTTTCCCATCCAGAAGTGCCGTTAGGAGAAAGCTGGTAAGAAATTGTCCATGTGCCCGGTACTCCACAAGTCATAATTACACCTCATCCGGGTCAAAGATCGGCGCTTCATAATCTGCGTAGAAATTAATGGTATACCCAAATTCCGTTCTTTCCTGCCCGTTCCTGTCGATTGGTGCAATTTCTTCCAAAGATGAAGTTACCATTACTTCTTCATCCACATTTGCGCTCAACCAACTATGGGCATTTTTTATAATTGCTCCCAGGGTACCGGTAGCTGATGGATTTTCTGTGTTTAACCCAGCAGTAGCTAATGCAATTAAAGGTATTTCTAAGTTTCCTGTGGCTTGGTTGATACTTGCACCAGCTCCGAATAAATCTGAATGTATAGGTTGAGGCATTTTTATTTACTGGTTTTTAAATAGGAATAAACCAGTTTTATCCGGATTCGATAAATATGTAAATTTCCAAAATTACATAAAATACGAAATTATTCTGAGCCTTTGTAACCCTCATCAGCAATAGAATTGAAGCACATAAAGCCAACTGTTTTAGTATACTAATTTCCACTTTTACCAACTATTGAGGTAAAACCGGAAATCAAATTTAAAAAATTTTTTGAAATTTTTATGAAAACCAACAGAAGTGGACAGGCCGCTATTTTGGCGGAAAAGGATTACACGAAAATACTTAAAAATGTCAAGAAGGAAAAATATAAATTACTCATACATATTGCTCGATACACCGGGGAGAGATGGGGGGCTATAGTGCAGCTAAAAGTTGAGGATGTGTACTATTTTGATGGAAAGTCCAGTAAATACATACCAAAAAAGGAAATCACTTTCAAAGCCCAAACCCGGAAGGCTGACCCCAATGGTAAGCAGCAGACACGGGAATTACCAATCCATCAAACCTTAAAGCAGGTACTTGCTGCTTATGCACCTCGGATAGAGGACAATGGGTATCTGTTCCCCAGTCCGAGAAAACCTGGTTGTCATATCACGATGCGTAATGCAGATTGGATTCTTCGCAAAGCTCTTGCAGAATCTGGAATAGTAGGAGCCAGCACTCACTCAAGTAGAAGGGGTTTTATTACAAAATTGAGCAAACAGGGGACTGCAATCGCAGTAATCCAAAAAATCACTGGCCACAAGGATGTGAAAGCTCTAATGAGATACATTGAGGTTTCACCGGATGCTGTGGAAAGTGCAATCTCAAATTTATAAATAATTTGATGATTGAACTTTTCTAAGTTATCTTGGATACACCACAAACTTCACAAATTTGTCCGCAACACATTTTACATTTTGAATATCACTCATTAAAGGGGTGGGTGATTTTTTTGATGTGTAAAAGCTGGTAGATGTACCCTATGCCCTGCTCCTGGGCAAATAAACGACTGCACCCATTTGGTAAAGTGGGTGTTTTTTATTTCATGAGGTAATTTCCCCAATGCGATTGCTCTGGTCAATTGTTAAAATCACAACCAGTAGATGCACCCTGATATCTCATACCCACTTTGGAGTAGTGGGTATTTTTTTTATGGCAATTTACTAACTAAGGTGAAATCTCATAGGCGCTCCAATATTTTATGGGGTAATTTCCCCAATGCGATCTACTTTTTTGTAATATTTCCGTCTAGCACCACCAGCACCTTCTTCCTCCTCCCCCCAATTTGACTCAATAAATCCCTTTTTTTCTAGCCTGTTAAGTGGAGGATACAAACTGCCTAAGCTAAATGGAATTGTTCTGTGCTGATTGATTTTATTAAGAATATCCAATGCAGACAGACGTTCTCCTGATAATACATCTAAAATACTAGTCTCAAGTTTCATGCAAATCACAATAGCTCCAATATTTCATAAGGTAACTTCCCCAACGCGATCGCACTCTTCACCACCGCCACCCTCTCCCTCGCTTTGGGACTAGTACAGCTGCCAATGTACCGGCGGTGCTTCTTGGTTCCCTCCCTCCATACAAACCTCCAATAATAATATTTGGTACCACTCCTAATAACTGGGTACTTTTCAACCCATCCATTGTGTTGGGGGGCAAGGCTATTTGTATTGTTATTTACTTGCCCCCCAACACTTTTACCCGTGAATACCTGTTGGGGGGCAAAATTATCAGTATCATTATTCACTTGCCCCCCAACACTTTTGTACGGAGATGGTTGTTGGGGGGCAAGCCTTAAATACATTGTGTTGATGTAACTCCCTCCATGGGGTTCCCATCTGACAAAGGTTCTGCCATCGTATATTGCAGCTACTGTCCCAAATTGTGGCTCCGTGATAAATTCCGATACGGCTTCAACGCGATCGCCCACTTGGAACTTGTCTTGTGTTGGGGGGCAAGGGTGGTTATCACCTGGGGCTTCACGTTGTTCCTCAATCCCTGAAAGTCCCTCTACACCAGGGTTTTCATTCTGCCCAAAAACTGATTTTTGGGGTATTTCGATAATCTCGAATTTTTCGTCGATGAGATTTTCAACTTGGGATTCTGGATTTAACGGTTCCTCACCAACACCATCATCTTCTTGAGTAATCTCATCCCAGTAGGGGTCATATGTACTAGTTTGGAAATTTTCATGTACAATTCCCAAATCAAGAGATAATTGTTGCATAATTATTTTCAAGAATAAAAAAAGCTAGCCCCTGTTAACTCCTAACGGGGGCATTTTCTATGAGTATTGATAAGAATCGCCCAAAATCTAAGTTTGAGCATTCCCAATATTTCCATTCAAGACAAACTAAAAACCAACCAGGGGGGTTATGAATGCGTTGTTTAGACCTTGGATCAAGGTTTCTATAATAGTTCAGTGCATAGCTTATATCTTCACGAGAATATTCAAATAAATTTGATAGTTTCTTTGGGTTAAAAAATATACCTTCCCTCCCACATTCTAAGAGTATTTCTCGTCTCTCTACCTCTGTATAAGAGTATTTGGTGTTGTTGTTAGCCACCTTTTTATTTTTTTCCGCTATTTCTTTGTTTGAGGTCTGTTGAACGTAACTTTTGGGTTTATTTCGGCATTTTTGTTTCGGAAATAAGTCTGTAAGTCGCCGTGTAACTATTCGTACTAAGTGCCATGTGAAGGTTTTTACTAATACAATCACTCGACATTCAACTAACTGGTTGAATGCTGCTTTTACTTGAGGGCGACAATAAGGTTTACCCCGACGCTTGCTTACCCATTGGTTAAATTCTTTTAGGTCTGGTTCCAATTCTGTCCCTAGCTTCCCTTCCCTGAGTAGCCATCGCCATAATAATTGTGCTGAGGGAGTAATTTTATTTTCTAAACAGAATAGGTCGTGTTTATCTGTCCAGGGGTTGAGATTTTTGGTGCTATTTTGTGTCATAATATGATTACTTAAGTTACTAATCAGAAGTCACTCTTGTGTAGCAATTGGGGTGGCTTTTTTGCATTGTCAATAGCACCACAAGCTAGGTTTGTAGTGCATTAAATAACCCGACCGCACCATGATGCGATCGGGTTATTCCTCTTTGGTTTGATTATTGGTCTTTTCGGACAGCTTTCTTAGATCAGCTAATTCTTGTCTTAACTCGACTAAACGTTTTTCTGTTTCATCTATCTGTTGAACAACCTTATTGATTAGCCGATCAAGGATTCCCCCAGGAGTTTCTTGCTCACTCCCTCCAAGGTTATCTCTCCTCTCCCAATCATCTCGACCAATTGCGAACGACTCACTCCCATGCTGTGGGAGATTTTGGCTAGTCCCTCCACTGCCGTCTCCGTCAGCCCAAGGCTGACCTGCTTCTTTATTTCTCCGTGTTCCTTGTGTTTGGACTTCGGCATTCTCTATAACCATGTCACTTCTTATATAAGATTAGCAAGATTTTATATAAAAAATATTATATAAGATACTAGACATAATTGCATATCTTATATAAGATAAAAACTGTAAGTGATATTTCAAAAGAACCCAACCAAACCGTGGAGCTGGTAGCCCATGTACTGCAAAGACCTACCAGAGTTGGGGGGCAATGAAGGATAGGGATAAAGCACAACTTATGTGACTGTGACTAAGGTCTACCTGCGGGTATTGGGTCGCAAAGGGTTTGTGTGAAAGGATTTGTAACTGTCAACTGTCAACTGTGTACTTCTTATGTGATTGGAGGTGAAGTGGAGAAAATTAACGATACTTCCGTGCTTGAGGAGATAGAGCAAAAGCTAGATTCCTGGAATCTAGCCGATAAAGTTCACATAATTGGTGACTTAGCTTGTGAAATATCTGCTGCTACTGGGTTACAGGCTAATGAGGAAATAGAGGAAATCGGTGATCGCATTAGGCGTGAAATTCGCCAAATGACGGCAAATGATGCGCTTGCGCTGCTGAATTTGGTGAAAAAGATAGCAAGCACTTTGTGATTAGGAGGTTAAATTTGACTAAACCGCTTGGATACTACGCTGACACCAACATCCCCGTAGTGGGGGATATTGAACGGGAATATGGCTCAAATCTTCAGGACATGAGCCAACAGTGTAAATTGTTTTTGATAAGGGATATTGCAGGAAATTTATTGCTTGATAATTTTGACCCTGAAAGGGAGCCAAAAATATTTGAACTGGCTAACCGTATTAGGAATGAAATGTCTGAGGAGGATGATGCGATAGCGTTAATCAAAGCGATAGCTAATAACTTATGAAAAAGCCATTTTCTCCCGCCAAACATGTATTTGCTATGGCATTTTCTAGGCACAATGAAATTTCAAATTAGTGAAATCATGAAAGATATTATTAGTTTTAATGGTGGCGCTCAAGTTGATGAGAAATATTTACTAGAGCGATTAGAACCTGTGATGGAAGATTTTAATATACTTCTTCAAGGACTTCGTGATGAGCTGAAAAGAAAAAATTTGCACTAACGCCACACAGTGATTACAAGGTTTGTTCAAGTTATTGAGGAAATGTCTATGGAATAAAACGTAATTATTTTGCTAATCAACAATCCAATGTACGGTATTCCCAGCAGGTTCATTCTGTTGTATCTGCTGGTTTTTTCAAGAGGTATTAGGTGTGTTTGAAAAGAGTAAAGATTTACCCTGGCAAGTTTACATAATCATGGGAGAAAGATGGGAACTTCATTCATCCTATGTACAGCGCAGTTTGGCAGAAGATTGCCTCAGAACCGTAAAGCAACATCAACCAGATATTCAAATGAAAATAGTGCAAAAAACAGTATGAATTTTCAAGATCCAACGCAACTTTTTGAAGATTTAAAGAAACTGAAGGATGATAATTCTGAGATTGTTCTCACCTTAAATCCTTCATCTGTTTGGATTTTAGTTTTTCAAATTCAAATAGCGTTGAAACATCCTTTTAACACAGGAAAACTTGCTAGTGAGACACGGGAAATAGTCAAAGATATACAATCTTCTTTGGATGAACATCCTTTATATACTGAGTGCTTGAAGCAGGCTTTGGACTGGGGTTGGGATGCTGATTTCGATGATAGCGTGAAAGAGTATTTAAATCGTATTCAGCAAGGAAATAATAATTAATTTCTCAGCAATGAAACACAAAACTATTACTTACCAGCGTGTACTCAACCTAGGTAATTACGAAAATAAAAAACTGGAAATAACCGCAGAATTAGATGATGGTGAAGATATATATAAAGCCTCGACTGAGTTGAAGAAAACAACTGAAACAATAATTCGTAGCGAATTAGTAACAGAAATCGAGGAAAATGTAAAGCGTCTAAAGAAAGAGCAAAAAGAATTAATAACACAAAATCTTAACCTCAGAGATGATGTGCGGGAACTCCAAGACAAAGTAAAGGAATACGAGAAAAAGCTAGGAATATCTGATGATTTGGGTGATGATGTCCCTTTTGACCAAGGGTCAGGAATTCCTCGTCCAGCAACAGCTAAACCCAAGATTTATGACTCAAATGATAACGTCGAGGCTTTCTAATATTAACAACAATAACAGCAAATATGGCTACAGAATTTAACGACATGAGACTAACTGCAAGTCTTGATGACTTGTCACAATGGAAGGCATTTCTTGAAAAAGTTGCATCACGGGATTTAATCACAATTGTTGAAACTTCAAAACCATATCCTAACCGTGATTCAACAATATTACATAGGCAATATTACAAGGTTAAATTCAACGGTGAAATTCATTAATGGATAAAGAATTAGAGAGCCAAAAAGTAGAGCTACCAAAATCAACCATTGTTCAATTGTATCTATCTTTTAAATTTGCTTGTCAAGAGATAGAAGAATGTTCCGAGTTAAAAAGCTCCTTAAATTGGTACGAGGTTTGCTGGTTTAAAGCTAGGCAAAAAATGAAAACTCTTGCACCAGAAGAAAGGGAGAAATTGATTAAAGCTGCAATTGAATTTGAAGACCTACAACATTTTTAATTTATGGACCAAGAAACTGAACAAATTGCTAAAGAAATTGCAAGCCTTAGCAACGAACCCTTAATTGACATTAAAATTTCTGAGTTGGCTGCATGGTGCTTAATTGTTCAAATCCAGTGTGCCGTAAGGCATCCGGCAAATACAGGCACTACAGCCAATCAAGCAAGGACTATTGCAAACGATATACAATCGCGGCTGGAACTACCACCAACACTGGAAAATCTCACGCGCCGGGGATGGTTGCCTGAGTACGATGCAATTCCATCTGAAAGTAATGAGGAATATCTATCTCGTGTACCGCGGCGCGAAATCATTGAAGTCCATAATGTTTACACAATCTATTCTTCAGAAGATGAGGGACACGGATTGATGAGGTCTTCCCGTCCTCAAGATTGGGGTAATCAAAAACTTTGGGCCTATAAGCGATTTCAATTTGAGTGTATCCAGGAGAAAAAACATTTTATCAACCATGCTCATTGCTGGTACAACCCAAAACATATACCTGAAATAGATGACGTTTTTATGACCTTTGGGCAGGCTATTGCCATGATAGCCATGCCAGGGAAACCAGAGCAGCTGTGTAGCAACCGATTTTTAGGTGCTAATGAGTTTTGGTACACGGAATGGGGAGAAATGCCACCTCTTTATTTGCCTGATGAGCTGTTTGAGGAACCGCCTGATGAGCTGGATTGACACCCCAGCGAAACGGTGGGTGGGAGTAACCCACCGTCGCGGATTGTGTCCAAAGCAGTTCGCCACGTTGCCTTTGTGACTTAGGGCTTTGGAAGTGAAGCAAGCTTTAAGCTTTTTATCATTCGCAAGCTCGGTCACAAATGTAATGTGCTGCCGCCCTTGGTCTTGAGAGTGAAGTAAGCTCTGCACGGGCTTTTGGGAGATTCACAGACTATTTAAGGGGCAACAACTAATGACCAAAGTTTTGGGACTTGATGTCAGCAAGTCCTCAGTTTCTGCGTGCCTTTTGGTTGAAAAACCTCAAGATCCACGTCAATTTTACTACAGTTTTAAATTTCACCTGTTTCCGGCTTCAAAAAGTGGCCTGGAAAGTTTGCTAGCACTCAAGCCCGATGTAGCTGTGATGGAGCCAACGGGAACCAATTACAGCAAAATTTGGAGGGAACATCTAACCAAAGCTGGGATAAAGGTATTACTGGTAGGCCATCAGCAGTTACGTAACTACCGCGCCCATCATTTGGCACTCCCAGACAAGGACGATAATGCTGATTCCCTGGCATTAGCTTGTTACTGGTTTGATTATTGGAATAATCCTAAACGGTTTGCTAAAAGTCCTGGAAGTCCACGTATACGGGAATTAGTTTTAAGACTAGAACACCTCAACAGAATACAATCGCCAATCTTAAACCGCTTGCGCCAGGATTTAGCTTGGCAATTCCCAGAGGTAGCATCAGTTAGATCAACTCGGGGCAAGCAAGGTAAACCACCCTTGCTGTGGGCATGGATTGCTGGGATTCGCGAATCCAGTCGGTATGACAAGCTTTACCAAAAATCTATTGGGCTAGGATTGGAGCAATCCACAAGGGACCGGTCGGCTATATTTTGTAACCTACAAAACCAGGAATATCAAGCTGAAGTCGAATTGCGATCGCTGCTGGCAAGTCAATGTTTTCACCTTTATTTCCAGGTTTTTGAGAAGTTCAATTTTGGATTTCGCCTCAGTGCAATCCTAATTGCTTATATTTACCCCATTGAGCAATTTCTGGTAGATGGCAAACCAGAGGTAAAAATCTATAAAGGTCGAACATCCGGCAAGCCAACCAAGCGTTACTTATCCCTCAGACGGTTCCAGAAAACCCTTGGTTTGGCTCCTTCCCTGGAAGCTTCCGGGGATAAAAAAGGAGTTAAAGCTAACAATGGGAGCAAGCTGTGTCGCAAAGCAATTTGGCTGTGGGTATTCTCAACCTTGGAACCTAAGAAAAAAAGGTCAGGCATCCTACAAATTCAATCGCTGTGCAATTATCTAGACGTAGAAAAGGCGAACGGGAAGCCAGCAAGGTTAGTACGCTTGCGGGTTGCTGCTAAGGCTGTTAAATTACTTTTCAAGGAGTTAGTCCACGCCAATAAATTATTAGAGTGAATGATATAAACCACTAGTTGCACAAGGGTACATTGTTCGTATCCAAGCAGGATATTTAGGATATCGAATTGATCTATCGGTAGTTAGTAATTTTGCCAATGGAGCAGAGTAGTCTTCTGAAGTGGTATCATATCTCAACGGTTGAAAAATACGAGGAATTAATTTAATTGTGATTGGTGTTGCAGTTGTTGGCACAGGATTTGGTAAAAAGGTTCATATCCCAGGATTTCAGGCACATCCTGGTACTGAAATGGTTGCAATTTACCACCGTGACTTAAGTAAAGCCCAAGAAATCGCCCAGACTCACAATATCCCCCATGCCTGTGACACCATTGCAGATATTGTTAAATTACCCGCAGTACAAGCAGTTAGCATCTCCACACCGCCATTTTTACACTATGAAATGGCAAAAGCAGTACTGCAAGCCGGGAAACATTTATTACTAGAAAAACCAGTCACCCTCAACGCAGCAGAAGCTAAAGAACTCCACAGTTTAGCTCGGGAAAAAGGGGTAATTGCTACGGTAGATTTTGAATTTCGTTTTGTACCAGGATGGCAGTTATTTTCTCAACTTTTATCAGAAAACTATGTCGGTAACAAACGTTTGATTCGCATTGATTGGTTGGGTTCTTCCCGAAGCAACCCAGAACGCCCGTGGAACTGGTATTCCCGCCAAGATATGGGGGGTGGTGCATTAGGCTCTTTAGGCTCCCATGCTTTTGATTATATCCACTGGTTATTTGGTCCAGTACGCAGATTAAACGCCCACTTGACTACTGCCATCCCCCAAAGAACAGATCCCAACACTGGAGAAGTGAAACCAGTCAATACAGATGATACCTGTATGCTAATGCTAGAATTAGCCGATGGCACACCCTGTCAACTTACCATTAGTGCCGTAGTCCATGCATCCCGTACCCACTGGTTAGAAGTGTATGGGGATAAAGGTACATTAGTTCTAGGCAGTGAAAATCAAAAAGATTATATTCATGGTTTCCGTGTTTGGGGTTCCCAACCGGGTAAACCATTAACAGAAATAGAAATACCCAATCGATTAATGTTTCCCAAAAATTACGCTGATGGGAGAATTTCCGCTTTTCTTCGTGTAGTAGATGCATGGGTGCAGGGCATTGAAACGGGTAATGCAACCGTACCATCTTTACAAGAAGGGGTTTGTTCGCAAATATTAATGGATTTATCTCATCAGTCTCATGATACTGCCAGTTGGGTAGATGTGCCGGATTTAACAGCATATCTACCCAATTGATGTGTAAGTTCCTTATCCTTTAATATGCACCTGTCTTTTGCAGCACTACATTCACAGTTCTGAGCAAAATTTGCATATCTAACCAGAGCGACCAATTCTCAATATAATCAATATATAATTTCACTGCATCTTCAAATTTATCTGTATCAGATCGACCAGAAACCTGCCACAATCGAGTGATATCGTTCCCGTTTGTATCGGAATTATTTAAATTTCCTCTCTCTGCCTCTGATATCAAGTTAGCTTAATTACTTATAATTTCTGCTTGATTCACCCCAACCCTCTTTTACCCTCTCCTTAATAGGTCGAGGGTGCCGCAGGCGGGTGAGGTTTTATATCATGTCCGTTTAAATAACCGTCATTGCGACCGAAGGGAAGCAATCCCAAAGACCTTGTGATTGCGTCGTTTCACTTCGTTCCACTCGCAATGACATACTATGGG
>JASJCX010000004.1 GCA_030065255.1 Calothrix sp. MO_167.B42 | reverse complement strand
ATATGTTATGAGCCAATCGCTTGCGGTTAGGTATGAATGGAAGGATTTACCCTGGAAGAAAATTCAGGTTAAAGTCTTCAAGCTCCAAAAGAGAATCTATCAAGCTTCGTTGAGTGGAAATGTTAAAAAAGTCCATCGTTTGCAAAGGCTTCTGACAAAATCTTGGTACGCAAAGTGTCTCGCTGTGAGGCGAGTAACACAGGAAAACCAAGGGAGGAAAACTGCTGGGGTTGATGGAATCAAATCCCTAACGCCCGTACAACGTATAAGTATGGTAAGCACACTGGAAATCAAATCCAGTAGATTACCAACTCGTAGGGTATGGATACCAAAACCCGGTAAAGATGAAAAACGTCCCTTGGGTATCCCAGTTATGAGAGATAGGGCAACCCAAGCATTACTTAAACTGGCATTAGAGCCAGAATGGGAAGCAAAGTTTGAACCTCACTCATACGGTTTTCGACCAAGAAGATCAACACATGATGCTGTTGAAGCAATCCATACAGCAATATGCCAAAAGGCGAAATACGTCTTAGATGCAGATATTGCCAAATGTGTGCGCCGTGACTGTTAGCACGGTATCCCCAACCTTAGTTGGGAGAGACTAAGAAGAACGTCTCTAAGTTAACCAACTTACCTGGAGTCGAAAGACAAAAGGGACAACAGCATGTTGGTAAAGCCGAAAATGGAGAGAAGGCGTTAAAACTATTGTTCGGCAAGACTTGTGTGACATGGTGAAGGTTAAACTACTTGAAGCCCAATTCTGACGGTATAAGCGATTGCCTATTCCTACAACGCCTAAAAAGGAATAACCGACGGTGCGTAGTTTTAAGCATTTGAACCACGCAACTTCTTCCGTCCGGAGTCAGCCACCGATGAGATGGCTTAAGGAATGAATGGGACACCTAAATCACACTGTTACGTACCGAGTTAATTAAGCACGGGATGACCTACGGGGGGAGACCCCTATGGTTACAGAGTTCTCATAGTAGTCCGGGGACGGGAAAGCCGTCCACATGGCGAAGGAGAACAGGTATTCTTCTCACTTGTATCGAGAGGTACGCGAGTTTTATTGGCTCATTTCAAGAAGCTAAAGAAATTAAGGAAAAACTAAAGGTATTTCTGGCTGAAAAACTACAGTTAGAATTATCCCCAGAAAAGACCTTAATTACCCACGCCAGAAATGAGGTGGCAAACTTTTTAGGTTACAATATTTTAGTTCAACATTCTGACAATAAGCATACCCAAGGTAGACGCTCAATTAACGGAATTGTTGCCCTAAGAATTCCAGCAAGCTTTATAGAAGAAAAGTGCGCTCTATATATGAGGAATGGCAAACCCATTCATCGTCCTGAATTAATAAATGATGACGATTTTACTATCGTTAACATTTACCAATCAGAATTTAGAGGATACGTACAATTCTATAGCCTTGCCCAAAATATTGCATGGCTCCGAAAACTCCAATGGATTATGTGGAGTTCCTTAATGAAAACCCTTGCTTGCAAACACAAGACAAGCGTGGCTAAAATCTGTGCCAAATATCATAAGACGGTAAAACTTCCGCACGGTTTGAGAAAATGTGTGGAAATAATCGTTCCCAGAGATGGCAAGAAACCCTTAGTTGCTCGTTTCGGCGGCATTCAATTAAAACGTAACCTAAAAGCGAACATAGAAGATTTGCCCACAAAGCGAAAACCCGCGTTCAGAAATGAACTAGTTAAACGGCTTCTCGCTGACGAATGCGAGCTTTGTGGGGCAAGAGGTGATATTGAAGTTCATCACATTCGCGCCCTCAAAGACCTCAAAATGAAAGGCAGGAAGGAACAACCGCTTTGGATGCAAGTTATGTCCGCACGTAAAAGGAAGACTTTGATGGTCTGTCCTCAATGCCACGATGCAATACACCCCGGTAGACCTACAGGTAAAAGAGTCTTGTGAAACGCAGAATACTGGAGAGCCGTGTACCTGGAAATCTCGTAAGCACGGTTCGGAGGGGGCTAGTTGGAAAAGGAGCCACTACGGAGGAAACCTCGCTAGCTAGCTACCCACTTTCGACAAAATCAATCACCAAAAACAAAACCGAGCAAAACCCGAATCATATCAAATCCGGTTACATCGGAATGATAAAAAAAACTACTCCAGGCACAACAGAGCGCAGAGTCAGAGGGAGAAGAAGGAAATTTAAATAATTCCGATACAAACGGAAATGATATCACGCATACAATCAATAAAATTGAGGAAAATAGCGAACCGGGATTTGACCCCTGCTCCCTGCTCCCTGCTCTCCTGCCCCCTGCCTCTTCCTGACTCTCATGCTTAGGTTAACGGAGTGTCAAAGCACATCTTTCAAAACCCGCCTGGTATTTTTCCAAGCCCACAGGCCCACACCAGCTACAATCAGACTCATACTCACTAAAACAGGTCGCAAGCCAAAAGCATCTGTTAAGGGACCTGCAATCGCTAAAGGGGCAGATAGGGCAATATTAACGGCATGATTTTGAAAGCCAAATACTTTGCCATGCATGGAGTGGGGAGTACGCTGCTGAATGAGGGTTTGCATGGGTACATAAATAAAAGAGGCTCCAATTCCCAAGGAGACACATAACCCCAAAGCTAATTTCAGGTTGTGGGTAAAGGTAAACATCCCTAGCACCACAGCCATGATCGAAAATCCGATTAATGGTAATGGTCTACGATGTAGTCTATTATTCCAATGACCCAAAATTCCCGCCCCTGACACCATACCTATGCCAGCTGCTGCCAGGAAAAAACTAAATTCTTCCTTTCTTAAGCCAAATTCCCCTGCCAATCGCATGGATAATGAAATTAAAGCAGCAAATACGCAATACAGGGTTACGATTTGCAACATGGCATTAAGAATCAAAACATTTTTTGTCAGGTAGCGCACTCCTTCCTTAAAATCCACCCAAGGATGAATTGATGCTTGGCTATCCAATAACTTTTTAGGCTCTTTAAATTTAATGGGTAGCATAATGAACGCTGAAGCGAGATAGAACGTTGCGACTACCAATTCCCGTCCATAATCTGCTGCAATCCAATTATTTGCCCAACTTAAAATAGGTACCCCCACAGCAAAACCGACAATCATAGCTGTCATCATGGTGCTACTAAATAGGGCATTAGCAGCCATTAAAGATTCTTTGCGAACGATTAAAGGCAAGGCTGCATGTTCTGCTGGGGCGAAAAATTGGGTAATTGTAGAGATAGCAAAGACAAGCAGCAACAGGATAATAAATTTTTGTGGTAAGAATGGCAGGCATAATACCAATAAACCCCTGACAAAATCAGAACCCACCATAATCACCTTTTTGGGGAACCGATCTACAAATACGCCTCCCACAGAACCAAATAGGATAGCTGGGATGGTAAATGCCATCAGCAAAATGTCGTTGGGTTTTACCGTTAAACCTGCTGGAGATGAGTAGTTCTCCAATAAGGCAATCATTAATACAAAAAAGACTTTATCTCCTAATTGGGATACTAGTTGCCCAATCCACAGCAGCATAAAATTGCGGCTTTTAAGCAAGACAGAAAACCCATTATTCACAGCAGCAGGTTCAATAGGAAACATCTAAACATTAGTGATAGAGATCAACGGGATGGAGTTTATAGGAGCATTACTTAGTTTATAGACTTTGCAATCTAGAATTTGTTGATTCATAACTAGAATAACTCCACTCTTAATTTTCTAATTTCTCACTCCCGATTACTAAATCCATTTTCCGGACTATTTTTTTTCATAGTCGTCCTGCAATAGCAGGTATAAAAATTGAGTTAAACTCAGTTTTTGATTGGCAGATGAACCCCCGATTGGCGAGTCTACCCACCAGCCTTGAATGCTCTGTGGCTCTCGCCACATTTGTAAATGCTCGACGGATGGCTCTGCATAAAAGTTATTGTGCCCACCACCGAGGATTTTTGCACTCCAATGGGTAAAGTAATCGTGACTGATGCGGTGAATGGGAAATTCACCCCACAGTGGTACTCCCCAACCATCTATAGCAACAAAGGCTTTGATGACACCTCCCAGAATATGCCAATTTGTTGCTGCGAACATTGCACCCACAACTCCCGCACTAAAGCTAATAAAAACTAATGGAGTTTCTGGGAAAATTTCCCAAGGGTACCCCCAAGAAACTGCCTGAGTGCGTTCCCATAAAAATTTTAAAATATGCAAACCTGATAAACTCGCCAATCCTTGACCTGGATAAATCAGTATATCTATTGAACCTTCTTTGTCAAGTTTTTCGACTACTGGCTCTAAGCAATTTAATACAAAATTATCAGTTAATCCTGGTTCATGAATTCCAGGGCAAACAATAATCTTCATTTTTCTGTTCATGTATCAACAATCAAATTTCTTGCCCTGCTCATATCAATTGTGTATCTACCATGACATTGTGAAGTTAAGCAATTATAAAGATTTTTCCCTGGGTAACATATCTAATAACAACTTGTTGCTAAATGTTAATTTAGCCGTAAGGGGAGCTATACATAGGCTTGTCGCCTTATGGGGTCTTATACTTAGTCTGTAGCAATTACAAGAGGATACAACAGTTAATACTTTGTTAATGTTTGTTCATATCCTATCCCCCTGGAAGGGATAATAATGGTTTAGTAAGAAAAAACACCAAGCTATTTTTTATCTCTCCACTCTGATTGTATTGAGGAACTCGCTGTGGTTGCTATCTCAGATACCCTAAACAAAAGTCCAGAATATCTACCGAATCAAGAGCGCGTTGCTGTATTGCTCATGGGTTACGGAGAAGTAGAAAGCTATGAAGATTTTGCTAATTACAACGAGCAAGCTTTAAATCTACTGACAGCAAAGTTTGCACCCGTACCAACTTGGATTTATCCCCCCCTGGCAAAACTATTGGCATTATTCGATCGCCATGAATGGGGACACAAGCATGATGATTTTATTTCCCCCCACAATTCTATCTTTGAAAAACAACGGGCAGGGATTGAGAAGAACCTACAGAGCAAATGGGGGGATAGGGTTCAAGTATTCAAAGCTTTCAACTTCTGTGCTCCTTTTCTTCCCTCCCAAGTATTAGAGCAAATTAAAGCAGCTGGGTTTGAGAAGTTGTTGATTTATCCACTGTTAGTGGTGGATTCCATCTTCACCAGTGGTATAGCTATTGAACAAGTAAATAAGGCCCTAGATAATATTGCTGATGGGGAGGATCATTGGATTAAGGGTCAGCGTTATATTCCCTCTTTCTTTAATGAGCCAGCTTACATCGATTTGATGGCAAATTTAGTAGAGTCAGAAATCGAATCTAGTTTAGTTAGCACCCATCTCCCTTCGGAAATTGGCATTGTGTTGACAAACCATGGCTGTCCCCATAAAGCTAAGGGATTTACCTCGGGAATTACCGAAAGTCAAGCACTATATGACTTAGTAAGGGATAAATTAATCAACCGCTATCCCTTAATTTCCGTAGGCTGGTTGAACCATGATACGCCTTTGATTGAATGGACTCAGCCCAATGCTACCCAAGCAGCCAAAAACCTGATCCAGTTGGGTGCAAAAGCTATCATCTTTATGCCCATTGGCTTTGCTACGGAAAACCATGAAACCCTGTTAGACGTACACCATATTATTCACGACCTGGAAAAGCAGCACGCTGATGTAAGTTATATACAAATGGCCTGCGTGAACGATCATCCAGAATTTTTAGCAATGGTTGCACAATGGGCTAATCCTCACATTACTGAATTAATCTCGGAACAAGGAACAACGGTTAATTCACAAACTACTAATCACCATCACCATCACCATCACCATCATTAAGAAGTTAATTTCATGTTGAACGGATTGAACAAACTATGCTATGAGACTGGGATTTTCAATCCCAAATGGGATTAAAGGTTGTAAACCTAAAATCCAAAATCATTCGACGGCTTGACTGAGCTTCGCCGAACGTCTGATATCATGTCCGTTTAAATAACCGTCATTGCGACCGTTCGCTGAAAGCGTTCTCGCAGAGTAGGGAAGCAATCCCAAAGGCCTTGTGATTGCGTCGTTTCACTTCGTTCCACTCGCAATGACATACTATGGGTATGCCCCCGGACATGATATGAGTTCACATTGATTGACACCGATAAAAAAAACCCGTCCTATGGACGGGTTTCGTAGATAACTAAAAATTATCGATTTTAGAACTTGAAGGTGGTACGAATAGTACCTACATAAACGGTATCGTTGTCGCTGTTATGCTCGGGGTTGAAGATAACAATCAAACCAGGAGTAACGGCGATATTGTCACTCAGCTTCACCTTGTAAAGACCTTCTAGATGGAAGGAAGTATCATCATCTTCACGACCAGCAACATCATTATCGGTAACTCTGGGTGATTGACCAATAATTAAACCCAAGACATTACCTTCTGCACCAAAGTCTTGAATACCCACGTTCGCAGACCAGTAGAAAATATCAGCGTCAGCACCATCGTTGACACCAGATTTAGCTTCCGCATTGGTTAAACCAGCCCAACCACTGACAACAATTTTATCGCTGGGTCGGAAGGAAGCCTGGACACCATAGTTGTTAGCTACGGTTGCATCACCGTCGAAAGGATCGGCAGCAAATTCGCCACCTGTGCTGTTGAGTAGGTTAATATCACCATTATTTTGATAAGTACGAGCGTAAGCAAGACCAATACCTAATTGTTTGCTAGGCTTGAACTGGATCTGAGCAAAGGCGGTATTAGCACCATTGTAAAGACCCTCTCCATCTTCAGGACTATCAGCATTATGTCCATAGTAGGCTGCATTGAAGGTGAATCTACCATTAGGATTGAAACTTAGGGTTACACCAGAACCATCAAAGGCTTGGCGGTAAATGGGACTGAAACGCCCATACCGTGACAAAGCACCACTTCCACTACTCTTAAATAGGGGATTGAAAACGTTAACGTTCTCGTTTAATTCACCACCGATGGCATCAACCTTAATCTTAGCTAGGGCTAAGTTAAAGGAATAGTTGAGTTTATCAACTTCAATCTGATTGTCGTCAGTGTTACTGTCAAAGCCCAAGCGAGCCATGTTAGTACCAGTAGCATCATCGAATGGAGTAATATTCGCTGCTTCTAAACGGGTTTGCAACTGGTCTGTGCCAGTGAAGCTGGTTAATAAATTCAGACGTACCCGACTGGAAAAAGTGATGTTGTCATCTATATCATCACCAGTACCGTCAGCCCTTTCATCTCCAAATGCGCTGGACAAAGAAAAAATTGCTTCCCCTTTTAATTTGGTGGTGGTAGAAAACTGGTTTGCTTCCAATTCAGCTGTACGGGCTTCTAAGGAATCTACTCGACCGCGCAAGGTTGCTAATTCAGCAGAAAATTCTTCTTGTAAGCGTTGTAAGGTTGCTAGGTCTTCTTTGGTTACTAGGTCAGCAGTGGCTGTAGCGATCAGTTCGTTAACCCGATCCAAACAAGCATTTAAACCAGCAGCAAACTCATAACGGGTTAAGGCACGGTTCCCACGATATGTACCATTGGGATAACCAGCAATACAACCGTAGCGTTCAACTAGGGATTGCAATGCTTGGAATGCCCAGTCTGTAGGTTGTACGTCAGAAAACTGAGATACGGAAGTCACTTGACCCATCTCTTGGGAAGAATTATCAGTCAACTGTGAGACTGAAGTTATTTCTCCTGCGATCGCGGAGTTAGCAACACTAAAAGTGGCAGCTAAGACCACGGGGCTCATTCTTAGAGCATTTAAAAATAGTTTACTCATTATTTAGATTCTCACTCACACCAAATATATTTCTCATAGTAGCATTTACTGTTTATTTTGTATCCAGAAAAATCATCCATGAGTTTAAAAGGGATTCTACCAGAATTATTGGCTGTTGCCAAAGATATAAATGGAAAGTTTACAGGAAATTCACAGTCCATTTTTCCACGGCTACCACCTTTTTTATTAGTAACACTTCCACTGCTAAAAATCTTAAGTTTTTCTATAATAATTTCTCTATAATATATAGCAGTTGCATTAGATAGTTAGGATGTTTTTGATGTTGACAGTTGACAGTTGACAGTCCTAACCAATATGTCTACTGCTATATTAGGTTAAAAGTAAGATTATCAACTGGAACTATGGTGTTAATTGATTTGGCAACCGTAAAATAATAGCTTTCTTGTGACGTATAATTTTTCCTTGCGCCTCAAACTCTTTTAATATGCGGGTTACGGTGACTCTAGTTGTATTTAAAACTTCTGCAAGTTCCTGATGAGTCACGCACAAATCGATTAATTTTCCTTTTTCTACTGCGATCCCAAACTTTTCACCCAGCCACAGTAGAAATTTCCACAAACGTAGGGACACTGGCTGGTGGTGAATAATGTTTAATAGTTCTTCAGATTGTTGAATGTGATTTAATAATCCATTAACATTTTTATGCCACAGTTCCAGTGGTAATACTGTAACTTTTATATCTGTTAAACATTCAATTTGATAGGGCTTTATTTTCGATAAAGGATAACCAATTAAATCCCCAACTCCCCAGTAACCTAAAGTAATTGCTACACCATCTTCATTCATTGTTTGAGTGCGAACTACTCCAAGGTCAATACGCCACAAAATATCATGATGTACTGGCATTACTTCACGGCGAGTAAATACTTGTTGCCGTAATTTTGCTGGTGGTATGGATGGAGGTGGGAGGGTAGTCGGTATCACTTTATGTTACTGGTTGGTTATCGGTGTACCCATGTTGACAGTTGACAGTTGACAGTTGACAGGCTTCGGCCGTGAGCTCAGCCGAACGGTAGGAGTTGATAGTTGATAGTTGGTAGTTGATGGTTAAACCTCCCGCACTCTGCACACTACCCACACTCCCCTCATCACTTCATCACTTCATCAGACGATTGACAGTTCTTGAGTCGAACAATGCTGTCCTAACCAATATGTCCATTGTTATATTTGAAAAATTACCCTAGTTATTGAAAAATATTATCATATATTTTTACCTCTTTTCTCGGATACTCCATCTAATTTTGACAGTTCTAATGATTTCTCTCCATTATTCTGTTGTCTATGTTCTGCTTTAGGAACTAATCGCAACAATGGCTGGTTTTGGCGGGGTATCAGGATTTTTACTAGGCCAGTTAGATCCAATGGGAACCTGGCGTTTTTGTAAGAATTCTTCTCCAGTTGTGGTAGTAACCATAATTTCCCTCATCTGCGATGTATTACTTTTGCGTATACCGTTAGCTTCTCCAGGATGCTGAATAGCAACAAACATTGTTTGCTCGTCAGGGGTAAAACAAGGCCCGGTGATTTCACACTCCATCGGTCCAGTAGCAAATAAAAAGGCTTGACTGGCATTATCCCCACTAGTAGGAATAAACCAGATGGTGTTGTTACCGAACACATTTAATAAGGGAGTTGATTTTCCTTGGCTATTAGTCCGGTTAGCAAGGGATTTGTTCATTTTGCTGGTGGAGATATCTGTAACCATCCACACATGACCTTGACGGTTAATTAACAAGTTGTCTGGGTTGGCGAAACCAAGGCCACCAGCTGCGGGTTCTCCACCAGTGGCTAACATTTGCCATTTAAAGGTCAAAGCACCAGGGTCATTACTATCCTCTGTTAATCGCATTACCCAACCATATTCGTAGGGTACTTCTCCTTTGGGTCCTTGAAACACTTGCCTATGGGGACCACCATCTTTACTAGGAAAGCCAGAGGTAAAGCTGATGTATAAGTCTCCATTGGGGGCAACTTCTGTATCTTCTGGACGGGCTGTACAAGTGGCACCAGCACAATTAGCTGCATAATGGGCATCAATTAAAATTGCGCCCTGTTTTTCTTGGGCGTTACCGATATAGAGGTCCCCTAATTGTTTATACTTACTTTTATACTGGGCTATTTCCTTGTCTTGAGTCACCTCCAAGTACCCGCCTTCAATGGGATCTGGAACATCAGGGAATAATTGTAATTTAGGAGCTGGTGGTCCTTTGGGTAAGGGAATGAGATTGCCTACAACTTGGCTGGGAAGGTCTGGGTTGACTGGGGTATCTGCTTTGAGTGGTATCCAAGTCCCCGTGCCGTCGGGGTTAAATTTTGCAGCATAGAGCATTCCCTTTTGCAGTAGTTGGGAATTAGCTTTATCTTGGGGATCTTTGACGCGATCGCTACTGATAAACTTATAAACATGACCGCCCCGGCGATCGCATCCAGAATAAAAAGCCAGGGGTTTCCCGGACTCTACCCTGATGCCCACAGCTTCGTGACGATAACGCCCCAACCAAGTATGTTTAGTGCCATAGTCCTGGGGTTTGGCTGGATCTACCTCCACAATCCAGCCATATTTGTTACCAGCTAATCCAAATACATTACCTTGTCCAAACAAAGCTTTTTGATCCAAAACAAAGGGTAATTTACTCGGATCGAATGACGTACCATCAGCATAAACTGGTTCCGGAACTTGAGCTTGAAAATTTTCTTCGGCACTCAAAACAGTGCCCCAAGGAGTGGTTCCACCAGCACAATTGGCAAAAGTACCAATAATGCGATCGCTCAATTTATCTATATACCCCTGTCCAGTTTTTTTGCGAAATACTGCGATGGCTGGTCCTGTGGCTTGTAAATAACGTCCATCTGATAACCCAGAAATACCTGTAATTCTTCTATCTGCTGGGGAATTAGTACGTTCCCATTGGCCATCCCCAGTTTTGCGGATAGATATCACCCCCACTCCTTGATCTATAAAAGCTGCTTGACAAATTTGCCTAATTTTGCGTTTTAATGGATTATCATTGGGCAATGCAAAAGCATTAACTGCGTTTCTTCCCTTGAGTAATGCTTTTACTTCATCAAAAGGTAGTGTTGTTCCTATAACTTCTTCATAGGTTTGCATCCAGGGAATAGCACTAATATATTCAAAATTAACCGATAGGTATCCTTGGTTTTCACCCGTAGGAACAAAAGATAGGTAGTCATTATTGTAACCGAAGCGAGAATCTCCTACGCCATCGCCCCATGCGGCAATTACCTGGTATTTATACCCATCTGGCAAGACTAAATCATCGACAATTTCATATTCGCTGTATTGTTGTTTCTGTTCTTCTGGGGATAGGGCAGAAGTTTCTAGGGGAATTGCGCCTTTAATTGGCTCAAAAGCAAATGATGATTTTCCAGAGGATATAACGAACTGATTGGCACTGTTACTATTGCACCCACCCAAAGAGCTGAGGGTTAATGCTCCTGCACTCCCTGCCATGAATAGTAAAAAATCCCTACGTTTAATACTCATCAGCTTTTTTCCTACACCCCACCGGTTAGTGAAACTAAACTAGACTTTCAGGATGCCTGTTATTTAAGGTTAATCCTGAAAGTTTAAGAATACATTAATCTTCAGGTACTATTCTTAAGTGAAACATTGAGCAATTATCAAAACGCTAGTACTCTATCGCATTAATTTTGTTGGGTGTATATCAAATCCGCCAGGGACTAAAAGTCCCTGTCTCATAGCAAAAGTCCTCTAAAGAGGACTGGAATGCTCCCCTTCATAACTTATGCGATGAACCACTAGTACTCTATCGCATTAATTTTGTTGGGTGTATATCAGATCCGCTAGGGACTTTTAGTCCCTGTCTGAAAGCAAAAGTCCTCTAAAGAGGGCTGGAATGCTTCCCTCCATAACTAATGCGATGAACCACTAGTGCTTTGTCCCATTAGTTTTGATGGCTATTTCCCAGTCGTCTTTAGACGAATTTACCTATTAGAGGTGGGGTTTTCAACCCCAGGCGGGTGTGATATAAATCCCATCATATTTTATGCGATGAAACAATCCCACGGTTTTAGCAAAAACAGCAAAAACGTCCTAACCATGATGGCGACTGCTATAAATGACTACCTGATTTGCGATGGTCAATCGCTGTCACCCCAGTCGGTTCCAATACTTCTCCCTTATCTACAGTTGCATAAATTAACCATTCTTCCCCAGCTGACATCCTTTGCTGTACAGTACACTCTAAATAGGCAAGGGCATCATTAAGAATCAAGCAGCCATTATTAGCGACCTTGGTATCTAACTGTGCAAAAGGATTATCTCCTGGAGTACTGCGTGCAGAAAAATGTCGCCTGAGGTTACGTCCTTCTTTGAGGATATTCAGTACAAATTGCTCGCCAGGATGAATAATTGCATCGGTATTCTGACCAATGGCAATCATTAAACCAGGGGGATTAAAGGTAGCTTGAGATACTAAAGATGTGAGGATTCCACTGTGACTATCTCCCCGTCTGCTACTGAGGACGCATAGGGAACCGATAATTCTGCCTACAGCTTGTTCCGTCCTGTCTACATGGGTTTCCGTCAATACTTGGCGAGAAGTCCGCAGCTTTTTGTTCTTCCTCAATACTTGGGCAAATTCCGCTCCTGCATCCTCGCACTGTTGTAAAATAAACTCCGTGGGACTAAATTTGACGCTGATGGAAGGAAATCCCAAACGGTAATTTGCATCCAATAATTTCCCTTCAATTAAATTCACAGCTTCCCCACTCCAACCATAGGAACCAAACACACCCGCGAGTTTAGTTTTTGCTGCTGCGGATAAAACTATTCCCAAAGCGGTTTGAATTTGGGTGGGTACATGTCCTCCTAAAGTGGGGGAACCGATGATAAAACCATCACAGGCTTCTACCGCACAGGTAATTTCGCTGGGTTCGGTAAATTCGCAGTTAATAGATTCCACAGAGATACCATTTTGCAATAATCCTTGGGCGATCGCATTTGCCATGATAGCTGTGTTACCGTAAGCAGAAGCATAAAGTAAGGCTACCCGTAATTCTTGAGTTTTCTGCTGTTGACACCATTGACGGTAATCGTAGGTAAAGCGACTGAGACTGTAACGGACAATCGGACCATGACCGGGTGCGTATAATTTCGCGGTCAATGGTGCTAATTTATTCAAGGCTGCTTCTACTTGTTTGGCTTGGGTTCCGTGGAGACAGTCAAAATAGTAATGGCGATCGCTATCTAGTTGTTTCCAGTTTTCATCAAAGACAACATCACTGCACAGGTGAACTCCAAAAAACTTGTCTGTGTAAAGGATTTGGGTACTAGGATCGTAAGTACACATGCCATCGGCCCATCGGGGGGTAGGAACAGTGACAAATTGTAATTGATGCCCTTGTCCTAAATCCAGGGAATCTTCAGAACGGACAATTTTGATGTTTTCCTCCCAATGGGGGAAAGTGGTCTTCAGGGCGATGGCAGCCGGTTTAGAACAGATGATTTGGACTTGGGGTGCTTGTTCTAGGAGTACTTTTAAGGTCGCCATCCGGTTAGGATTGACGTGGTTGAGGATAATGTAATTTAACTGGGTTAAGTCTTGGTGTGTTTGCAGTTGTTCCAGGAAAATCTGGGTGAAAGATTCCCCAGGGGGGTCGATTAAGGCGGTGTGTGTGGCTTGAATTAGGTAGGAATTAGCGGTAGTTCCTTTTTGACGGGCGTATTCTACTTCAAATTTTAGGCGTTGCCAAGTACGCGATCGCAATACAATGGTATGGGTAGCTATTTCTGTAATTTGAACGTCCCGGGGATTGGTTAAGGTTGGGGTAGACATGGGTAAACAGTTGATAGTTGACAGTTGATAGTTGATAGTTGACAGTTGACAGTTGACAGTTATAGGACTTACGCAACCGGCATATTTTTTGTGTAGGGTGTGTGACGCTACGAAAAGATTTGAACGTAGTAATAAGACTTATAGCGTCACGCACCAACAACCGATTGTGACACTTGCGTAAGTCCTGAGTTATTGAGTCGAATAATACTGTCTTAACCAATATGTCCATTGCTGTAGGAGGTTTAAAAAACCGCTCCAAACGCGGAGGACTCAGAGAAAGAGGGTTAACACAGAAGTTGAATAATTCGGGCTGAACAATAGACAACGGATAATCTAAAATCTAAAATCTAAAATCCAAAATTTATGGTGTAAGGTATTTCTTGTATCGTTTGGAAACTTCTTGTTCGGGGTCGATTCTTTCAAAGGTGGGAGGTAACCAGACGCGGATGATCAGTAGTAAACCCAGCACTAGCAGAAATGCACAAGCAGCTAATACTTGCATAAATTTGATTTCTAGAACTCCATTGACGATTATTTCCCGTAAAACTGAGACAATGGAGACTTCAACCGCCACACCGATGGATACTCGTTGTTCTTGCAGATAAATAATTAGCAGACGGAATAATTCCACTAGAATCAGTAATGACAGGATATCTGCCATGACTACATGAAAGTGAATCGGGGGGATGAGGGAAAGGAACATGGTTTTAATTTGCAGTACCATGAAGCTAAATAACCCGATACACAGGGAAATTACGATTAAGTCTTGGATTAGTTCCAGTGCTTGGACGATGCGACCTAAATTTAACCAGCTTTCCCTTTTTATCGTTTTTACAGGGATATCTTTTAATAAATTTTGCATTGTTATAGGACTCTCATGAAGGGAGCGAGAATTATGAATTCATTAATTTGAAAAAAGAATGAGACAGATAGATTTTTAGAGCCTAAGGATAGACGCTGATTTTTAATCCAAAATAGACACAAAATCCAAAATATTAATAGTGATTTCCAACTTTACGATGGTGAACGGCTGTGAGTGCATCAACTTTAGCCACTCTCCCTGTATGGACATTGCTGTAAATAATCCAGTGATCGCTACATTCCATGCGACTGCTGACTTCACATTCCATATATGCTAAGGCATCTGCTAAAATTTGACTTCCATTACTCCCACTATAGGTTTTGATATCTGCAAACCTATCTGCACCGGGAGAAAAACGCTTGAGGAAGTGTTTCATTAAACCTTGATAGTTATCTTCCTCTAGGACATTAAGAACAAAGCGATCGCCTATATGTAATAATGATTCTATTGCTCGATCTTTAGCAACTGCAATGGCGACTCCCAAGGGTTCCCTACTCGCTTGCATTACCCATGAAGCAAACATCGCACTGCTGATATCTCCTTTTTTGGTAGTAAGAATATAGAGTCCACTACTTAATCTTCCCAATGCCTTTTCTAAATCGTTATCTAAGGCTTTAATTTGTTTAATAGTGCGATCGCGTGTTAACCATTGTCCAATGTCTGTTCCAGCTTCATCACATAGTTGTTCGGTAACTTTGGTTGGTACTTCTTTAATTAAGATTGGCTCAAAGGCTTCTGTGAGTCCAATTTCTTGAAACTTATTGCGGAGGGGAAAAATCGGTTCGTCTTCCCCTCCCCCGGTTTCAAATAATCCCACTGCTTGTTTACTGTGAGCAGCTGCAAGAATAGTACTTAAGGCTGCATTGCCATTGTAATCCGATTGGGATGGCATTCCCATGACTAAACCTGCTGCTTGGCTAACAATTTCCCGGATTTCTTGGGGTTCTGCGGTGCTTAAATCCACCAACTCCACCGCTACCCCATTTCTGAGAATACCATGGGTGATGGCTCTGGCTAATTGGTCGCTATAACCGTAATCTTCCGCATAAAATATTGCCACTAATGTATCTGCTTTTGCCTGTTCCTTACTCCATTGTTGGTAATTCTGCACCCAATCTGAGAGATGATATTGCAACAAAGGGCCATGTCCTGTAGCAATCATTTGGGTATCCAGCTTTTGCATCCGCTTGATTGCAGATAAGACGGAACGAGCATTTGGCCCCATCAAGCAGTCATAATAATATTTAAAATCTGCTTTGAGTATTTCTGCATCTTCATCAAAGGTATAGTCGTTACAATAATGCATTCCGAAGGCATCACAGGTAAACAGGATGCGGGTTTTAGCATCATAAGTAAAAATTGTATCTGGCCAGTGTAAATTAGGCGCAGAAACGAATTCTAACTCGTGACCATTCCCCAAATCCAGGCGTTCTCCACTCTTGACTATCCGGGATTGGAACGGCTGATGTACCATATTTTCCAGGAATTGGATCGCCACCTTTGCACCTACTACGGTGACATAGGGAGCTAATTGCAATACATCTTTGACCAAGCCACTGTGGTCTGGTTCCGTGTGACTAATAATTAAATAATCCAAGGTTGCAAGGTCAATCAGCCCCTGCACCGCATCCAAGTACAAATCCTCAAATTTGCAATGGGAAGTATCAATTAAAGCAGTCTTTTCACCTTGAATCAGAAACGAATTGTATGTAGTACCATTTTGTAAACCGAACTCAATATCAAAGCGATCGCGATCCCAATCCAAACAACGAATAGCCTTGGTTTCTGCACCAATTTCCACGGTTTGTATGGTCAAGCGACCTTGGGGTTTGGTATTTTCAGTCTGAGTAGTGAGTGCAACCATACGCTGCTGCGACCTCCAATTTCTGGTATTATTTTTCCTACACTTTTATTTTTGTCTAGGAACACCAATTTTGTAAAATGTCAATTTTTAAAGTCAATTATTAGTTATTTTAATCATAAAAACTTTTGAGTTAATTCATATTTATTGTTAATTGGTTCTATAAATATCTATTTGAGAACGAAAATAGACAAAGAAGGTACGAAAAAAAGGAGATTAACGGATTATCGTAAGGAGTTTAAAATCCCAAATCAGGAGATTCCTGGGGAAAATCATCTTTTTTTTCCATGGGATACATTTTGCGATCGCTACTCCAGCCCCACCAGGCACAACCACAGTGACATTGGTAAAATTCTTGCCATTTACGGCGATAATCTGCTGTCATTACAGGTGATGTGCGATTAATCCATACTTCTTCAGCTTCTAAGGTACTCGATTTGCACTGAGGGCAACAAAATTCCTGGGCATGGGTTGCTTTTTGCGTCCATTGTGGGGGTACGGGAGTAAAAGATTTCATGATTTTCAGTTATGAATTTTGAGTTTAAATATACACTCGAATCTCACAGTTGACAGGTGATAGGTGATAGGTGACAGGTGACAGGTGACGGGTGACAGGTGATAGGTGACGGTTTCAAGTACACTACTCCTTAACTGGCGATCGCGGATTAAATGGATGACACTGATGACACGGTTGCACCTTGATAACCCAACTGTCAACTATCAACTTTTCACTTCCTCACTCCTCCACTGACTCTGCAACCATGGTTTTGGAGCTGAATAATATAGAATTAGTATAATCCCCAACAATTTATAAACTTGAAGGCTAATAGCTAATAGCCAATGTGACAACTCTCACGGCTTACCGCTTGCGGTTAGCGCGGGAGCATCTCAAATTCACAAATGAGACTTGCTGTTTCACTGGCTGACCAACGTCTAAGCCTCCACAGCCAGGAATCGGTAGTCCAACCGACCCATGATTTAAAAGATTCAATGCGCTATTCCAATCCCGGTCAATCACCAACCCACAGGAACAGCTATGAACACGAACCGCAAGAGTTTTCTCAACCCTCTGTCCACAACCAGAACAATTAATACTTGTTCTTCTAGGGTCAACTCCTTTTGTATGTTTGCCGCGTCTTACCGCTACTGCTTGCATGATTTGGAGAAATGCGCCCCAGGCAACATCGAGTATTGACTTAGCTAGACGTGTTCTAGCCAAACCCTTAATGTTTAGGTTTTCAAAAACAATTAAGTCATAGGATTTAGTCAACCAATGAGCAACTTGATAGTGAAACTCTTTCCTTTGTCTTGCAACGTGCAAGTGAAGTCTTGCAACCTTATTGGCTTGTTTCTGGTAGTTTTTAGACCCCTTGGTTTTACGTGCAAGCTTGCGTTGTTGACGGGCTAGAGTAGATTGTGTTTTGCGGTAATACTGTGGTACTTCAATACTTTGCCCATCAGCAGTAGTTAAAAACTTTTCTAACCCAACATCTATGCCAGTAGCAGCTTTAATTTCATCAACAGGTAATAAAGTGGGTACGGTTTTATCTTCCAGAGAAAAACTGACATACCAACCATCTGCTTTTTTGAGGATAGTCGCTTGTTTAATGTCAAATCCGTCTGGAATTGGGCGGTGTAAAATCACCTCAATTCCCCCAATCTTAGAGAGTTTGAGAATATTACCTGTTAAACGCGCTCCGGCTTTGGCACAGTTAACACGAGGAAAAGTAAATGAGCACATATCACCACGTTTTTTAAATCTTGGTCGTCCTCCTCTGTTACCATTTTTATCTGGTACTAACCACCGCTTCCATGCCTTGTCTAACCTCATGAGGTTTTGCTGTTGGCAATCGGCATAGATGTTTTTGTATTCAGGAAATAGTTCTTTAGTTTGTTTAAGGTCAGCCGCTTGTGTATAGTAATCAACTTTCCCAGATATCTCACCAATTGGTTCACAAACCAAACTACAACGGTCAATCTGTGACCTTGTTCTATTTAACCAGTCTAGTCTTTGTTCTAACGCGTAGTTATAGTGACGACGCAGCAGTTCTCCCCAGGCTTCAAGGATGACAACCTGTTCTGTTTTGGGATTGAGTTTGTACTGGTAAGTTAGTAACATATAGCCATAATATCATTTAGTGGTATGAGTTACAACGTAGGACATAGAGCAGTTTATAGTTTAAATATTCATTTAGTGCTTGTAACTAAATATCGCAGAAAAGTAATTACTCAGCCAATGCTTAATCGTTTACAAGAAATATTTGAAAATACTTGCGCCAAGTGGAAGAGTAAAGTCACTGAATTTAACGGAGAATCAGACCATGTTCATTTAGTCATTAGTTACCCAACAGATGTTGCAGTCAGCAAGTTAGTCAACAACTTGAAAACTGTTTCAAGTCGATTAATTCGTAAAGAGTTTCATGAACAAGTTAATCAGTTTTACAACAAGCCCGTTTTTTGGACGGGTGCATATTTTGTCGCATCATGCGGAGGAGTTACTCTTGAGCAACTTAAATCCTATGTGGAGAAACAAAATAATCCTGATAATTAAAGGGGCATTGAACCCCTTTAATTATCCCGCAATTCCCCTCACCACCAACCTGCGGTGTGGTGGGAGTACCCTTGCGGAGGTTTAGATGGAGCCAAAAGTTGAGATCCGCCGCTTATTTGATATCATGCCAGCTTCTGGACGCATGACTGTAAAAATAGTCAGTAAACCAGAGCAACCAAAGGTAATAGATGCAACTTTTCCTTTGCCGTGGAATCAAGAACGACCAATACATATTAATTTTGATTTGTGGCATCGTCTGACGAAACCACAACGGGACTTGTTATTACTGCGAATGGTGAGTTGGTTAACAGGGGTGAAGTGGTTCAAACCTGATATTTATCAAGGAGTAACCTTAGTAGGAATTTTAGCTGGATTGGTGGAGTTTTCCCAATCAGATGCAGTGGGTGTAGTTGTGGCTGGGGGATTAACTGCGATCGCAATTAATCGGATTTGGCGGACAAACCGCTCCCAGGAATCGGAGTTAAATGCTGATAAGGGAGCAATTCGAGTAGCATTGCGACGGGGTTATTCAGAGGTGGAAGCCGCACAACATTTATTAACAGCTATTGAGGCTGTGGCCAAAATTGAAAGGCGTTCTGGCTTAAATTTTACCGAATTAATTCGCTGTCAAAACCTACGAGCGATCGCTGGCTTGTCAGCAGTCAGTGGAGGAGTGAAGGAGTGAAGGAGTGAAGAGTTAAGAGTGAAGAGTTAAGAGTGAAGAGTTAAGAGTGAAGAGTGAAGAGTTAAGAGTGAAGAGTTAAGAGTGAAGAGTTAAGAGTTGACAGTTGGGTTATCAAGGTGTAGCCGTGTCATCAGCGTCATCCATTTAATCAGTGATCACCAGTTAATTGTTTGGTTATCAACGTCTATCCGTGTCATCAGTGTCATCCATTTAATCAGTGATCAGAGTGAAGGAGTAGTGTACTTCACACCGCCAACTATCAACTATCAACTATCAACTTCTTATAGACAATGATAAAGTTGATACTCGTAGCCATCAATCGCTGGTAAAGCTTTGTTGTTAGGGGTACATAGTTTGACGGATTCTGGAATTGGAGCGCGAAAGTTAACTAACCATAAATCTACAGGGCGTGGTAATACTTTTAAAGTGTTTTCTAGGGAAGCGGTTGATGTCTGGGGATTCTGCTTTTGATGAGCCAAAAGAAATAAGGGATTTAGACTAGAGTTTGTTAACTTAAATTCCCTCGCAACCCCCATCATTTCCCCGATATGCACATGGGTTTTCTGGGTTGTGGCAATGAGTACGGGTTGGTTAGAAGTATTGGTAATTAGCTGCATAAAGGAATCTGGTCGGTAATATTTTTGATACCCAAAATTACTAACTACTGTAATTACACTTAATAACCCCATGAACCAAATTAGTACTACCGCTTGTTTACCTCCTATGCCCCATCTTTGCATTTGATCCCTGGGATTTTGCCAATGGATTCCTAGACTTGCAGCCAATAATACAATCACAGCGGGAAAGTAAACAAAGTGGTAGCGAGCACCCCTAGTCAAGTCAATGCCGAGCAAATAGGTAAAAATAAAGAATAAAGCGATCGCTACGGTAATTAAACTAATTAGTACCAGTGTGATTAAATTAGTGTGTGGTTCCTGTAGGACTACTTTTATACCCCGCCACAACAATGGTATTGCCCAAATAAAGAACATGAGCATCGCCACACCAGAAGCAATAACTACCCATAGTTGTGATGATTCTACGGGTAGTAAGGCAATCATGGTAATCCATGTTCCTAAAGCCTGAAAAATCGGACTTAACCAAGCTAATCCAGATCTAGAATCCTGAATCCATTCAGTTAATTGATTCCCATAGGAGTTTTGTAAAAAAACTGGTAGCCAGACTAAACCAGCCACAATAGTACCCACAGCAACAATATAAATTTGTTTCCAAGGAGATTTCCAAAATAAAAAAGCATCTGCATCTCCCTGCCTCCCCCTGCTCCCTGCTCCCTGCCCCCCTGCCTCTTGTCTCCCAGCCAGAAATATTAATACGACTGCTGAAGTAAACATAGTCAGCACAAAAAAGTAATGGGAAGCAATACCCAAAGCATTGATTAATATCCAGCAGAGAATGAGCCAAATCGGTAACTTGGTTTTATTTTGAATATGGCGCGTTGCAATTAATAAACAACTAAATGAAGCAATTACCCACAAAGTTACCAAAGTATAATGGCGTGCCTCCTGGGCGAGGAAAATACTGAAAGGAGAAACCGCCATCATTGCCCCAGCGATGTGACTTACCACAGGGGAACGAAAGGCAATCCAACTTAAACCATAGATAGCTGGTATGGATAATGCACCTAAAATAGCAGCAAGCGATCGCGCACCCCATAAGGATACTAATCCTTGTTGTGTCGAAAATAACCCTATCCACCAGTGGGAGAGAACAAAATAAAGTGGTGGATGATTGCTTTGGGTAAGTAAATGGGACAATACATTGGCAATGCCAGCATTCACTTGTGGCTGTAGCGGTTGTAACAGGGTATCAACTGCGATCGCTTTGTCTAAGGGTACATCTAAAAAACTATTACCCAAACTAAATACTAGGGTAGAAAACTCATCTGTCCAAGGAGGTTTGCCAGTTAAATTAATTAAACGCAGTCCTAAACCAATAATGAACCAGACTACCAACACTAAGTAAATCCTGGACTTTGAGTTTTCCCTCACTCCTTCCCTCCCACACTCCCCACACTCCTCTACTTCACCTGGGTAACTCGCCAACTGAGCTTCAGATTTATCCAGAAATTCCAAATAGTTGCAACTGCGATCGCAATTAAGTTAGCAATGTAACGATTAGGTAAAATAAAATTGAATACCAAATTCAGTACTAATACATTCAAAACCAATCCAGCCAAACAAATCAGATTGAATTTAACAAATCTTTTCAAACGCTGTCCCCATTCTTGCTGTTGTGCAGACACATCAGCAAATGTCCAAATATCATTCCATAAAAAATTATTGAAAATCGCCACTTCCCCAGCAATAATTTTACTGCGAGTTAAGGGCAAAGCCATGGTCGTTGGGTCACTGAGTAAATAAAGTACGGCCATATCTACAAATACCCCACTCAATCCCACCACTCCAAATCGCACAAATCTACCAATCGGAAAACCCATACTTTGACCAAATTTCTCTAATCTGACTGTAGACAAACGCAAACGTACCAAATGGTGGATATAATCCACATATTGCCTCCAAGTTACCTTACTCGCTCCTTGTTTGCGTTCGCAGAACACATAGCCAACTTCAGCAATTTTTTCCACGTTACCCCGCCCAATCACCTCCAGCAAAATTTTATACCCGACTGGATTAAGGTTTACACCTGCTACACAAGAGCGACGCACCATAAAATATCCACTCATGGGATCGGAAACCCTACCTAATACCCCCGGTAAAATCATTAACCCCAATAATTGAGCGCCACGGGATAAAAAACGTCTCATAAAGCTCCAGCTGCTGACCCCACCACCATCCACATGTCGGCTAGCAACTACTAAATCAGCGTCTTTTTCCATAGCCCCTAGCATTTGCAACATGATATGGGGTGGATGCTGCAAATCACCATCAATTACCCCTAAAATATCACCCCTTGCCACCTGCCATCCCCTAATCACCGCCGAAGATAGCCCCCGTTCCCATTGGCGGCGTATTACTTGCAACTGGGGATACTGTGGCATCAGTGATTGTGCTATTTTCCAAGTACCATCTGGACTGTCATCATCAACAACAATGAGTTCGTATTCTCCAGGAATCGATTCATCTAGAAGTTGAGTGAGGATTTTGATAATATTTTGGATATTTTCCCGTTCTTTATATGTGGGAATTACTAGGGATAAAAGGAGAGAATTTTTACAGGTAAGTTGAGGAATTGCTAAAGATTCAGTAGGCACTGATAAAAGAGAATTGTGATTGTCGATCTTACTCATTTGACACTCCCCACCCTTAAAATCGTTATAACCTTTATCCCGGCTAGGATTGAAAATCCCAGTCTCATAGCCCAAGTCTACTTAAGTAGACTTTGTTTATAAGCAAACACAAATTCATTCTCAGGCGGAAATCACCGGCTAAGTGACATTGGTGCAATTTGTTAATTCTAAAATTTTCATTGAGTCCTCTTTTAGAGGACTTTCGCTTTGAGACGACGTTTTATAACTGTCGGTGGGATAGGAATTTAGGAGATAATAAATATTGGTAACAGTAAGCCGTTAAAGGCTGGGGGATTCTTGCCTCACACCCAAGCATTTTTGTTCATCTACTTAATCATAAAATCAATCAAAGTATTTAAAATCATAATATAGGTAGATTGTACCTTGATGCTGATGACGTAAAATAGTGAGAATTGTTCATTAAATTTATTGATTTAATGTTTGGCGAGTATTTAATATTTTTTCTTTGGTCAATTCAATAATAATCAAAAATACTATGAATGAATCGGCATTTGTTATTTTTATTATTTTTGCAGCCATATGGGTTCTAATGGCAACCGCAGGTGTGATAGCCATTCTGAAAATGGATGGTCAAAGAATCCAGTTTGGGAAAACAGGATTCATAATTATTGTGCCAATTATTGCGCCAATGATTATTACCCTCATATATGCCACAATCAAAAGCAGATTTTGAAATAATTTTTTGCTAATTGTGATTGATAAATCCGTTGATAGTATTCTCGATCGCGCCTTGATGGGATATGACTTATCTGTCTTGGAAGGGGTATTCTTATTACAACAGACTGATTCTGACAATATTACCGCCATTCGTCGCACTGCCGACCGCCTCCGCAAGCAGCAAGCTGGGGATACTGTCACCTATGTTATTAATCGTAATATAAATTTTACTAACATTTGTGAGCAACATTGCGGTTTTTGTGCATTCCGCCGTGATGAGGGGGAAGATGGGGTTTACTGGTTAGATTGGGCACAAATTCTGGAAAAAACTACAGATGCAGTCAAAAGAGGTGCTACGGAAATCTGCATGCAAGGGGGATTAAACCTCAAAGCCAAAATCAATAGACAATCTCTGGCTTATTACATCAAGTTGGTAGAAACAATTAAGCAAAATTTCCCCCAACTACACCTCCATGCCTTTTCTCCCCAAGAAATCCAGTTTATTGCCCGTGAAGATGGATTGAGTTACAGCCAGGTAATTGCAGCTTTACAGGATGCTGGTGTTAATTCCATGCCTGGCACCGCCGCAGAAATTTTAGATGATGAAGTGCGGCGGATTCTGTGCCCAGAAAAGATTAATACAGCAACTTGGTTAGAAATTGTGGGTACGGCCCATAAACTGGGTTTACCCACCACCAGTACTATGTTGTCAGGACACATTGAGACAGCACAACAGCAAATTAGTCATTTAGAAAAATTGCGATCGCTCCAACAAACTGCCATCAATCAAGGATATCCTGGTAAAATTACAGAATTTATTATTCTACCATTTGTAGGTCAAGAAGCCCCTAAACCCTTACGGAAGAGAGTGGGACGAGACCAACCAATATTAGCAGATGCCCTACTATTAACAGCCGTTGCTCGGATTTTTTTGGGAAATTGGATTCCCAACCATCAACCAAGCTGGGTAAAACTAGGATTAAAGGGGGCTACAGAAGCTTTGAGGTGGGGTTGCAATGATATTGGGGGCACATTGATGGAGGAGCACATTACCACCATGGCTGGAGCAATTGGTGGCACTTGTATGGAAGTATCAACTTTACAAGGTGCGATCGCATCTTTACAAAGACCTTACCAACAAAGGGATACCCTTTATCAGCCAATATTGGCTAACATTATGTCCGCCTAGGGAAGGAGTGTGGGAAGTGTGGGGAGTGTGGGAAGTGTGGGGGGTGATAATAATTTTCAATTCCTAACCGTCAGCTGTCAACTGTCAACTGTCAACCATCAACTGTCAACTGTTCCTTGAGATACCAATACAAGATAGGATGGACGTTGATTTGGTATTGTTTTCATTTCATGCTTATGAAGCGCAATTGGTCAAGCCTACTAGCCCTAATTTTAGTAGCATTCATCGGCTTAACAGGTTTTGCTAGTCGAGATGGTTTAACAGGGGATTATCGCCAAGACACTTTAGATGTTCTTAATAATTTAAAAAATGTTATAGAACTACCAAAAGATGCCCCAGATAGGGTAGAACTTCAAACAGAAGCACGCGAACAAATTAAAACCTTTGCCGCTCGTTATCAGCGCAATAACTCGGTTTCCAATCTTGCTTCTTTTACTACCATGCGTACAGCTCTAAATTCCCTGGCTGGACATTACACCACCTATCCCAATCGTCCAGTACCAGAAAAGCTGAAAAAACGTCTCAGACAGCAGTTTAAACGGGTTGAAGCTGCCCTTAAGCGTGGGTCTTAAACATTGACTTTCCATTGTCATGGGTCAAGATATTTGTACATCATATACTGATGGCGGGATAGTTCCATGGAAAACATTAACATTTTATCCCGCCTTTCTATCTGATACAAAATGATACAAGTATTATTAATAACAAATAATTACAGTAATTAAGACTAAAATAGCGATCGCTGTAAAAGTATTATGTTTAACATTAACACCTGTTGAAATCTAACCCCCTGCTCCGGTGCCCCCGTTCGGACTTCGGCGTGAGCTCAGACGTTCGGCGAAGCTCAGTCGAGCCGTCGAACGCTGAGCTCACGGTCGAAGCCTGCCTCTGACTGACTTGACAAACATCAGCTAAATTTGCTCATAAAGTCTCGATAATCTGATAATGTTCCTAAAAAACGGCAACAGAATCAGGTATTTTGTAGTCTTAATTTTGTAAGTAGGCTATAAAAATCTAATTACATCCATCTTGCACCTTCTCCAAGAGTAGGATAAGTTGTGCTAACTATGTCAACTTGACTTTCTGCTTCACAAAAAGCAATTCCATGCACTTTGACTTGATAAAGGTTAATTGGGTTTGAATTTTTTCGTTCTTTTGCTTGTAGGTATGTCTAACTATTGCGTCAACTATTTAAAATCAAAGTTATTTTGGCGGGGATTGCTTGTCAGCACATTTACCACTGTATGGTTATTTCCTAAAATCAGCATCAAGCCAGCCCAAGCACAATTAAACCAATATTGTCATTTATCTTCAACAGCAATAAAAGCCAAACAAAGATTGCGTCGTGCTGCTGTTAAAGGGGATACGGAGGTGCAAAATAGTTATCGTCAACTAGTGCAACAACATGCCCAAGCCGTGCGAGACTGCCGCAATCGCACTTGGCCCCAAGTCCAGGCAATTTGGTTGCGCTTATATCCCTGTGATGCTCAACCGGGTGCCATTGACGAGATTATGGATAAGATTATTGATAAAGGATACAATCAAGTTTACTTAGAAGTTTTTTATGATGGGCGGGTATTGTTGCCTGCTGCTAGTAATCCTACGGTTTGGCCTTCTGTGATTCGGACAACAGGTGCAGAAAATGTGGACTTACTCTCCACCGCTATTCAAAAGGGACGAGAGAGGGGCTTGAAAGTATATGCCTGGATGTTTACTACCAATTTCGGTTACAGTTATGCCCAGCGTCAAGATAGGGAAGGAGTCATTGCTCGTAATGGTAAGGGAGAAACGAGTCTGTATGTGGTAGATAATAGCTCCCAAGTATTCATCGATCCATATAACCAAAAGGCAAAACAAGATTATTACCAGTTAGTACAGGCTGTTACCCGTCGTCGTCCCGATGGTATTTTGTTTGATTATATACGCTACCCCCGGCAGGCAGGAACGAATTCTATTGCCACTAAAGTCACGGATTTATGGCTATATAGTGAAGCCATTCAAAAAGCTTTATTTGAACGGGCACAGAATAATAAAGGATTGGAGTTAATTCGCCGTTTTTTACGTAAAGGATATGTCACCGCAGCCGATGTGGCACAAACAGATCGACTTTACCCCCGAGAAAGAGAACCCCTATGGCAAGGAAGGGTTGTTAATCAAGGGCAAAAATCTATCCAATCTCCACAAAACAGACAACCACAACTGCAATGGGATTTGTGGCAATTATCAGTCGCCCATGCCATGCAAGGTATTCTAGATTTCGTCGCCCTAGCAGCTTATCCAGCCCAGCAGCGAGGGATTCCCGCCGGGGTTGTATTCTTCCCTGGTGGTAATCAAACAGTAGGTAGGGGATATGATTCGCGCTTACAACCTTGGGATAGGTTCTCCAGTAATTTGGAGTGGCATCCTATGGCTTATGCTAATTGTGGTAAAGCTAATTGTATAGTCCCACAGGTGCAACGGGTTGTGAATATGGCAAAACCAGGGACAAAAATTATACCCGCCCTAGCTGGTAATTGGGGTACTTCTATGAGTAATCGTCCGCCCCTAGAAGTACAAATGGGTGCCTTGCGTAAATTTGCTCCTAAGCTCAGGGGAGTCAGTCATTTCGCCTATTCCTGGCAGCATCCAGAACATGATGGCGATCGCAAATTTTGTCGGCCGAGGTAAACTAAGTAGGGTTTGAAAAAATCTAGGACGTTCAATTAAGGCACCTTCAGAAGTTGCAACAAATTTGTCCAATCCCATTTTATAGTTATTTAGCAAGCCCTAATTAGGGTGGAGCTGAATAACTATAAAACATTGATTTATCAATATTTTTGGGCTATTTTTTGGGAAAGGGCGTGCAAGGAAATTAAGATTTTCAACCCAAAATCCTTGCATCTGGTATTTTTTTGCGGGTAAAAAAATAGAAACAAAGAGGCTGTAACTATTGCCTATTGCCTATTCCCTATTCCCGTTCGGCTGAGCTCACGGCCGAAGCCTACCCCCGCTAAAAGACTTTTTGTTGCAAACCCTAATTATTAATGTGGTGGAACACTAGTAGTTTGTCCCATTAGGACATATTTTCAAACCCCATCCACATGGAAAATAATTTTGCACCTATCGTATAGCTTGATAAGTTATTCTAAATATCGAACCATTGCTGTCACCTCCAACCTCAACTTGGCAAAGTTGACTGGAAGCGAGAGAATAAAATTACATTGTCCTGAAAAATTTGTGAATAACGTCCGTACTGTCTCTGATACGAAGCGAACCTTCTACACCCTTCATTCCCGACCGATAAACACAATTTATCGACGAGTAGTGGAAGAATTGATGGTAGAAATGCATCTACTATCAGTTAACGTAGATTTCAATTACAACCCAATTTATGCTTTGGGTGTCGTCACCACCTTTGAACGTTTTATGGCAGGTTACCAGCCAGAACGGGACAAGGAATCTATTTTTAATGCCCTCCTCCAGGCTGTGGAGGTAAATCCAGATATTTATCAACAAGACGCTCAACGTTTACAAGCTGTAGCCGGTGACTTACCTGTTGCCAATTTAATTGAGTGGTTAAGTCAAACCACTCATTTAGATAGAGATGCTGACTTGCAAAATACTTTACAAGCAATCGCTAATAATTCCCAATTTAAATATAGTCGTTTATTTGCAATTGGTTTGTATAGTTTATTAGAATCTGCCGATCCAGAATTCGTCAAAGATGAAAAGCAGCTCAATGAAGCACTTAAAACCATTGGTAATGGCTTGAATTTATCTGATGAAAAGCTGATCAAGGATTTGGAGTTATACCGCTCCAATTTAGATAAAATGACCCAAGCTCTAATTGTTATGGCAGATATGGTGGCTGCTGATCGCAAAAAACGGGAACAACGCACTAAACAATCAGATAATAGCGCAGCAGTTCCCCCAACTGAAAACGAATAAGTGGGAAAGGTGAGGGGTTAGGAAATCACGATTCATAACTCCTTTTCCCAGTTTTTGATGTTAAACTCCCAATAATTTGTAAATCAAACCACTGATTAAAGAGAGCGCAAACGCCCCCATAATGGCACTCCAAATCCCAAAGCGCAGACGAAAGCCTTGAACTAACCAAGCTGCAAGACCAAAACAAACCACTGTAATAATAAATGTGAATAAACTTGACAATAAATCAAAAGTGACTAGGTTTGGAATTGCAAAAAATAATCGTAAAGCTGGTCTAACGAATGCGTTGACAATTCCCAATACAGCTGCTGAAATAAAAGCTTTACCCGGAGAATCAACTTCTACTCCTAAGGGTGGTAATTTACTAATAATGTATAAGCTCGCAGCTGTTATAACCCAGGCGATTAACAAGGCTCCAATATTCATTAGCCACAACCCCTGAAACTTGAATGACTATTTACAAAGTACTACGTAATCAAAAATTAAATAACGCACCAAGATACTAAGTTGCAAAGCATAGACTCTAGAGTATGCCCGTTGCCATAACTTTCTTTCGGTTAATTCTCGACCAATTGGCGAACAAGCACTACCGAATATGTTGATATTGCTCATTAGCAGAAGATAAAGAGTTAAGTCAGGATAAGTTAAAGCATAGATAACTGGCGATCGCCCCAACTTGGTATTCACTCGTAACATGTAACTTACCAGGAATTTTATTTATAGGGGCAATTTATTTTATATATCTTTATGTTTGCAATATTTGGCAAGGGGTGAAAGAGGCAGGGGGCAAGAGAGAAGGATTGTCAATTTCCCTGCAATCACTCGATTCAATCATTTTTAATTTATTTATGGGGTTCTCGCCCCCTCTCCGGTGTACCGGTGCCCCTTGTCCTCTTCAAAGAGTTGGTCCTCAACCTCAAGGGCTTGGTTGCACTGGCGCTGTTTGGGGTTGGCTAGGTACATTTGGCACCGGCGCTTGGTTATTTAATGGTGGTGTACCAGAATTAGAATTGCCAGGGGAAAGATTCTGCGGAGTGGGATTAATTGGTGCAGGAGTAGGTGAAGAGTTATTAGAAGCCCCGGGAGGACCGGGAATTATTCCCAAAGCTACGCGATCGCCTCCTACTTCCCTTAATATATCTAATGTCTCAATCACATCATTGTACGTAGCAGTCCGAGAAGCATTTAATACTAAGACACCCTGGGGATTTTGTTCTAGGTATTGTTTTAATTTGATTGCTAACTTCTCCTTGTTTACAGGTTCCTTTTCCACAAAAGTCTGACCAATTGCGTCTATGGAGACAGGTAAAATGTTACGTTTATTCGGCTCTAAATTAACCTGAGCAGAAGTTCCTGTTTTCGCTTTAGGTAAATCTATATTAATTGCTTGTTGACGAGTAAATTGCAAAGCTGCTAGCAAAAAAAATGTCAGTATGCAAAAAACAACATCAATTAGGGGAAGAACTTGAATTTGTACGTCTTCAACAGAATTTTGCAGATTAATTTTCATTATTGCCCTCTCACACCATGGTATCAAGATTTTATTTGTTGATTAATTATCAAGTCCTAAGGTATCAGCATCTTTTTGTTCCCTAGTCTCAGCCAAATTGTTTTGATTTTGTTCGGTGTAGTTGATAAATTGATTTTCTGGAGATTCTGTGACCATTACATCAGAAGTATCCATCGGTTTGGTGGTAGATTCTGGAGGGTTGACCCCAAAAGCACTGACATCTCTACTATTTCGATATTCTGGTGGTGATTGCCTATACTGCAATTCTAATTCGTTCCCTGCCCGGCGAAAAACTTTAACTTGGTTGAAAACAAAACTTTGAAATAAACGGTAAAATACCAGAGTGAAAATGGCTACTACTAACCCAGTGGCAGTACTAATCAAAGATTCACCAATCCCAGTAGTTACCCCTGCGGCGGCTTGGGTACCCAAATCCCCAATGCGGATGGCACGTAAAGAAGTAATTAGACCTAAAACCGTACCCAATAATCCTAATAAAGGAGATAAGGCGATTACTACTTCTAATAGCTTTTCCCCCCGACGCATGCCAGCTAACTCTTCCTCAGCAGTAGACTCTAATGCTAGTCGAAAAGTTTCGGCATCTGTGGAAGATAGCTTTAAAGGTGCATAAAGAAATCTACCAATAGGTTGATCTGTTGCCCGTTTGGCTATATCCCTAGCTATCTCCCAATGATCTTGGGCTGCTTCCAAAACGCGATCGACAGTTGCCCTTTCTTGACTTAAAATGCGTAACCAGAACCACAATCGTTCAAAGATAACACTCAAAGACAAAATTGATAGGGCTAATAGGGGCCACATTGCAGGGCCGCCCTTTTGAAATGTTTCTAATATATCCACAGTTGTAACTCTCCTCTATCCATTGCTTATGCAACAATCCCTAAGTACTTTATTTGATTTAATGTACTATTTTTATTATTGTGGAACTACCAATAGTTAGGAAATAACTCAGATTTGATTGGTAGCATTTTCCAGAGCAATTAGTGCGGTTATTCCCACAGGAAGTTTAGGACATAATTTGTCAAAATTAAAGACAATTCGAGGTTAATGTCATGAAGTTTTCTATCCAATCTATTTATGCATGGTATCGTAATTTGCTCCGTCATCCTCAGTATCGGTGGTGGGTAATTTTAGGCACGCTGGTTTATTTGATTAGCCCCATTGATATCTCTCCAGACGTGATTCCAATTTTAGGACAAGTGGATGATGTGTTTTTATTAACACTATTAGTTACTGAAGTTTCTAGTTTGGTGATTGAAAGTTTTAAATCACGTCAAGGTCAATCTACCGAAGAGAATGTAACTAATGCAACTACTCACGTAGATACATCTACAGCTAATACCGTTGATGTTGATGCTGTGTCTGTAAAGTAATATTAATTAATAGTCATCGTTAGCCCTGTTTGTGCGGAACGTCTGGCGGCATCAGCAACCTTCAGGGTATACAAACTTTCTGTAGGGGTGATATATAAGGGAGTATTACGAATTAGGTGGTCTAAAACCATCGCCGTATCTTTGGCAAATAGACCCCGGCGACTGGCAATTTCCATAGGCATGCTGTCCCCTGCTCGCAATAAAACTCCTGTCTCTTTGTTGATCGTAATCCCCCCGTTTTCCCCATGAATTTCAAATCTGCGCTCAGTGTGCCATAGGGTTTCCCCTTTAGCGTAGGTGATGTTTCCCAATAATCCACTCTCAAATTGCAATTGAGCAACACATATGCAGCCTTGGTAATATTCCCTATCTGTCTGCCAAAATCGATTGTGACAATTAACCGTTAAAACTGGACCAAACAAATCTACCAGACGATGGACGCGGGAAAGGGCAGCCATCAAGGGAAAACCAAACATTTGGTGGTTGTAACTCCATTTACGGGGCGCTGGTAACTGGGATTTGATGGTGCTGTAACGGGCATAAAATATTTGACCAATATGAGGGAGATTTTGCTTGATAGCTTGATGTACTCCCCCTAGCACTTCAATATGCTCCACATGCAGAAGTTTTTTTTGTGTCTGGGCAAGGGCAATAATTTCCTCAGCTTCCCCCACATCTAAAGCTAGAGGATACTCAACAACTACGTGTTTATCCTGAGAAAGAGCGGCTTTAGCAATTATCCCATGATCTCGATTAATGGTAGAGATAATTACTAAATCAATATCTTCTAGGGTAACTAACTCCTGCCAAGTTGCGATCGCTGTACAATTAAACTCTTGGGCAAAGGTAGTAGTTTTTTCCAGAGAATGACCGCAAACAGCCACAAGTTGAGCTTTCGCAGCAATTTCATCACTGTGTAATGCCTTTGCTCTTGTTTTGGCTGCATATCCAATACCAACTAAACCCACCTTAATTCTTGAACTTTTGTATGGTGTTGTAGATGTATGCATAGGGGATAGGGGATAGGGGATAGGGGATAGGGTACAGGGGATAGGGGACAGCACTTAATTCCCCAATAAATACCCTAAAAGGACTGTGATAAATCAATATTTTATGGTTATTCAGCAGACCCTACATAAGACCCTACACAAAATATGAAAAAGATTTTTGCAGATAAGTAAATCAAAACCAGCAGCCAAGATGATTGATTGGCAAAATAGGTTTTTCCAAAGATCAATATAATTATTTTTGATGATATAGGGATTTACAGCCTTTTTTTAATAAAAAAAACTTATCAATATTCAGGAACTAAATTTCATTACTAATCCGTGGTAAATCAGAGGGATTTTCTAGTTGCATCCGGCTATTTTTCTCGTAGTATCAGAATTGAAGCAAATTTTAATGAACGGCCGATCAATTCAGATATGCCGTGGTAATTGCTTGAAGATAGCTTATACTGCCGCTGGCAAAAGAGAGGAAAATAAAATGGCAACTTACAAAGTAACACTCATCAACGAAGCTGAAGGTTTAAACGAAACTATTGAAGTGGCAGACGATACCTATATCTTAGATGCAGCAGAAGAAAAAGGTTTGGATCTGCCCTACTCCTGCCGTGCTGGTGCTTGCTCCACTTGTGCTGGTAAAATCACAGCTGGTACCATTGACCAGTCCGACCAATCCTTCTTGGATGATGAGCAAATCGAAGGTGGATACGTACTCACCTGCGTTGCTTATCCAACTTCTGATTGCACCATCGAAACCCACCAAGAAGAAGCACTCTACTAGGAATTTTCCCAGCACCTAGAAACCTTATCTTGTCAGGATCGCCAAGAGTAAATAACTAGGTGCATGAAAAAGTAGATGAGACAGATTTGCATCAGTGCTTTCTGTTCTATATGTTCTGTTTGTTAAAACAATGACAGCACAAAAATATATAATCTAAATTTAGTCTAAGGCAGGAATATTAATTAGTGTTCCTGCCTTAATTTAATTTTACGGTTTCTGGATTTCGCTGAGTGGTTTAATTTGAGTACCGGGATAATAAAACTGGAGAATTTTATCACTCGACCAACCTAGTTTCGCTAGGTTTTGCGCTCCAGTTTGGCTTAAACCAACTCCATGCCCCAATCCTCCACCAACAAAAGCATATCCCCATAATCCAGGTCTACCTTTGTTTAGGGGTTGTAAGTAAAACAAAGTACTTTTAGGGGCAAAGAAAGCACTGCGAACTTCATCTTTGTATAAATGAAAAGTGCCAATGTCGGTTTTTACTGCTAGCTTGAGGATGCGTCCCCCTTCGCCCCGCTCCACTACCTGCATTCCCCGCAGTTTTTTAAATTTGGCATAGGGACTGTTTTTTACCCTCATAAACTTTTGCAGACCATTGGTAATATTTTTGACATCGCTTTCCCTACGCCACCGGAACATACTCCATTTGCTTTCATTAAATCCTTCTTTTAAACTAATAAACCGCCGGAAGTTACTTTCCGAGGATAAACTATTGGCAGACAAGTTCCAAATATTACTAGGAGCATCCACAACTGGCTTTAAATAAGGTCGGTCTTCTCCATTCCACACATCACTAAAACCAGCAGTTACTCCCCCAGTGGTGGAAGCATATAAGGCATCTACCAATTGATTGTCATAGGTTAATACCATACCCTTAGTAGCCGCGATCGCTTGATCCGTACTGCTGGAAGTTCCATCTAATCCGTAGTAAACCTGACAGTGGGTATCTGCACATAATTCATACCCATCAATTTCAAATCTACGTAAATTCCTCAGGGCATAAGTGCGGGCAATGATGCTCTGGGCTTCTAGGGATGCCACGGGGGCATTGGTACCAATTTCATAGGGTACAACCCCACGCAAATAGGTTTCTAAGGGCACATGATTGACTAGGGTATAGTTACCATAGGCATTGGGCTGAATTGCCAATCTACCACCATAAAGACGGGGGTTTCTTGCCCTCTTTCCTTGACTAACGAAAATTACATTTTTCCCACTACTAATTTTGACGCGATCGCGGCTGTAACGATAACCATTGATTACCCAACTGACTAAGGGGACTTGTTTTAAAATTTTGCTATCTATATAGGATGTTTTTTGACCAGCAGCTTGCACACTTTCCAGTAAAAACCGCCTGAGTAAAGGAGTATTGTAAACATCCCTTTTTGCCCATACTTGCCAGCGTTCTGGTTGGGCAATTTCTACCTCAATCCCTTGTTTGCGCCATTGATTAGCATTATCCTCAGCAGTTTCAAAGGTACGGAAAGTCCCCAACACCACCCGTTCATCTAACACCGGTTGAGATAAAGCTTGCATCCCAATTTCTAACTTTACCGGATTAGCCGTAACTAACCTTTTTTGCCCATTGCCTTGTTTAAATTCCAACTGCAAGCGATCGCCCTTAGCTGGTTGCAATTGTAATTCTGACTTGGCTTGACTGCCAAATCGCTGTACTATACCTATCTTCAGCTCCACATCTGATTGTCTTGCCCCTAGACTTGGTGTCCCCGCGAACCCCAGCCAACAAAAAATTGCTATTGCAGTGCCAGAAAAAGACCGGAACGAAATATTCATGAAAATATGTTCTACTAACAGTGCGAAATATTGATATAGCTTAAGTGTGGCGTTTTTACCCCCATAATAGCATTGTGCTTTTACAATTACTTGCTAAATAAACTCATAACGAGTATGATTTATTTATTGTTGAAATATGACTGTTGAGGGAGGAGCTGTTATGGTCAGGGTAGAACAAATTCCATTGCACCAAATTCGGCGACCCTTGCCCAGACAAAACGATCCGAACAAGGTACAAGCCTTAATGGAATCGATTAGGGAAATTGGGCAACAAGAACCCATCGATGTTTTGGAAGTGGATGGGCAATACTACGGATTTTCGGGATGTCATCGCTATGAAGCTTGCCAACGTTTAGGCAAAGAAACTATCCTAGCTAGGGTTAGGAAAGCACCCAAGAGCGTATTGAGAATGCACTTAGCGTAGTAGTCCTTTTAGATCCCCGACTTCTTTGAGAAGTCGGGGATCTAAATGCCCCTGGTGAACTAATGCAATGCACTAGTAGTAGTTAATAAAAATTAGTTTAATTAAAATTAAGAACCAATTAGGAGGAGATTATGGCAACTCAGACAGGAGCATCTCTACCAGTCAACATCGGCATTGATGAAGCCAACCGTGTGAAAATAGCCGAAGGACTATCTCGTTTGTTAGCAGACACCTATTCTTTGTATCTGAAAACTCACAGTTTCCATTGGAACGTAACCGGGCCAATGTTCCAAACATTGCATTTAATGTTTGAAACCCAGTATACAGAGTTAGCCTTAGCCGTAGATTTAGTTGCAGAAAGAATTCGCTCCCTGGGTCATCCCGCACCAGGAACCTATAGTGAATATGCTAAACTAACCTCCATTCCTGAAACTCCAGGGGTTCCCAAAGCTAAAGAAATGATCCGTTTATTGGTGGAGGGACAAGAAGCGGTAGTACGAACTGCACGTTCTATTTTTCCCCTAGTAGAAGAAGTCAACGATGAACCCACAGCAGATTTATTGACTCAAAGAATGCAAGTACA
>JASJCX010000197.1 GCA_030065255.1 Calothrix sp. MO_167.B42 | reverse complement strand
AATAATTGAAGCAGTTTATCCTCAAATTCCAGAGTTTAGCTTGGAAGATTGTTTGAATTTACTACAACAATATCCTGATTGGTCAAATATTAATGCATATATAGAGCAAAAGAAATATGGGGAATAACAATTTAGATACTTGTAAATCTTCTGTGTAGGTTGAAAATAATGAATGTTTTAGAGACTTTTGCTTGGCAATTACTTAGTTATAAAGAGCCAGACATTTTAATTGATAACGCACTTGAGCTTTCAGAAATAGTAAATATTTCTATTGATGAAGCAAATCAGATGATTTTATCCGTATTGAATAATTATCACTTTAAAAAATCAGATTATCCTACTGGCTTTGATAGAAATATTTTTAGCTTGATTGTACATTTAACACAGCCTTTTAGAATTCCACTGATGACAACTAGGATGGATTGGGTAATTGACCAACTAAACAACTATCCTGATTTAAAATATCCTTTAGAAAGCGTATTAGACTATGGTGGAGGTGGAGGAAAAGATTCAATTATTTTTTCTCAATTCGGCTGTAAGGTCATTTACTCAGATTTTGTATCCACCTTGACTCCTTATGTACAAAAACGTTTTTCGATTCGCGGCATTGATATACCAATAGTAGATGTAAGAGATTTAGAAGAAGCAAGATTTGACGTTATAAATTGCATGGATGTAATAGAACATGCCTATGATGTGGAATATGTAACAGCCGATATTGTTGCTCGTCTCAAGCAGGGAGGTCATTTAGTATGTTGGCCGGCATTTTTTAATTCATGGAATGGCGATCATATTGAAAAAAATTGCGGCTATTTACCTTATTTTATCCATATGCTTCAACAGGTGGGAATTGAGTTTTGTGGAAGTAGTGACGGAGTAATCCATTTAGTACGCGAACGTCCTGAAGAAGGTTCAATTAAAGCAGAAAGAGAAATTATCCGTAAAGAGCTTTACAAAATGTCAAAATCTTTGAGCTGGCAAGCGGCTGTGAATGGAATTAGAAAATTACCGATGGGACTTTTGAAGTCATTTATTTTTAATGAAAATTGTTTTGATCAGTGCTTTCAAGAAGAAAAAATTGAAACACAAATTAGCACAATCATTGATAATTTAGCAATTTGGCGTTTGTCTACGCATAGGCTGTCAGAACTACAATAAAGTTTGATTAATTATTCTATTTTTAAAGCCAAGTATTGATGATACATGAAATTAGTTATTAGGGCAGATGCATCAAAACAAATAGGTACAGGTCATGTCATGCGCTGTCTGGCTTTAGCTCAAGCTTGGCAATATGCAGGTGGTGATGTCATTTTTGTAATGGCAACAAAAACACCTGCTCTGGAGGCTCGATTAAAGTCAGAGGGAATGGAAGTTGTCTACATTCCTGTTCAAATAGGAAGTGTTGAAGATGCCAGAGAAACTGTCAATTTAACTCGTAAATTCAATGCTAACTGGGTAGTAGTAGATGGTTATGAATTTGGTGGAGAGTATCAACAAATAATCAAAGATAATGGTCTGCGTCTTTTAATGATTGATGATTATGGACACGCAGAACATTATTATGCGGATATAGTTTTAAATCAAAATATTTCTGCTCATGAAGGATTATACGTAAACCGAGAGCCATACACTCAATTGTTGCTGGGTGTAAAATATACTCTCTTGCGCCGAGAATTTCGGCAGTGGTGTGGATGGAACAGAGAAATCCCTGCGGTGGGTCGTAAAGTTTTGGTAACACTGGGTGGTAGCGATCCAGATAATGTGACTCTGAAGGTAATACAAGCCTTAGAGTTGGTGCAATTCAATGACTTGGAAGTAGTGGTTGTGGTGGGGGGAAGCAATCCTCATTATGAGCAATTAAAATCTGTTTGCTTAGATGCAAAATTTCCCATCCACCTGAAAAGGAATGTAACGAATATGCCCGAACTAATGGCTTGGGCTGATGTGGCTGTTGCTGCTGGTGGTTCTACTAATTGGGAACTATCTTTTATGGGTTTACCAAGCATCATCTTAGTTCTGGCTGACAATCAACGAGCGATCGCAGAAAAACTAGGCAGCATGAAAATTACCATCAATTTGGGCTGCTATGAAGATGTTTCACCCACAGAAATAGCACTGGCACTCAAACCATTACTGGATGCACCCCAAGCACGGATGGAAATGTCCCAACAGGGGCAAAAATTGGTAGATGGTGGCGGTAATACCAGAATTGCAGCCATACTAGCGGAGGCGAGTTAATGAATCAAATTCCCATTGGTGAACGCTTAATTGGTAGAGAACAACCATGTTTCTTAGTAGCAGAAATAGGGATTAACCACAATGGCGATCTACAACTAGCTAAAAAAACTATTGATGCAGCAATAGAAGCTGGTGCTGATGCGGTTAAGTTTCAAAACTATCGCACAGAGGATTTCATTGCCGACAAATCTCTGACTTATGAATACATTTCTCAGGGTAAAAAAGTTATTGAATCACAGTATGAAATGTTTAAACGCTGTGAACTGGCAACAGAGTCTTTGCAGGAATTAAAGTCATACTGCGATCGCCAAGGCATAAGTTTTCATAGCACACCCACCAGTGAAGCTAGCATCAGGGATTTACTAGAAATTGGTGTGCCAGTTTTAAAAAATGGCTCTGATTACTTGACAAATTTGCCCCTGATAAAAGCAATGGGAGATACTGGTTTACCAACTGTGTTATCAACGGGTATGGCAACTTTGGCAGAGATTGATGATGCCGTGCGTACCTTCCGTAAAACAGGCAATGAACAGTTAATTCTGTTGCACTGTACCTCCTCTTACCCAACTCCTCCTGAGGATGTACACTTGCGGAAAATAGCATCCCTAGCAGCAGTTTTTGGCTGTCCTGTAGGTTTCAGCGACCATACCGATGGGATTACAGCAGCCGTGGGAGCGGTAACATTAGGAGCTTGTTGGATTGAAAAGCACTTTACATTGGACAAAAATTTGCCCGGTCCCGACCATCGCTTTTCATCCGATTCAGCTGAGTTTAAAGCTTTAGTAACAGCAGTACGAACAACAGAAAAATGCCTAGGACACTCACAGATAAGTCCTACATCTAGTGAAGAAAAAGGTCGTCAAAACTTTCGACTTTCCTGTGTCACATCCCATGAACTACCAGTAGGACACATCTTGACTGAGGATAATATTGTCTTTCGCCGTCCCGGAACGGGTGTACCACCAACTCATTCATATTTATTGGTAGGGCGAACTCTCAAGCAACCTTTGTCAGCAAATCAAGTAATTGAGTTATCAGACTTGAAATAAAGCTTTTGGAACATAAAAAATAGAGGGTAGTACAGTGAGTGAACGGTGGTTAATTGTTGGGGGCGGATTTCGTGGTATCATTGGTGCCTATTTGTTGGCATCACAGGGAAAAGAAGTTGTTTTAATAGAACGCATTCCCCATTTAGGAGGGGTACTTTACTCTGCTAACTGGAAAGGGTTTTATCTTGATAAGGGATGCCATTTATTTGACAATAATTCTGACATTACAACTTCAATCTTGATGGATATTTTACAGGGTGAAGTTGAGCCAGTATCTGTGCGTTATGCCTCTATTATTAATGGAATAAAAACAGATGGAATAGCAATTCCAAATTTAGCAACATATGGAGAAAAATCAGTACAAAATATCCTTAATGAATTGCTTGCAGTTTTAGATAAACCAAACTCTAGTTGTACAAATCTTCAGGAAAAACTAGATGCAAGATTTGGAGAAACAGCAAGTAATTACTTAGCTAGTGCCGCCTATAAAATGTATCGTACAGCAGCAGCTGAATTAGATGCTGATGCTTTCCCTTTGACACCTTTTCGACGCATCAAATTTCTTGATGATTCCATTGCTAATGTTCTTAAAGAAAGTCCTACTCTAGACGAGAGAATTGCCGCATCATCTCAAAACGATCCAATGAAATATTATCGAGATAGTGCCCAAACTTATTCTTTCCGAAACTTCTATCCCAAAGAACATGGTTTACGTGGTTTTTGTGAAAAAGCAAAGCAACGACTTGAGGAACTTGGTGTTACTACAATCATGGGATATGGCATAGAAAAACTAAATTTCACCAGCTCTCAAGCTACAGTTATCCTCTCAAATGGTGAGGAAATTTCTGGAGATAGAATACTATGGACTGCTGGCATTGAGCCTATGGGAAAACTATTGGGTTATAGTGAGGAAATATCAAAATATATTCATCATGTTCCAATGGTGCTTTACTATTTTGTGATTCCCAAAGATATGGAGGGTCAGTACACTTACTTACATAATTTCCAACAAGAGGATATATTTTTTCGTGCATCCGTACCAGGAAGCTACGGTATAAAAACTTGTCCTGCGGGATTATCTTATGTTTGCTGCGAAGTTCCAACTACATTAAATTCACCACAATGGCATAGCCCAGAGGACTTTGTGGAGCTTGTATGGAAAGAATTACAACAGTATGAGGTTGTTCGTGAGGGAAGACCCCTGGATACTCTCACCGTAAAAACACCCACATCCTACAAAATGCCCAAAGTGGGATATCAAGATATTATTACAAAAATTACTGATTCTCTAAAGACTGAACATCGAATTATCGGTGCTGACCAATGGGATTTTTCCAAGAACGATATTATCAACTCTTTGCAAAATGTTCTCAAGGAAGAATTACAATCTCAGCAATTAACATTGTCCCAAATCTAGATATAAAAATATTTTATGAATCAAGTACTAACATTCGATCCCATTTGGGAAGAAAAGTATAGCCAAGGGCATTCCCAACGCTACCCTTGGGATACAGTAGTAAGTTTTGTTTTTCGTAATTATCCTCGTTATAAACAGCGTCATGAAGTCAAAATTTTAGAAGTTGGTTGTGGTACTGGTAGTAACCTTTGGTTTGCAGCCCGTGAGGGTTTTAGGGTAGTAGGTATTGATGCTAGTCCTAGTGCTATAAAGTATGCACAAAAACGTTTTGCTGAAGACAATTTGATAGGTGACTTGCGAGTTAGTGATTTTACACAAATACCTTATGATAACGATTACTTTGATTTGGTTATAGACAGGGCTGCAATTACTTGTTGTGGATGGTCCGTAGCACAGCAAGCAGTGAATGAAATTAGACGAGTCCTACAACCAGGAGGAAAGTTCTTTTTTAATCCTTATAGCGATCGCCACAGCAGCTATGTATCTGGGAAACCAGGAGCAGATCGACTTATGTTGGATATTTCGGCAGGTACACTTGTGGATACAGGGCAAATCTGTTTTTATAACCGACAGCAGATAGAAGCTTTATTTACGCGGGGTTGGGAACTAAAGAGTGTAGAACATCTGGAAATAAGAGAAGAAATACAACCACAGTACTTGTCACATTCCGAATGGCGGGCGATCGCAGAAAAAGTATCTGAATAATCAAATGATATGAGAGTTGTTTTTTTGGGTAATCACACTGTTGGTGTTCAGGCTCTTGAAGTAATAGGTGACACACAAGAAATTGTGGGTGTAGTTGCCCATCCACCGGATTCAGAAGATGGTGTGAAATACTTGTCTGTTTACGATTTTGCTATTCAAAAAGGGTGGAATGTCATCCGTAGTAGTGGTAAAGACCCAATCTTAGAAGATTTTATCATCAAGGCAAAACCTGATTTATTGTGGGTCACAGACTACCGATATCTTCTGCCATCCTCATTAATTAAGTTAGCCCCATTAGGTACAGTCAATTTGCATCCTAGTTTACTGCCTAAATATAGAGGTCGCGCTCCTGTGAACTGGGCCATTATCAATGGTGAAACCCAATTGGGACTTACTGCTCATTTTGTAGATGAAGGTATGGATACCGGAGATATCATTGAGCAAGTTTGCTTTGAATTGTCCGAAGAGCAAGATGTTGGTGATGCCTTACAAATAATGTACCCTATTTATCAAAAACTAACTCGCCTGGTTCTGGGATACTTCGATTCTGGTCAAATCCCTAGGAAACCACAGAATCACTCTCAGGCAACAACCTTTCCAAGACGTAAACCCCAAGATGGTTTGATTGACTGGCAGCAACCTGCTTTACACATACGCAATCTGATCAGAGCATTAGCAAAGCCATATCCTGGTGCTTTTACCTATCTTGGAAAATGGAATATTAGTATTTGGAAAGCTTGTCTTGATTTTGGTTCATATGAAGCTAGAGCAGGGCAAGTAGTATCAGTTGGCTCCGGAAAACAGTTTTGTGTGGCTTGTGGAGAAGGAATCCTCCGAGTAATTGATTTTACAACGGAAGCGACTCTAGATCCAAACTTTTCCATTCATATTGGTGATACCTTAACTGACAGACCCAGTGAATAAATTGAATGAATATACTTATAAACTAAAGCAACATTACCTACCACTGCTTCAACAGCACGGTTCTACATTCCGCGCCGTGGATTGGGGATCGAGTCGGGGACAAACAATTCGATTCCAAGTCTTGTTGGAAGTGGGTGATGTGTTGAATGCTTCTATCCTCGATATTGGCTGTGGAGTCGGTCACTTGGTGGAATACTTAGCAGAAATCGGTTATCGAGGTAATTACATAGGGATTGACACCTTACCAGAAATGGTGGCTGCTGCTCGTGTTTGTTATCCAAATTGGCAATTTCAAGAAGGCGATATTTTAAATTCAGAAACTAAATGGCAAGCAGACTATGTATTAGGTAGTGGTTTATTCACCTTCGGCGACAAACAGCTCATGGAAATGACTGTAAAGGCAATGTTTAATGTTTGTAATCAAGCATTGGCTTTTAATTCTCTTAGTAGTTGGGCTACTCAAAAAGAATCAGGAGAGTTTTATGCAGACCCTCTAGCTACAGTTGAATTTTGCCGTACCCTGACTCCTTGGGTGATTTTACGCCATGACTATATGCACCACGACTTTACCATCTATATGTATCGGGAACCACACAACAGATGATTGTATCTATCAATCAGCCAGCTTACTTACCGTGGCTAGGTTACTTCCAACGCATCGCTGTTAGTGACTTGCATATCGTATTAGATCATGTACAGTTTGAAAAAAATAGTTTTACCAATAGGAACAAAATAAAAACAGCCAATGGCTGGTGTTGGTTAACAGTTCCAGTAAAGACTAAGGATAGATTTGGAAATTTGCCCATTAAATCCCTGGAAATTGACAATAGCACCAACTGGAGGGTTAAACATTGGCAAACTATGCGTCATAACTACGGGAAAGCTCCCTATTTTCAGGAACATAGTTCATTCTTTGAGTCAGTTTATCAGCGTGAATGGCAATATCTATCAGACCTTTGCCGTGAAACTACCAGTTACTTGCTAAAGGTTTTAAAGATTAATACATCGTTGCTATTCAGTTCAGAAATGAATACTGTAGGAGTAAAAGATGAATTGATACTTAACCTTTGCCAACAAGTAAGAGCAAGTACTTACCTATCTGGTAGTCTTGGGCAAAACTACATTCGCGAGGAGTTATTTAAGGAGAAAGGAATTCAACTAGAGTATCAAAATTATCATCATCCCCAATATCCTCAATGTTGGAGGAGAGACTTTGAGCCATATATGTCCATTGTTGACTTGCTATTTAACTGTGGTTCTCAAAGTTTGGATATCTTAATCAAAGACCAGAAGGCTATTCAGACAGAAGCAAAGTATTTAGTATGAAGGTACTTGTAGTTGCTGCACATCCCGATGATGAGGTTCTTGGTTGTGGTGGTGCGATCGCTAAACATACCCAACAAGGCGACACTGTCCATGTATTAATTATGGCAGAGGGTGCCACTAGCCGCACTTTACAACGCGATCGGGAAAAAGTTAAAAATGAACTGTCTGCCTTGGCTGTAGCTGCCCAGCAAGCAAGTGAAATTCTAGGTGTTCAATCCCTAAAACTACATGACTTTCCCGACAACCGTATGGATAGTTGTGACTTACTTGATGTAATTAAAGTCATAGAAAACAAAATCTCCCAATATCAGCCAGAAATTATTTACACTCACCACGGTGGCGATGTTAATATTGACCATTGCTTTATCCATAAAGCGGTAGTAACTGCTGCTCGACCCATACCAGGACAAGTTGTCAAAACCTTACTATTTTTTGAAATTGCTTCCAGTACTGAATGGCAGACTCCTGCTTCGGCACTTCCCTTTACACCGAACTGGTTTGTGGATATATCAGAAACCCTAAGTTTGAAAATGAAAGCTTTAATAGCTTATGACTCTGAAATGCGTCTTTTTCCTCATGCTCGTTCTCTTACTGCTTTAGAACATCTAGCTAGGTGGCGTGGTGCTAGTGTTGGTGTGGAAGCTGCTGAAGCATTTATTTTGGGCAGAAATTTAATCAGTTAGGGAACAACAAAAATCGAAAAATTCATAATTTAAACTGCAAAACCCTAGCCATTTATGAGTAATATAAGTTACAGAGCAAGGGAAGCTAAATTGGTAAAAGACTAAACTCGTCGCTCAAAAAATCGCACAATTTAAATTATTTATTAATAGGAATAGCTACATTATGCCTACTCAAAAAAAAGTTTTATTCTTTTCTCCATATGGTTTGGGTTTGGTTCATAAACAAGTCGATGCCGTTGTTGCTACCGCACTCAGGCTACGTGGGTGTGAAGTATTAGTTGTAGGTTGTAATGGAATTTATAGTAACTGTGCTGTCACCAGAGGTGATAGTAGTAGATGTGAACAGTGTGTTCATGTAGGTCAAGACTTTTTTGCTAATTCATTCGGTCTTCCATTTGTACAAATAGGAAATTTTATTGAACAAGAGGATTACAACATTGCTAACAATTGGTTGGAAACTGTCAGCCCTGAAAATTATTACAACGCTATCTATGATGGTATACCAATTGGTTCATGGGTAACGTCCAGCATTTATACTTATTTTCGCATATCTGCCGCTGGATTATCGAGAAAGGATGTCCAGACAGTGCATAGAAAATATTTAATAGACGGTTTAGTAACTTACAAAGCACTACTGAGGATTTTTAACCAATATCAACCGACTAATGCATTTTTATTCAATGGTAGATTTGCTCCTTATCGTGTAGCATTTGAAGTTTCACGGCAAATGAACGTTGATGTCATTACTCACGAAAGGGGTTTAATTGATGATAGCTTTACTTTCTTTGACAATTACCCAATATGGAATCCTCAGCCAAAATTAGATTGTGTACAAGCTTGGGAAAATGTAACCCTGACAAAGGAAGAGATAGAACAGACAAACAAATATTTTATACACCGTGAATATGGTGTCAATATGAATTGGCCAGCTTATTATAATTTTCAAACTAATTATATTGATATCCGTAATCAATTGAGAATACCTATAGATGCGAAAATTGTAGTTATATTTACATCAAGTGAAGATGAACAAGCTGCTTTAGATAATAGAAAAAAAATCACTGAGCAATTTGATATTATTGCCAAATTAATAGAAATATTTAGAACAAGAAATGAATATTTAGTTATTCGTCATCATCCTTTTATTGGTGGTAATCAAAAAGATATAGTAGAAACCTATTCATTATCAAATGCTTATAAGCAGGTGTTTT
>JASJCX010000196.1 GCA_030065255.1 Calothrix sp. MO_167.B42 | reverse complement strand
TTATTAAGGAGAGGGGTTGGGGGTGAGGTTTTGAGGTGTACTTCACCAGAGTAAGAAATGCTATAATGTATCATTTTTTGATAAAAATACTTTGTTCCATAAAGATATTAATTTCTGAGAACGGGGACCACGATATTTATCGTAAAAAACAAAACTTGGGATGAATAACCTTAAAGAATAAAATAATTTTATCCAAAAAATATGGTTAATTTGCAATTTTTTCTCCAACAAATGGACTGGTGTAGGAACTATTCTGATTAATTTATCAAAATTTTCTTTTTCCTTTTCTCTAATAGATTCATCTAACAAAAAATCTAACCCGATATGACATAAACTGATGATATCTGGATAATTTTTAAAAACTAATCCATAAAATGCAATATAATATTGCTTCATGTACTGCCAGTTATTTGTCCGATTGGACTGGTGCTTTGTATAGTAAGCTCCTATAATTGGCGTATAAATAAAATTTGCATCTTGCCTTAAAATATCTATGGCGAAATATCTATCGCCCAATGCTTTTAATGATTCGGGAAATTTAGTTTTTTGCAATACACTTTTGTGCATCAACATTGCTTGCTGGAGTGCAGGATGGGCAGAATTAATTAAAAAATCAGGGATTAACAAACGCTGAATCAATTCATCTGTTGTTAATTGACCAATTATATTTTCTTGTTGCCCTACAATTTGATGCTCGCTATTAAAAATTACCCGTTCATAATCAGAATAAAGGACAATTTCTTGATTATTTTGATCTGGGGATACATGACTCAATTGAAATCTAATTTTATCTTCATGAATCCAATCATCTGCATCTAAGAACTGAATCCACTCTCCTTGGGATTTTTGAAATCCAAAATTACGAGCAGCAGGTAATCCTCCATTTTTTTGATGAAAATATTTGACTCGTGAATCCAATTTCATTAAAAATTCAGAAACTTCACGGGTATTATCACTAGAACCATCATCCACAATTAGACACTCAATGTCTTGAAATGTTTGCGACAGTACACTCTTCACTGAACGCTCAAGATAACAACTCTGGTTGAAGCAATTAATAATGATGGATACAAATGGAGCCATTATTGAAAAATATTATAATTAATATGCTTGCTTTGATGAATTTTATGTTTACACAAAAGTCCTACTAGTCTTCCTTTAGGCATATTTAGCCCCCCTAAATCCCCATCTGTAAAAAAGCAAAGCATCCGCTAATTCCCTCCAGTATTGGGAGGTTAAGGGGGCAGGGGACTTGCACAATTCTTGTTCCCCCCAATTTTGGGGGTTAGGGGGCGTTTCGTGAGGGCTGGGTGGTGAGATTGCAACAAATTTTAATGTTAAACATAATACTTTTGCTCTCATCCTCTAATATATTTAGGACTTACGTAACTGGCACCTGATTCTTGTAGGGTGCTGTGACACTTTGCTTGATTTTTAACGCAATAATAAGGCTTTTGTGTCACGCACTACCCGTGTATTGTGACAATTGCGTAAGTCCTGATATTAATGAAGCAAAAAATCATGTATAGAAGCAGGATAATAGAAAAATTTTAATTTAAGTCTTGAAAATTAGAAATTTTATGCTTCCTGCTTCTATTTGTCAATTATGGATACTAGTCACAAATTGTAGCCACAATTAACTTCTACCAATCTACTAATTTCAGCCTACCTGTCTGGATATAATCAAAAATGCGATTGATTTGACGGCGCTCTACATCACTAACTTCACCATCAGCAATGATTGTAGATGTAAGTAAACTATAGTCTTGACGGTTCATTTTGCCAGAGGTAATAATTCGATCCACTAATTTTTGGATAAATAATTCTGATTTCTTCTCAACTATTTTGTACATAACTTTGGTTTATTATTTTTTTCTGGTAGATGTAATAGTAAAAAATAAATATTGCTCAACCCTATTGATAAAATATAATGTCTTTTCTAAACATTGACATACTTAATGTAGCAGTTAAAAGCAAATATATTTATTTTTTAAATTATGTTTATTGGTATGACTTAAATACCACAGAACACAAATAAATCTAGCTTTCTTTATCCTCCGAATCCCAGGTAATTTACACGGAATAAAATAATACACGCACAGTGCGTGTATATCATTTTTCGGTAAATACACCGTTGGGTTTTTTATTTCTCAACAAAATATTATTAAAACTTTACAGTAATAATATTAGGTACCCATAAAACATAAATATTTGTCACAATAAATAACAGTTAAATATTTCCAGGGATACGGTTATGCAAGTAATTCGTCTTCATGCTCTCCGGGATAACTATATTTTTTTATTGCATGACATCCAACAAAATATTGCTGCAGTGGTAGATCCAGCAGAAGCAAAGCCAGTTTTAAAAAAACTCGATCAGTTATCAGTGGAATTAGTGGCAATTTTTAATACCCATCATCATTCCGATCATGTAGGAGCAAATCTAAAGTTAATGCAAAAATTTCCCAATGTGAAAGTGTATGGTGGTGCTGGGGATAAAGGCAGGATACCAGGACAGCAGGTGTTTTTACAACAAGGCGATCGCATTAAGTTTGCCAATAGAATAGGGGAAGTAATTTTTGTCCCTGGCCATACCCGTGCTCATATTGCCTACTATTTTCCCCCAGAAAAGCCGGGAGACATGGGAGAATTATTTTGTGGGGATACCCTATTTGCCGGGGGGTGTGGGCGATTATTTGAAGGTACACCCAAGCAAATGGTAGATTCATTGAGTAAACTTGCTGCTTTACCAGATAATACCAGGGTATGGTGTGCCCATGAATACACTCTCAAGAATCTCCAGTTTGCTTTAACTGTGGATAAAGACAATACTGAGCTGCAAAATCGTTATTTACAAGTGCAGGCTTCCCGTAAACGGGGAGAGGCTACAATTCCTTCTATGTTGGGAATAGAAAAACACACCAATCCCTTTTTACGTTTTTCCCAGCCAGCCTTACAATTAGTAGCTAAAAGTCAAGATCCCGTGCAAACCTTTGCTCGTTTGCGAGGAATGAAAGATAAATTCTAGACATTGCATAGATGTATTGCTCGACTCAAGGACTGTCAGTAAGAGGCAGGGGGAAGGGGGCAGGGGGAGTGAGGGGAAGTAATGAGTAATGAGTAATGAGTAATGAGTAAGTTTCCTTAATACCATCAACTGCTCGCACTGAGCTTGTCGAAGTGTCAACTGTCAACCGTCAACTACCAACTGTCAACTGTCAACCGTCAACCTTCAACTGCTGTATTTCTTCAGCAATCAGTTTAAGTCGCTTTAACTGAGCCTGCATATCTGCTTTGGTTAATTGTTGAGCAAAAGTCTTGAAACCCCAACTAACTATAGAATTAGGAATTTGAAACTCAAACCGATTCAACAAACGGGTACCATTTTCTAAAGGTTGACATTCCCAGCGATCGCGTCCTGTAAAAAAACCATCAAACTCCCACACTACCAAACCAGCCTTTCTTTCCACAACTGTACTATATAAAGTTGGCTGGAAAATGGGTATTTTAATCAAAAATCTCGTTTTACTTCCCATATCCGTACTCCAATCTCCCACAGGTTCGCAAGATAGAGCCGGATTTAACCAGCGATGCATTAAAGTTTGGTCAGTAATACAGTGTTCCACAACTTCGGGTGTTGCTTGAATTTCTATGGATTGTGCAAATACTTGCTGGCTAGACATTTGATTTGAACTAAATAGGACTTGCTGATTTATTCATATCAAAAAAATGTCAATCAATTTTTAATTTTGGATTTACCGATTGACCCCATGACTCAGGCTAATTCTAGGTATTAAGTAATTAATGTATAAAAAATTAATTTCCAAATTGAGAAAACACCTTTAAGATTAACTTAGGAAGAAAAAACAAGTTTGTTGCCAAGAGAATCCCTTGTTAACTTCTATGTTAAATAACTGAGTAACTCTATTGTAAATTTGCTTATGCATTCCTCGTCAGCAAGACAATATTTTTACCAAGAAATCCAACAATCTGACCAGCATATCGACCTAGCTAAAGCGGCTCTACATATCGCTCAAGAAGAATATCCCCCCTTAGATCCCCAAGAATATCTTAATGCTTTGGACACTATGGCAGAGGAATTAAGAGAACGCTTACCACCAGAGTCTTATCCATTAAAGATTATCCAAACCATTAATCAATATCTGTACAATGATTTGGGTTTCCAAGGTAATAAAAACAACTATTATGACCCCTGTAATAGCTTTTTGAATGATGTCATCGACAAGCGGCAAGGAATTCCTATTTCCCTAGCTCTAGTTTATATGGAAATTGCCCAGCGCATAGATTTTCCCATGGAAGGTATTGGTATGCCTGGTCATTTTCTCATCCGTCCTCAAGTTCCAGATATGGAGGTTTTTGTGGATGCTTTTGAAAATGGCGAAGTAATGTTTGGCGAAGATTGTCAAGAAAAATTAACCAAAATTTACCAAACCCCCGTAACTCTGCAACCGGAATTTTTAGCACCAGTAACTAAAAAACAATTTTTGATGAGGATGCTGGCTAACCTCAAATATATTTATCTGAATCAGCAAGAGTTAGAAAAGGCTTTGGCTGCCGTGGAGAGAATTTTATTATTATTTCCAGAAATTGTGGTAGAAATTCGCGATCGCGGTCTACTATCATACCAAATAGGTCGTTTTTCCCAAGCCATTAATGACCTAGAAACCTATCTTGCCAAATCCCCCCAAGCTAGGGATGCTCAGATGATTAGGAATTTACTTACTCAGATGGGTCGATAATGGGGAGCAGGGGAACTCCGGAGCATGGTAAAAACCTCATTTTCCCTTACTTATTTCGGTCAGCTTTTGTATACAAAATATGTACATTTGTTTAGTTGTATAACTGTATAATTGATAACTGAAATGCCAAGATTAATATACTTGTTTAACTGATTTTTTCCCCAAGAACCCACCATAATCAATCAAAATTAAATAGAAAAGTAAAAAAATATTCTTGTAAATAAATTACATGGGGTATTTCCTGGTAAATTATTCCTGGTAAATTCAAAGACAAAACACCAATGAAGTTATCAGGGTGTGGTTTGTTAGTCACAATCTACCCTGACCAACATCAGCAAGTGTCTTGTTTGATAAACACTTAAATTAAAATACCGGAAAACCATGATTACAACTTGGCAAGATATAACCCAAGTGATGGGAACTGGTTTGTCAGTAGGGGTAGATAAGTTTTTAGCACAATCACCCACCTTGTCACTCAATCAAGCTGCAAGCGATACCACCCAAGGGGTTTTACAACAAATCGATCAACTTCCTAACGCCATTTTGGCCATTCTCACTCTCGTTATTGGTTGGATTATCGCCGTACTGGTATCTTGGTTCGTCAAAAGTCTGCTCAATAAAACAAGTCTTGACAATCGCCTCGCCGCTGGATTAATGGGACGTGGGGCGGGGGAAGAACTGCCAAAGGTAGAGAAAATCGTTGGTGATTTGACTTTTTGGGTCATCATGCTATTTGTGGTGGTGGCCGTTCTCCAAAGGTTAGGACTGGAGATTGCTTCTCAACCCCTCAATAACCTGTTAACCCAACTGGTGGGCTTTTTGCCTAGATTGTTAGGAGCAGGAATCCTTGTAGGTGTTGCATGGGTAGTGGCAAGTCTCGTCAGGATTCTAGCTGTACGTACCCTAGACACCCTGAGAATCGATCAACTGGTTAATTCACCAGAAGACACGACTCCCAGTTTGAATCAGATGTCCCTGAGTCAAACCATTGGCAATGCCCTGTATTGGTTTGTCTTTTTACTGTTCTTGATGCCAATTTTAGATGCTCTAGAACTAAGGGAAGCACTACAACCAATCCAGACTCTGATTACAGAGATCCTGGGTATGTTGCCTAATATTTTAGGGGCAGCAATTATTTTTGCCGTTGGTTGGTTTACCGCCAATATAGTGCGACGCATTGTCAGCAACTTGTTAGCTGCCACTGGCATTAATAATCTGGGTAATCGGTTTGGATTGAGACCAGTTTCTGGGGGACAATCTTTGTCATCAATTCTTGGTACTTTGGCCTATGTACTAGTTTTGATCCCCGTAACTATTTCAGCCCTGAATGCCTTACAGATTGCTGCCATTTCTGTACCAGCAATTTCTATGTTGCAAAAGGTACTTGATACCTTACCCGCAATCTTCACTGCCGGTGCGATTATCACCGTTGCTTATTTCTTGGGACGGTTTATTTCCGAGTTCGTCACCAGTCTTCTGACTAGTTTTGGGTTCAACAACATTGTTACGGCTTTGGGACTACCAATGCCAGCACCCCGGGAAACCCCATCAGCAGAAGGAGAAACAGCATCTACTCCTGCCACCCGTACCCCATCAGAAATTGTGGGGATTATCGTTTTAGTGGCCGTAATGCTATTTGCCACGGTGGCAGCATTGGATATTCTTGGCATACCTGCCTTAACATCCTTAGTACAAGGTATCTTGGTAATATTTGCCCAGATATTAGCAGGATTGGTGGTATTTGCCATTGGTCTGTTCCTGGCAAATTTAGCTTTCAATATCATTACCAGTTCTGGTAACTCCCAAGCATTAATTTTGGGTCAGGTGGCAAGAATTGCCATTATTGTCCTAGTATCAGCCATGGCATTACAAAGGATTGGTATTGCCCCCAATATTGTTAACCTGGCCTTTGGTTTACTATTAGGAGCGATTGCAGTGGCTATTGCCCTCGCTTTCGGCCTTGGTGGTCGAGATGTTGCCTCGGAACAAGTGAGAGAATGGTTGAACTCTTTTAAAAGCAGAGGATAAAAGGTCAATCAATTTTGGATTTTAGATTTTAGATTTTAGATTTTGGATTTTGGATTTTGGATTTATTGATTGACCCTATACCAAAAAGTCATACTAAAGTTGCATTCCAAAGCATAGATAAGTTAAACAGCACCTAAATTAAATATTAGGACGGGCAGGGACGCCCATCCCACAAGAGTTAGAATCATTCAGATTATCTAGTTTAAATGCGCAACAGCTTACCCAGTCATTGCGACGAAGGAAGCAATCTCATTGACTCGAACTACTATGATAGAACACAACTTGGTATCAGGAGTTGAAATAGCGATGCAGCGCGGCACAATTATTTCTAGCTTTTCCATAAATTTAGGGGCTTATATCCTTTTGCAATTCGGTCAATCATGATCAAAAAGTGGGGGTTTGGGGAGCGGTAAAATCTCTTCCTCAATGGCAAATGTTCGTCGATGAAAAAGACATCAAACATAGCGAGGTGACTTAAGTGGAGGAGGATATTAATTATTGGTACGATGGTCAACTTGTTAATAGTACAACCTTGGAATTAGCCATTGATGATCCAGGTTTACTCTACGGCGCTACGGTGTTTACTACCCTGCGGGTTTATCATAACTCCCTAGATAGTAAATTAACTCAATGGCGTAACCACTGCGATCGCTTAAAATTTAGTTTGCAGCATTTTGGCTGGCCTTTACCAGATGAAGGGCGATTACGTCAAGGTGCCCAATTAATCATGAAACAATTCCCAATTCTGAGAATTACCATTTTCCCTGACGGTAGGGAATGGATTACTGGGAGAAAGTTACCACCAGATTTACCACAAAAACAAGCTATGGGAATTGTAGCTTGGCTGACACCACCAGAATTTCAACGTTGTCTACCCATTCATAAAACTGGGAACTATCTTAGTCCTTGGTTAAGCAAAATTGAGGCACAAAAATTTAATGCTCAAGAGGCGATTTTAGTAGATGCTGGCGGAAATTGGTTAGAAACTAACACCGGTAATCTTTGGGGGTGGGGATATGGTTGTTGGTGGACACCACCACTAACGGAGGGAATCTTACCAGGGATTATGCGATCGCAAATTTTACATTGGTTGGTAAGTCAGCAGCAACAAGTACGAGAGGAACCTTGGACAATGGAACTAGTCCAGGGATTATCAGCGATTGCCTACAGCAACAGTACTAGCGAAATAATTCCCATACATACGGTCATTCATCCTTCAGGCTCGCTAAAATATAATTCTGCCGGTTCTATGGTGCAGCAATTACGGGAGATGTTTCTAGCATAATGGGTATACATTCTGGTATAAGTTAAAATAAGTTAACATAATTCTTAATAATGCCCCCTCTATTTAGAGACACTGCGCGGAGTTAAAAAAAAGTATAGGAGGACGAACCTCGGTGAATAATAAAAGATGGAGAAATGCAGGGCTGTATGCACTGCTTTTTATCGTCCTAATAGCTTTGGGAACTGCTTTCTTGGATAAGCAGCCCGAAAGTAGGAAAACATGGCGATATAGTGAATTTATTCAAGCAGTTGACGATAATAGGGTAGAAAAAGTCAGTATTAGTGCCGATCGCAAGCAGGCATTAGTTACACCCAAAGATGACACCAGCAAGAGGTTGGTAACTTTGGTGAATGACGACCCAGACTTAATCAAAACCTTGAGTGACAAGGGTGTTGATATTTCTGTATTACCTCAAAGTGATGATGGGTTTTGGTTCAAGGCACTGAGTAGCTTATTTTTCCCAATCCTCCTGCTCGTGGGCTTGTTCTTCTTACTACGTCGCGCTCAAAGTGGTCCTGGTAGCCAAGCAATGAACTTTGGTAAGTCCAAGGCTAGGGTACAAATGGAACCCCAGACCCAAGTTACCTTTGGTGATGTGGCTGGTATTGAGCAAGCGAAACTAGAACTGAATGAAGTTGTAGACTTTTTGAAAAACGCCGATCGCTTCACCGCCATTGGGGCGAAAATTCCCAAAGGTGTGTTGTTGGTTGGTCCTCCTGGAACTGGTAAAACCCTACTAGCCCGTGCTGTGGCTGGTGAAGCGGGTGTTCCTTTCTTTTCCATCTCTGGTTCTGAATTTGTAGAAATGTTTGTGGGTGTGGGTGCATCCCGTGTCCGCGATTTGTTCGAGCAAGCTAAATCTAATGCTCCTTGTATCGTCTTCATTGATGAAATTGACGCAGTTGGCCGTCAACGGGGTGCTGGTTTAGGTGGTGGTAATGACGAGCGGGAACAAACTCTCAACCAGTTACTCACCGAAATGGATGGTTTTGAAGGTAATACAGGTATTATTATTATTGCCGCTACCAACCGTCCTGATGTCTTGGATGCAGCTTTGTTACGTCCGGGACGTTTTGACCGTCAAGTGGTTGTAGATCGTCCCGATTACGCCGGACGGGTGGAAATTCTCAACGTCCACGCCCGCGGTAAAACCCTAGCCAAGGATGTTGATTTAGACCGCATTGCCCGCCGTACCCCTGGATTCACTGGTGCAGATTTATCTAATTTGCTCAATGAAGCCGCAATTTTAGCAGCACGGCGGAATTTGTCAGAAATTTCTATGGATGAAATTAATGATGCCATCGATCGCGTTTTAGCTGGTCCAGAGAAGAAAGACCGGGTAATGAGCGAACGACGCAAGCTGTTAGTAGCTTATCATGAAGCTGGTCATGCCCTAGTGGGTGCATTAATGCCAGATTATGACCCCGTACAGAAGATTAGCATTATTCCTCGCGGCCGTGCTGGCGGTTTAACTTGGTTTACCCCTAGCGAAGACCGGATGGACTCTGGGTTATACAGTCGCTCCTACCTGGAAAACCAGATGGCGGTAGCATTGGGTGGTCGTTTAGCGGAAGAAATCATCTTTGGTGATGAAGAAGTTACCACTGGTGCTTCCAATGACTTACAACAGGTAGCTCGTGTTGCTCGTCAAATGGTGACTAGATTTGGTATGAGCGATCGCTTGGGACCTGTGGCACTGGGTCGTCAGCAAGGTAATATGTTCTTGGGAAGGGACATCATGTCCGAGCGTGACTTCTCCGAAGAAACCGCAGCAGCTATTGATGAGGAAGTACGTAATTTAGTTGATGTGGCTTACGCAAGAGCTAAACAAGTACTGGAAGATAACCGCCACGTCCTTGACCAAATATCAGATATGTTAATGGACAAGGAAACCGTTGATGCGGAAGAATTGCAGGATATCTTGGCACAAAATGATGTGAAAACTGCAAGTTTTGTCTAATTCATTCTGGTTTAGTCCTTCACAAGAATTGTAAGTAGGGTGGGCATTGCCCACCTTATTTTTTGCCAAAATGTTATATTCTTTATCCCATTAGATGTATTGACAAAATTCACTTTGCTTTAAATTTTTATTAATTGTAATGGTGGTAATGTAACCGTCTGGGCAGATGAAGTCACCAGGTTCTATGGCAATATTAGTGCTAGGGAAAACTTTATATACCGCAATACTAGCTATTAACAATTGTGTTCGGGAAAATTCGAGATAAATCTAGGAATAAATCGGGAAAGCCAGGGATATTTACACTACCATTGGGTAAAACAACTTGCTTATTAGCGTAAGCAAAATTACCTTGTGAATCTTGATATGGTTGAGTATAAATTTCCAAGCAATATGTAACTAGATTAAATATCCAATAATGAGAAATTTCCGATTCAGCATAAAGTGGTAACTTTGATTCTTGGTCATACTTCAGTGTCGAATCTGCTATCTCTACTACGAGTAAAATATCTTCTGGTTGGGGATGATTGGATAAATAGCAATCGCTACGATTTTTTGCAATCACTAAATCTGGTTCTGGTTCACTATTGGGGGGTAGAGTAATAGGCTCTTGTCCTCGGACTACTGCTTGTCTTTGTAGCAGTATAATCACTTCGTAAATTAAAGAGGTATTGCAAACAGTATGGGGTGTCCCTTTAGCTACCATTTGCATTAGCTCTCCACGAATTAATTCTACTCGGTCATTTTCTGTCAGAAATCCCAATTCAATCAGGCGATGGTAATCATCTATTGTGAAGCGTTTAGGGGTGACACCAGCAAAAGTGACCATAGGGTGAAAAAATATGAATATTCAAAAAATTTTCAAATATATAGCGTTACGCGCTAGGGAATAGGGAACAGGGAACAGGCTTCGGCCGTGAGCTCAACCGAACGGAAAGAGCATGCTATCAAAGGATTTGCTGGATTCAAGAATGTCCGCGCCCTGATTGCGTAGTCCTATATTTAAACGAATTGTAGAGATACGAAATTACTATTACAGCAAGTTGTGTATCTCTACATTTTGTTTTGGACATTTTTATCATCTATCACCGGTAGTAAGGGCATACACGAACTCGATAGCGATCGCCATATCTATTGTACCGGACACGGTAGAAACACCTGCGATTTCTTCTGCGAAATCTACGATAACGGCGGCCATAGCGCCCATAGCGCCCATAGCGTCTGTAGGGACCATAGCGACGATAACGACGATAACGGCGATAACGGCGATAGGGACGATACCAATCATCTCTGCGATAATCACGATAGCGTTGAGCAACCAGGGTTGTATTCTCTTCTTCAGTAACTACAGGCTCACTCTTTGTCGTTGATACAACAGCATCAACTGGAGAAATAACTGAGAGTGTTAGGGATGTAGCAAACAATCCCAAAGCTGCAATTTTAATTAATTTGAGCATCACAATCACATCCTACGAAGAACTATATTCGGTGGATATGACGTTTTCCTAGCAACGGAACAATAAATGTCACGAAATCTGTAAAGTTTGCAAACAAGGCTGGTAAACTGCGATACGCAATAGTTTTTTATCTCCAGCTATGCGATCGGATAATTCCAGTTAGGGTGGCGATTGCTCCAAAACCACAAAAACGCCGACTTACGTATTGTCCACAGTGAC
>JASJCX010000195.1 GCA_030065255.1 Calothrix sp. MO_167.B42 | reverse complement strand
CCTACTACCTCCAATTCCCAAGTAGAGACTTTCCAGAATTCTGTACGTCGTCAATTAATTCAGCAAATGGCAGATACTGCTAATCAAATTCAATTGCTAGAAGCTAGCTTGCAAGCTAATATTCAAGCAACACAGGAATTAAACTTGCAAATTAGACAATATCCCGCCATCACTACAGAGTATGGAAAACTACAAAGAGAATTAAAAATAGCCACAGATACCTTGAGTCAATTGTTAGCAAAACAAGAGGCTTTAAGAGTAGATGCAGCGCAACAAGAAATCCCTTGGGAGTTGATAATGTCCCCTATGATACCCAGGGATAAAAAAGGCGAATTTATCCCCGTATCGTCCAGAATACCACTAATTGCTGTTAGTATAATTGCTGGCTTATTATTGGGGAGTTTAGCAGCTTTTGCGATTGAGAATGCAAAAAATGTCTTCTACGATCCTCAGGATGTTAAAAATGAGTCTCAATTACCTTTATTGGGTGTGATTCCCTTCACTAAAGAACTACAAAAATTACCACAAACTAAATCTGATGTAGTTCAGCTAAATCCCCATAAAATTACTCAATCCCCACCTGAAGTTTCACCAAAGTATCAATCTAGAAGAGAATCTCCTCTATTAGAAGCGGTTTGTTCCCTATATACCAGATTCCAGTCCCGCAGGGGTGATATTCCTTTTAAATCAATTGCCATTGCATCAGCAACAACCGGTGATGGTAAATCTACAATTGCCATCAATCTTGCCCAAATGGCAGCAGAAGCAGGGCAAAAAGTCCTCTTGGTGGATGCTAATTTACACCACCCTCAAATTCATGAAAAATTAGGTTTAACCAACAATCAAGGACTTAGTGATGTCTTGATTGGTAATCTCAATTTAAGTCATGTAATTACCCAATCTCCCACAGAACAAAACTTATTTGTAGTTACTGCTGGTACTACATTACCTAATCCAAGTAAATTATTTTCATCTAGTAGGATGCAAAATATTGTGGACATTGCCAAAACAAGCTTTGATTTAGTTATTTATGATAGTAGTCAAATTTTGGGTGCTTTAGATAGCAACATTTTAGCACAGCAATTAGATGGAACTATTTTAGTTGTTGGACTAGGTAAAACACCACGTCCCATTTGGGAAAAAGCATTAGAGGAGGTAAAAGCTGCTCATATTACAATTATTGGTATTGTTACTAATTCCTTGATAAGAAAAGCATGAAAAAGTCACATTCGCAATATTGATAAGAATAAATTTTATTTTTTATTGTAAATAATAATGAAAAAAGTTTCCGTAATTATTCCGGTGCATCAGGCGGAAAAATATATAAAATCCACTGTAGAATCCGTACTTTCACAAACATATCAGAATTGGGAAATTATTATCATTGATGATGGTTCTACTGATAATAGTATAAAAATTTGTGAGAAATTTCAAGATAAAAGAATCCATATTATTAGACAACCAAATCGTGGAGTGTGTGCAGCTAGAAATGCAGGAATTAGTCATGCTACAGGAGAATATTTAGCATTTTTGGATGCAGATGACCAGTGGATATCCCAAAAATTAGAAAAACATATCAAACATTTAGATAGCGATCCCACTGTAGGCATAAGCTTTAGTTGTTCTGCTTTTATTGATGAATCAGGGGAATCAGTAGGTATGTATCAAATACCTCAAATGGACAATATTACCCCTGCATTAGTAATTCGTCGTAATCCCATTAGTAATGGTTCGGTTCCTGTAATTAGAAAAGAAGCTTTAGAAGAAATTAAATTTCAAGGTAATTGTTATTTTGATGAACAATTAAACCATTTTGAAGATGTAGAGTGCTGGTTACGAATTGCTTTACAAACTAATTGGCAAATAGCGGGTATTCCAGAAATTTTAACTCTCTATCGGGTTAATTCCCAAGGAGCATCTACAAATATTGCCAAGCAGATAGAAGACTTAGAAAAAGTTTTAGAAAAAACTCGCTCCTATGCTCCAGATTTGATTGCTCAACATGGAAATGCAGCCAAAGCCTATGAATTGAGGAAATCAGCTCGATGGGCAGTTAGACTACAATTGGGATTAACAGCAGTAAAATTTTCTCATCAGGCATTATCCACCCATTGGCGTATCTTGGTGGAAGAGCCACGGCGCACAATAATTACTTTGGTAGCTGCATATTTACTTTGCCTCATACCCCGCCCTCTTTATCATCAAATAGAGGTACAAGCAATCAAAATTATTGGATTTTCTCAACGACTCCGAGTTGGACGGAAAAAAGCCAGTTTTCAGACAACATCGGGAATGGGAAATCAATCCATTTTAAATACCTTGCGCGCTACGCGCTAGGGAACAGGCTTCGGCCGTGAGCTCAGCCGAACGGGAACAGCAGCCTATCAAAGGGTTTTTTGGATTGATAAATGTCCGCACCCTAATTTCGTAGTGCTGTATTACTCCAAACTACCAACCATCTCCACAAATCGTTGGGAAATAAAAGGTAAGATATTTTTACTACTAGCATTTTCTTTACCTTCAGTAAATACAACTAATAGATAAGGGCGTTTGTCTGGAATCTCAATATAAGCTGCATCGTGGCGAACTTGACTCGTCCAACCTGCTTTTGACCACAATTTTGCTGTTTGAGGTAAACCGCCACCCAAAAAGCCTGTAACTTGATCCTCTTCTACATCCTGGGGTAATTCATCAGGATTGAGACTACGTTGCAGTAAAGCCATCATAATTTGCGATCGCTCGCTGGAAACTGCCACCCCACCAATGATACTATGTAATAATTTGGCTGTGGCATTGGTAGTGAGCATATTCCGGTTCTCTAAAATTTCTCCATAAAATGCCCGTTCCCTACCATAGGGACCATCACCCCAGGTTTTTTGGCAAACATTTATGGTTTCCAACTCGGGCCAATTCAAGGATTGGTAATAACGGTTAACAATTTGCCGTTGGTACTGCCAAGTTTCAAAGGGTCCACCAGGCAATTCAGGTCCTGATGTAGTACCAGTTAGCACATCCACAATTAAACTAGTCGCATCATTACTAGAATCCACGATCGCATCTTTAATTGCCCTTTGTAATTCCGGAGAATCGCTGATCATCCCCTTATCTAGCCATTCATGGACAGCTACTAAATAAAACAATTTGACTATACTTGCAGGGTAAATCCCTTCCATACCTCGATACGTAAATCCACGTACTGAATGGTTCCAAAAATCATCTGAAGTGAGAGCGCCACCCGTATTTACTAGTACGGGGGGATCGTAGACAATCCAAGTCAGGGCAATTTGGTTACGAGCTAGGGTGGGGAATGCTGCCCAGGTAGCTGATAAAATTTGATTACCTAGCTGTTCTAATTGTTCGTTTGTGGTAAAAAAAGTCATTGTGATTGCCAGATGTCCTTTAATCTAAAATCCCAAATTTCTAATTTTAAAGCAGGTGAGTACGAGTGCTTGGCTGACCTAAATATATATGATTCTCCTGAGTGTAAGAATTTAGCTACCCAAGCCACAACTGGCAGGCACTTGTGTGTTGTAGCAAATCAAACAGAAGCTGTGCAGGTAATTTTGTGTGAAGATGATTATCCAGGGTGGTTATCTGTAAATGATGTACATCACTTACAATCTGCTACTGTAACTTATGCAGCTACATCATTCACCACACAGGAGATTAAAAAATTATTACCCCAAGTAATTAGGTTTACCCACCAAGCTATGGCAAAACCGAATTATTACCTTTGGGGGGGTACGACTGGGCCCAACTATGATTGTTCTGGTTTGATGCAAGCGGCATTTGTTTCCGTTGGTATTTGGCTACCCCGGGATGGGTACCAACAAGAAGGATTTCTCCAGCCCATTGAAATGACAGAATTAGAACCTGGGGATTTAGTATTCTTTGGTACTCCCCAAAAAGCAACCCATGTGGGACTTTACTTAGGGGATGGCAAGTATATCCATAGTTCGGGGAAAGATCGAGGGCGCAATGGTATTGGTATTGATATACTTTCGGAACAAGGTGACGAGATAAGTCGGTCTTATTATTATCAGCTACGTGGTGCTGGTAGGGTTGTTAAGAGTTACGAGCCGCAGAGATACTGAGAATGCAAAAAACTATGAGGAGTGGTTTAGTTCCTAAGGTTATGTTGGAGGAACATGAGGGATTATCTGATTTTATCCCTCATGTTTCCGTGGTGGTGCCAATTAAGGATGAGGTGGATAGTTTACCCCATTTGCTAGAAGCGATCGCATCTATTTTAACTACACATCAGTTAACTTATGAAATTATTTGCGTGGATGACGGTTCCGTTGATGGCTCTGTGAAATTTCTCAAGGAACAGGGAGCCATTCGTAGCGATTTAAAAGTGGTAATCTTGCGGCGCAATTATGGACAAACCGCAGCAATGGCAGCTGGGTTTCATTATGCCATAGGTCGGGCGATTGTGACTTTAGATGCGGATTTGCAAAACGATCCTTCAGATATACCCATGATGTTGGCAAAGTTAGATGAGGGTTACGATTTAGTCAGTGGTTGGCGAGAAAAACGCCAAGATAAAGCCTTGACTAGGCTACTCCCTTCCAAAATTGCTAACTGGTTAATTCGCCATATTACCGGGGTAGAAATTCATGACTATGGTTGTTCCCTCAAGGCTTATAGTGCTGAGTTAGTTAGGGATATGAATCTCTATGGGGAATTACACCGCTTCCTCCCAGTGTTAGCTTACATCGAAGGGGCAAGGATTACCGAAGTTAAGGTGAAACATCATTCCCGTCGCTTTGGTAGTAGTAAATATGGCTTATCCCGCACCTTCAGGGTATTGATGGATTTATTAACCATTGTGTTTATGAAAAAGTTTCTCACCCGCCCCATGCATGTTTTTGGGCTGTTGGGTGTAGTTGCTACATTTTCCGGAGCTGCGATCGCTATTTACTTGACTTATATTAAAATCTATGAGCAACAGGAAATTGGTAATCGTCCTTTGCTAACTTTGGCTGTGCTGTTATTAGTAACTGGAATACAACTATTTTGCTTTGGTTTATTGGCAGAGTTGTTAATGCGAACCTACCATGAGTCCCAAAGTCGTCCTATTTATCGGGTGAGGGAAATAGTAACAAAGAATCACAAATGATCGTCAATGAGAATTTAGAATGAAGAATTATTAGGGTGCATCCCAGTTTTTATTCTTCAATTACAGGACTTACGCAAAAAATGTCGAAAGTAGTGATAATCCGTTCATTAACACGACGAAAAATTAGGGTTTCCAGATGATTCTGCGTAATATCATGTCCGTTTAAATAACCGTCATTGCGACCGTTCGCTGAAAGCGTTCTCGCAGAGTAGGGAAGCAATCCCAAAGACCTTGTGATTGCGTCGTTTCACTCGCAATAACATACTATGGGTATGCCCCCGGACATGATATAAGTCCTAAATTAAATAATAAAATTTCAAATGTCATTGCGAGGAACGAAGCAATCGCAATGGTTGGGATTGCTAAGTCCTTCGGACACGCTCCGCGAACGTAGACAGGAATTTAGAAGCTGGATATTATTAGAAATTGGTGTTATTCAAAAAACGCAACCAATTCATGTTTTATATGCATAATTTTGTTGCTTTATATTAATTTATATGTATTTTTTTGCAAAAAGTATAATAGACTACCAATTTTTAGGGTCTGCCTGGATGAAGATAAATTAATATAGCCAATATGTCTGCTTAAACATTCACGATAAAAATAACGCTGAGATTTTTAAATATAAAGAAAAGACTCTGGGAATTTTATATCGTAAATAATTATCCTAATAGGATATTCTATCAAGAATTTTTATATTTAAGTTGTTGTCAAAATTAAGGTATAAACTCCTATCTATTCTTTCAATAAATGTAAACGGAGAAAATTTTCGCCTCGGGGCTTATAACTCTATCCTGGCAAGGGTTATAGGGGAGATATGAGTCATGAATGGCTGATTATTCTTATTCGAGAAGTATAAGAATATGCCATTGTATAAGTAGAAGCTCTTAGAAAAGACCATTATGGTCTTTCTTAATTGAATACAATACAATATCTGCAATGATTGAGCTACTCTAAACCATAGATTATGACTCAATAGGTGTGAAGTCTATGTCGTTAGTTTCTCTAACTAGAATCGGCGACAGCGGTTTATCTAATTATTTCGAGTAGTAGGTACAAGCTACTTTTTATTTAAATATTCTACCTGAATGCTTAACCATAGCAGTTTTAATCAGTTCAAAACTGCGATAATCACTAAACTGTATAATTAATTTTTTTCAAATTATACGAAGTGGTTATCTGAATTTATTTAATGTTATTAGATTTTATTATGTATCTGAAAAATTATTTTTTCTAGTTAGTCCCAACTTGCGTAACCCTCTTCTCATAGTTGATTCACTAACTTTAGTTTGAGTTTTTATATAAAAAAGCTCACATAATTCTTCGATAGTTGCATTATTATTTTCTGCAATTAATTTATTCAAAATATGTGTATGACTATCATTAATTTTTGCTTTTTTCCCACCACGATGGGGCAATGGATCAACTGTGCCTGTATCCTGAAAACGATGAATCAATGTTTGTACAAAACTTAGACTGACGCTAAATCTTCGCGCTAATTCTCTATACGAACCTTCGCGGTTAATGTAGGATTGAATAATTTTTTGACGTATGTCATCAGAGTAAGTTTTCATTATTCTGGTCTTGGTACACCCTGCTATCAATCTATTATATTTGTATGCATCGCAATTGAAAACCCCCTATAATAACTGTGATTTTTCGCTATATTTCTCCGTAAATCCATCACAGCCGATCGCAAATTATTTTTGGTGTTTGTACCGAAGTTATTGTTCCAGCATCAGAGCTAGATTGATTCTGCGATTCAATCAAAATACTCCGGTAACAAGGGAATTTATTGATTGATAAAGTGTTTGCTGCAAAAGTTGTTACATTCGTCAGATTTTGTGGGTAACCTAAAATCAAGGAAACTAAAAAGCGATCGACTAACAGTGAACCCATTCTTAATCAAATGAGTAATCAGTGTAAATCTGCCAAGTTAAAACAAATAGACAAAGTTTGTTTGTTTAATATCGTTTGACTTGGTAGTTATGACAAGAATCAAACGAATTATTAAAAAAAATCCTGTGCGCTAACACAGGAAACAAATTGATTGCACAAATACATACATTATTATGGCACGTACTCAAAAACTCTCCAAAAATCGCTCCAGAATTTACCGTTCTTTGGTAGCTACAGCCTTCATCACCACTGGGATGTTTCAATTGGTTGCTCCTGCACTAGCTCAAGGTACTGCTGCGGGTACGGAAATTAAAAACACCGCAACTGCTACATATCAAGATCCTAATAATCCCAACGAAACCTTAAACGCAACTTCTAATGAAGTTGTGATTACCATTGCAGAAGTTGCGGGTATAACTGTCACCGCTAATGGTACAACATTCCAAAATGATGGCGGTACTACTAATGAAATTAACAATGGTGATGTTCTTTATTACAACTACACCGTTAAGAACGTTGGTAATGACCCCACCAAGTTTCGTATTCCTAACCAGCCGGAGGTTGAAGGTAATGGTGTTCTGAAACCTGTAGCAGATACTGCTGGTACAGAAGCTGCGGTACAAATTAGCGAAGATGGTGGTACAACTTGGGTAGCAGTTGACAGTGGTACTTTTAACACGAACTCAATTGATCCTAATGGTGAGGTTCTAGTACGGGTAGCTGTAGAAGTTAGGGGAGCAGCTAGTGGTGATGAAATCAAGTTGGAACTAGGTAATACACCATCTGAAAGCGACCAGAATATTCCATTCACTACAGATGGTAATGATCTTTATACAGTAGATAATGCTGATATTGATAATGTGCCTGGTGAAAGAAATGGTGTACCAGTTAATGGTGTTCGTGAAGCTAGTGACAATATAAAGGTAACTGTAGAATCGACCCTGAAGAACTACGCCTTAGCTACAATCTTAAAAACTCGTAGTAGTCACACTCCTGCTGGCGATCCTGGACCAAAAGACGATACCCTGAATTACGAATTGAGCTTACGAGTTGAGGGTAGTGACGTTATTAGTAGTGGAGTCACCCCTTCAGCCTTAGAAGGTACAACTATTAATGTTAATGGTGCTAACAGCACTCACATCTTGGTTTCTGATGCCATTCCTAAGGATACAGAATTAGCAGCAGCACCTACTAACGTTCCTAGCGGATGGGAAGCAGTATATACTACCGATTCTACTGATACTAATGCTGCTGGTTATAAGGATGCCAATGAAGCGAGTTGGAAAAAATTCCCCTTACAAGCACCCGACACCCTAAGTGATATAACCCGTGTTGGTTTTATTAAGACTTCTGGTACTGTTAACACCAGTACAACTGTTCCTGGCTTTGAAATTCAATTAAAGGTAACAGATGATGTAAATGGTGATGGTATTGTAAATGTTGCTAACATTGCTCAAGTATTTGGTGCGAGCGGTCCTAACCCTGTTTACGATGAATCTGGTGACCAAACTCCCAGTAATTACAACGATACGACTAAAACCTTCCCAGGTACTGATAATGATAGTGATGGTCTACCTGATGAACTGCTTCCAGACGCTGTGGAGGATGGTTATATAGAGGATCCAGATACTCTTCCAGACGCAGACAAAGATACTGGTAACAACAACGAAGGTGATGGTACTGATGGTGATGGTGAAGCAAACTTCTTCCAGATTACAACCCCAGCAGATACATCTGTATTAAACGGTCCTGTTGGCGAACCAGCAGCAGAGTCTAATGGTGATAATAATAAAGACTTCACTAACAAGTCTGCATTAATTCCAGCAGGTACTACACCTAATTCACAAATCGATTCAGATGGTGTTGACTTTACAAATACCATTCAAAACACTGGTACTGCTAATGCTGACATTTCTCTGTTACCTACACCACCAGCTACTGTGACTGAGTTACCTAATGAGACTTTAGTCACAATTACTGCACCTAATGGTGGAAGCGCAACCTATGAATACAATGGGGCTACATTTGACTTCATCTCAGCTTCAGGTACTGATCCCGATGGAAATCCAATTAGTGCAACCAACCCAGTCCGGATTGATGATGTAGCACCTGGCGTTACTGCTACCTACTCTGTGGAAGTTGACTTACCACAGGCCCCACTTTCCACTGACATTGACAGAGGTTTCCCTGTACCAATCACTGCTTTTGTCGATGGTAGTGGTGCGGATGGAACACCAGACGGAGAAATTGATGGTGATGAGGCTCAAAACATTACCATTGACCAAGTATACAATGGTTACTTGAAGCTGACTAAAGAATCTGCAATTGTACCAACTGATGGTTCTCAGCCAGTATATGATGCTAGCGCGAAGACACCTGCTCCTGGTGATAAGATTGCTTACAGGATTACAGCTAGGAACATTTCCGAACCACAAACTGGTACAGGTAACGTAATTCTGAGAGCTCAAAACACAACCATAACTGAGGATGGTACTACTTATGATGCAGCCACAAATCCAAATGGTAATAACTGGGCATTAGATAACGATGAGAACAACTTTATGGATACCACCCACGTTGATAGTACTATCGATACTGATGGTGGAGCTGTGGAACTCTACACTGGTGAAAATAGCAAAACTATCAGTGAAGAAGAACCTCTGATTACCATGTATGTGGTGAAATATGAAGGCGATCCAGATGATCCAAACTTAACAATTTTCCCAGGACAGCAAAAAGTATTTATCTTCCAGCGCCAAGTTGAAAATAACACTCCGTAGTAAGTCAGTGTTATAACCCAATAGTTAGGGACATCTCTGATAATGAGATGTCCCCTACTCAATATCGGATTCCATTAATTGCAAACATTCAAGTCGTTACATAAGGTGATTTCCATGAAACGTGTTTCCATTGCAAGCTTAAGTGCTGTAGCATTAGTTGCTAGTGTTGCCTTTGCTACTCAAATCCCCGTTGTTGCTAATTTCTTACCCGGTGGTTCTGCGATCGCCCAAAATGCTAAAAAAGGTTTCGTCCAGTTACGTCTAGATGCGGCGAAGCAACTAATTACTAAAGATGCTCAAGGAAAGCAAAAGGTAACTTGGACAGCATTAGAAGGTCGAGCTACCGTTAAACCTGGGGATATACTACGCTATACAGTTAGTGGTTCTAACAATGGCGAGAAAGCCGTTAAGGGTCTTGTTGTCAATCAACCAATTCCTCAGGGAATGAAGTATGTATTGAAATCTGCTACTGTGAATGTTAACAAAGGTGCAAAAATCACCTACAGTATTGATCAAGGTAAGACCTTTGTAGAAACCCCCACTATCAAACTTAGGCAAGAAGACGGTACATTTAAAACAGTTGCTGCACCAGCAGAACAATATACTAACATCCGTTGGAACTTTGGTGAATCCGTTGCTGCGAAGAGCACAGTTAGAGGTATATACCAGCTACAAGTACGCTAAAACTTGTTTTAATTTTTACTTGTGTAGAGTATGGGGTGGACAATACCAATCCAATGGGTAACAGATCCCCGACTTCTTAAAGAAGTCGGGGATCTAAACACCTCCAACCCATCAAACTAATAGTGCTTTATTCGGTTGTTCTAGAAAATTTTCTATATAGGGTGTAATATTTTTACCGCAGAAAAATAGCACGGTTCTGGATGCAGTCATAAATAGAGAGCTTGCAAGGCCATATCTCTAGCTGCAATTCCACGAACCGTAAAGTCTTAGTAGGAGAAAAACCGTGCTTCGTCCAAGTTCGCACAACCAAATTCATTTTGGTAGGGGCTGGTTAAAGCGGTTTGCTGCAACTCTGGCGGTAGGGGGTTTCTTACACAGTCCCATATCTGCTTTTGCTCAAATTACTACTTCAACTACAACCAAATCCTTTGTTAACCAAGCTGCCTACACTTATACAGACCCTTCCAGTAATTATAGTTTTACATCTAGTTCTACCCAGTTAAATGCTACTACTGGGGAATCATTAATTGACCCCCTAGGACAGATTTTAGGTTGTAATGGACAACTGCTACCCGATTATCAGGGTTTTACCGTTGCTCTTTACGATCCAGCTCCCAATGATGCCACAGGAACGCAATTAGGAAATTTAACTGACCTCACAACTACTGAGGTTCCGGATGTTCCTAATAATGGTGTTTCTCTGGGTATTAGTCCCAATACCACTAATATTAATCCCTTTCCCTTAACCAACGCAGACCAAGGTTTTTATAACTTTTTATTTGATACTAGTAAGGGACAAACAGATATAGGTAGAACATATATTTTAGTGGTTAATCCTCCAGCAAATTCTTCTATCTATACCCAGCGACGAATCAAGCTGGAAATTACTAGTAATACTAATAATCTTCTTCAGTATAGTGCTACTTCCATAGATGGTACGCCCATTAGTCTCCAAGGTGACACCCAACTTACTGACCAGGTATCAGTAGCTGATGCGGAAAAAATTGGGTTATCTTTATTACCATTGAATTTGGATATGGGGTTGTGTCAAGCCGATCAGCTGCGGATTACGAAAACGGGCGATCGCGCTACGGCAGAACCAGGAGATACTGTTATTTACCGCCTCTCCCTGAAGAACCAAGGGGATGCGGGTTTAGATAATGTGGTGGTTACTGATACTTTCCCCGTAGGCTTTAGGTTTTTACCCAAGTCTGTGAGGGGTGCCATTGACGAGC
>JASJCX010000194.1 GCA_030065255.1 Calothrix sp. MO_167.B42 | reverse complement strand
CGGGTGAACGAAATTTTGAGTGGGATTTCTAGCTAAGTACCCAAAAAATTACTCCCCACACCTCCCACACCTCCCACACCTCCCACACTCCCCACACCTCCCACACCTCCCACACTCCCCACACCTCCCATACCTCCCACACTCCCCACACCTTTTTTCCCTCACCCGGACGGGTCTAATGAAATAGCCCTGGCTTGTAACCTGGAGTTTTTTTTGTAAAATGGCGAAAGTATTGTTTATACAAAGGTTTTTCCTTGAATGGAATCACGTACTCTAAGTGGTATAAAAACTTTCATCCCAATCTGGTTTGGAAAATTTGTATCAACTATTGGCTCCGGTATCACTGGCTTTGCACTAGGTATATGGATATATCAACATACTGCATCTGTCACAGATTTAGCTCTTACGACTCTGGCAACGACTTTACCAAGTGTCATACTCTCTCCAGTATTGGGTACCCTTGTAGATCGCTTCGATAAGCGTTGGGTTCTGTTCGCAAGCGATCTAGGTTCAGGTTTATGTACGGGAGTAATGGGGCTATTATTAATTACTGGTAACCTGGAAATTTGGCATATTTACTTGATTAGAGGCTTCAATTCCATTTTCATCACTTGTCAGGTACCAGCCTACACCACAGCCATAACATTATTGGTTCCCAAAGACCAACTGGCTCGGGCCAATGGTCTAGTTCAGCTTGGTTCTTCCATAGCCCAGCTAATATCTCCCTTACTTGGAGGTTTATTGATAACAACAATTGAAATTCAGGGCATTATTCTCACCGATTTAGCTACCTTTATATTCTCCTTAATTATACTGTTGTTCATTCGTTTTCCTGAATCTGCAACTAAAATTAGTAAAGAGCTTTTAGAAGAAACTTCTATCTTCTCTGACATTGCTTTTGCTTGGAATTATATTAAGACAAAACCAGGAATTGTAGGGCTAATAATGTTGCTTGGTCTGATCAATTTTCTGTTCGCTTTTGTCGGAGTATTAACTGTACCTTTGGTAATGTCTTTTACCTCGGCCACTGTAATGGGGGTTTTAATGTCCATTGGTGGTAGTGGTACATTCTTAGGTAGTTTAGCTCTAACAATTTGGGGAGACAATCTGACTAAAATCAATTATTTATTTATGTCGATGTTGATAAGTGGACTGTGCATTTTAGTTGTAGGACTACAAGCAAAAGCATGGCTGATTGCTGCTGCTGGTTTTTTCTTCTTTTTTGTTACACCAATTATCAGCAGCTCTATTCAAGTAATGCTGCAAAAAACAGTTCAAATTGATTTACAAGGAAGAGTTTTTGCTTTTTCTGGAACCATTTGTGGGGTATTAATATCATTGGCTTATATCATTTCTGGGCCCCTGGCTGACTATGTATTTGAACCTTTAATGGATCTGGGTGGTTTATTATCGGGAAGTGTGGGACAACTTATTGGTGTTGGTCATGGACGCGGCATTGCTTTAATGTTCTTAGTCATGGGTGGGGTAACTATGGTCTTAGCAACCCTTGCTTATCAATACCCTCCCCTCAGATTACTAGAGAATGACGCTCTCAGGTCTCAAGACACTGAGATTCTGCGGACAGAGTAAGTTTAGCTAAAACAGCAAGAAGCCTCACACCTACCCGATAGGGAGGTGTACCAGATGGCAGTCGCTCATGGGGGAAACCCCCAAGACCGCGCTGCCTCATGAATTGCGAGGTAAAAACGAAACACCCATTAACAGCAATTAAGCCGAAGGCTTGACAGGGAGATGGGTAGTTGAGTTTTTACCAATATCCTGTTCTGGAAGCATATCTATAAAATCTTCCACAACACGGGTCATTGATTTGTCCTGATGAGCGCAATATAAGCGTAATTTATTTAATCTGCGTTCACTTAACCTTAAATCTAATCTACCTTTTTTCATAATATCCGGAATTTGTATGTACATTAATGATAATATATATAGAGGTCGAACAACAAGGTTAAATCAATGAGAACTTCATACCAGTACCGAATCAAGCCAAATAAAGAACAGCGTCAAAAAATAGATAACATTCTTGATATGCTTCGCTGTCAATATAATTTTTTATTGGCTCAAAGGTTCAACTGGTATCAGCAAAATAGATGTTCTATTGATAGCTGTTCTCTTGTCTGCTATCTTCCTGAATTGGCGAATAAACCAAACTATTACAATCAGAAAGCATCGTTAACCCAACTCAAGAAGGATAGACCCTGGTACAAACAAATTCATAGCCAAGTTTTGCAAGAAGTACCAAAAAAAGTTGAGATAGCTTTTGATAGATGGCTAAAAGGTGATTGTAATGGTGAGCAGCGCGGTCTTGGGGTCTCCCCAAGTAGAGCGACTGCGAACCCGAAGGGGAAGAAATCAGGACGACCTAGATTTAAAGGAGTAGGTCGTTACAAGACTTTTACTTACCCTCAATTCAAGCAACATCATTTTGTTGGCAATAAAATCACGTTGTCAAAAATTGGAGATGTCAAAGTAATTGTTCATCGTCCCATACCAGATGGTTTTGCTATAAAAACAGTATCAGTCACTAAAAAAGCTGATGGTTATTATGTGACTTTAAGTCTTGATGACAAATCAGTACCAACAATTAAACCCGATTTTAATCCTGATAATTCTGTTGGGATTGATATGGGGTTAATCGACTTTTATGTCGATTCAGATAATAACCGGGTTTCTACACCTAAATACTTACGAAAAGCTGAAAGAAAATTAAAATCAGCCCAGCGCAAGGTATCAAGAGGTAGAAAGGGTTCTAATCGACGTAAAAAAGCTATCCAAAGATTGGGTAAACAGCACAAAAAAGTTGCTGATACCAGAAAAGATTTCCACTTTAAAGCAGCTAAAAATTTACTCAATAAATATGATGTCATAGCTGTTGAAAAATTAAATATAAAAGGACTTGCTAGAACAAGATTGGCTAAGTCTATTCATGATGCTGGGTGGGGACAATTTTTATCCATACTGACAAACAAAGCCGAAAATGCTGGTTTGTTGGTAATCCCCGTTAAGCCTCATGGTACTAGTCAAAAATGTTCTGGCTGTGGTCACATCGTCAAAAAGCCGTTATCTCAAAGAATGCATAATTGTCCTGTATGCCATACCAGTTTGTGTAGGGATTTGAATGCGGCTATAAATATAAAGAACCGTGGGGCGCACGGTCTTAAAGCTCAGTTAATGTCATCAATAGATGAGTCGCAACAGAAGCCTACACTCACCCGTCAGGGGAGTGTAGGTACGTCACCGCCGCCAAAATTGCACAATAGAAGTGACCAGTTCATAACTCATTTGTCCGGTAGGAGGAAGACCATAAAGGCGATATTCAAAGGGTTGTTGCAGCACACCATGCCATAGGAAATCTCGCATTAAAGCAAACCAGATACTCGGACGACCCATGCGAACCATAATTTTAAATTGATCCATAGGAGTCTGGGCTATACCATACCAGCACGTTAGGCTGATGGAACTTTCTGAAGACTTGAGATAATGCCACCATCCCTTGGGGATGAATAGCACATCTCCAGGTTCCAGGAAACCATCCATGAAAGTAACATTTTTGACTAGCGGTTGGGCTTTGATGTCTGGATTTTCACACCCAACTTGGCTCTTAGTATGATTGTCAGGAAAGGGATAGAGATTGGGAGAATCCTCTGGGGAAACCAAAACAGCCTTCTTAGTTCCATGTATTTGTACTAAAAGGTTGTCAGACCAGTCATAGTGAAGCCCAGAGCATGTGGATGACCCTACCCACAGACCAGTAAGGTGTAGATTCCATGCTCCTAATTCCTCGAAGTTGTAATCATTATGAAGTTCTTCAAAGGAATTCATATTTACCTGATCGAAGTAGCAACTGTTGCCAGACTCCATCAACTCAACAAACTCACCAATGGTCATTTCCCGGCGGTGATGTTTATCTTTGTATACATATGGAACTTCTGCATCAGGCAAATTAACTTTGGGAGTGATTTGCACATCTTTATATTTAGTTGCCAAATATTTTGGTGTCCAAGATTTAACCGCTGCCCAGGATGCAGCAGCACCTTTTAAAATTACAGGCTGGATTGGTGCAACATATTCGCGCTGGAACAATTCCCGATCAAAATTTTCCAAAATAGGCAGGGGAATGCGTTTAGGTTGTGCATTATTGGCTGGTCGAGTTCCTTCTCCAGCCTGACCATTGGCAGCAATAGTTTCGATCATATGATTAGAAAAAATGATGATTGAAAGACAAAGTTATCACAGACGTAGATATTATCTATAACTTATTCAGGGAATATTTTTAGAAATTTCAGCAACAAGTGTAGACTGGATATTTAGTATATCCTAGTTCTTGTTTAGGCAACTTTTCTTGCCATATCTCACCACCAAAATTCAGTTCAGCAGGGCTAGAGATGGCTGGATGGGTGGTTTCCAAAATGTAGGGTAGCAGTGATGATTCACAATCAACCCAGGGCAATTATCCACCAGCATCTCTGCAAAAATTAATCCGACTCAAGCAAAAATCACTACAAAAAATTACCAGTGTTAATACTTAGAGATTGCTTAGGGTACTAAAAATCCGTCGTCTTTCATCATTAAATTCCCTACGACCATGCATAAATCTGGAATTATCAATCATGGCTAAATCCCCAGCTTGCCATGATATTTTACCCATCACTTTGTCTGCGACTGCTTTGATTTCGTCAATCACTTCATCGGGAACAAGTGAACCATCTGCAAAAGCTGCTTCTTTTCTTCCTGCATACTGTGGTAGGAGACTGTTGGCAAAAGCATCATGATTCCCATACTTGGTTTTCACCACAGCGGAGCAAGTATACTCCATGCTAACGGACTCATCTTGATTAATTTGGTATGTTACACCTTCAAGGGAATCTAGCATTAGTTTAATATCTGCTATGGTAGCATCCGGCGAAATAAATCTCTTGAATATCTCAGAGGGGATACCTTCATAAACGAAATTTAGTTTTTTATCAAGAAATAACTGTCTTGTTGACTCACTCAGTTCTTTCCAAACTTGTACGCCATCGCAGAATATGGTTTCACCATCCTGTGCTGCTGGTACGGCACAGCAAAACCAAATAACATCGGGGCGGAGTGGAGAATAAGCGTGTTCGCTATGGACAACCAATTCATTCATTCCTGGATCTACAAAATGAATAAATTGATCTGCATCAACCCTAGGTCTAATATAGTCTTCCACCAAGTTAGAACTGAATAATTCAGCCAACTCCTTCATTTGGTTGTGAGTGACCCCAAAGCCTCTAAATAGAAGAATTCCTGATGAACTGAAAAGATCAATTACCTCTGCCCTAGGGAGATGAAAAATATCTGGATATTCCTCACTACGATGGATTATCTTTCCAGTACTAGTTCCTAGGGATTCAATTTTAGTTTCTAATAATTCAATGTTAACCATTTTGATTGCCGACTAAACTTTTTGGACAAAACTTATTTTGTGAAGGTTACTAATAGCTTTCCTGGGCTCAGGCTGCGTCTATATGCATCTCTAGCAGAAATGGTATATAGACGCAACTTGATGATGTCAAGCCGAGGGACTGTCGAACTCCATTGCCCGTAAAAACTACCGGCAATTAGGAGCGACTAATTAGCAACTAGGCTAGAGGTCTCTCGCTGACATGCCAAGAGTATATCCCCCCAAAATTGTTCCCAAGCTCTTTGAAGCAACCACTTTTGGGTATCAAAGATTTGATTTTCCTCGGGAGTGAAGGTTTCACGGGCACGCTTAACTATGTTGGCTGCGATCGCAGTGTGGTCAATTTCTACTTCTGCATGCAAAGTAAAAAATTCCAAGTCATCTTCTGCAATACCCATATCCCGCAGGATGTCTAGGAGTGGTGCATAAGTATCAACTCCAGAACCTTCGACAAATTGATAGGTAGCCAAAGCACAAGGCAATGAACCCCCAAATCCCTTGTCCAGTTCGCAAGCATACCAACGCACACCCTCAACTACCTGATCGGCAGCCAGGGGCAATTTGCTCAGATCAACGCCTACTGCTTTCGCAAAACGCTCGAAAATGACCGAATGTACTCTGTCTTGCTGGCCTCCTCCTAGTTCCTGGTGCAGCATATCTGCCATGAAAACTAGTGACTCTCGGTCGTATGGATTCACAACTGTTAACAGACGGGAAAAAGACACGGCCTGATTAATTGAAAAATAATGGTAGTTCTCACTGAAAACTTTCAATGCTGGGAATGGATCGTCCTGTTGTTTCATCCATTCGAGCCATTTTATTTCATTTTGAGTTGTTCTACTTGGGGTAGGGGTTAAAGACGATAATTGCAATCCGGAAACCATAATTTCAAGTTAGTAAGGGTTTGATCAATGCCTCTAATAATATATAAATAAATCGGCAGTGATATTTATATACATATATATATATATATTATATAAAAAGCAAATTTAAGTAATTTTTACAAAATTTCTAATTCTCAATGATAATAATTGTTCTTGAACGGTTAATATGCTTTAGGTTTTTTGAATCATTGATTTTGTCAAAATTCCATATTTGAAATGACAACAAAAAATTTTGGGAAATTTCAAATAAATTTCCTGCAAATTTAATACTGTAATTGTTGAAAAATAAATATTGTACAAACAACAGAGTAGACGGCTAGTGTAATCTATTGCCAACTATAGGTTACAGCATAGATAGAATTTAGGAATAAAATCCAGCAAATCATAAATTATGGTTGACAAAATAGATGTGACCCCTTTATATGTTGAAGCATTTATTTTCTATATTTAACGACGAATGCCAAGCTAAATATGAGATTTTTTTATCTAAATATCCTTGGTATGAATCCATTTTTGGTGAATTTAGCTTGATGATTTATCAATCAATCAAAACTCATGAGCAAAATTGATTTTCCATAGTAAATTTATTTTTTTACAAAATCCATCCTTCTTGTAACAAGCTATAGAACTATTTTTATATATTAGAAAATATTTATATTTTTGTCGAAAATATTTCTGAATTTAACTAAATTTTACATAAATAAAACTTATGAATTACCAGAAAATTTAGTGTATCATTTTTATGTTTAATTAATTTTATAATCTATAATTTTTATATTAGACATAAAAACTTGTAAACACCCTCTCAAAAGATGATGATCGAACCAAATTTATTAGGTTAATGAACGATTAAAATTGGTTTTTCCACATTCGTTTACGGAAATATCTATTTTTAAACATCCCCTCAAAGGATGATTATCAAACCGAATTTATTAGGTTAATGAACGATTAAAATTGGTTTCTCTACATTCTTTTCCATAAATATCTAGTAATTGTAATTGAGTGCCACTAATTTCCCTCAGAGATTGAAATATTTTTTGGCTGCTCTCAAGTACAACATGAATGCTGCTCCAATTTTTTTATTACGTAGAAAATCTTTTGCAGTATCCATTTCTACGTGGGGCACTAATCGTCTTTGATAAAACCATAATAATTGAGCCACCCTGGATTTTTGCTCTGGTGTTAAAAATGATCCTTCTTTCCACTTAGCTAAAATTTTCTGAGATTGAACTTCATAATTAACTGTTCTGTGGGATTGATTTGGATCGTGGAGGCGATATCTGTGCAGTTTTTGTGGTACAAAATGAATATCACTAAATAAACCCATGTGAACAAATAGGTCAATTGCGATCCCACCACGCATTAACTGCTCATCCCATCCCATTGTTTTTTCATAGATGCATCGGCGAAGAACAGCGCGGCCATCCATGCCTTGTCCTAATCCAGCAGCAATAGATTCTATAGGTGTGTGGGGTTCGTCGTAAGGTAATGATCGTACTCCAAAGCGGGAAGGAACCATTCTAGAAACGTAAATTCGATCAAAAATTTTACCCTCTGCGTCTATATTCCAATGATCGCAGTAGGCTACACCAACATGGGGATGTGCGTCCAGATATTCAACCATCACCTCCAACATTTGGGTTTCCAAAACATCATCCGCATCCAAAAACAGTAAGTATTTTGATTCGGGAGAACTAGCTCTAAAGCCACTATTACGTGCATTTGCCATGCCACCATTCTGCTGCTTGATTAATTGCAGGCGCGGCTCAATCTGGGTGTAGGAGGAAATTACCTCGGCTGAATTATCGGTGCTACCGTCATCGACTACGATATATTCCCAGTCAGTAAAGGTTTGGGCACTAACACTCTCTATTGCTTTGCCAACATATTTTTCTAAGTTGTAACATGGAGTAACAACACTGATTTTAGGCATATTTTAGCTCCAGTGACAGTTGATAGTTGATAGTTGATAGTTGATGGTTGGTAGTTGATGGTTGATAGGTAGGAGTTAGGAGTTAGGAGTTGACAGTTGACAGTTGATAGTTGATAGTTAAACCTCCCACACTCCCCACACTTCCCTCACTCCCCACACTTCCCCTGCCTCTTCGGTGACATTCCTTGAGTCGAGCAATACTGTCTTAACTAATATGTTTATTGCTATATAATGGTAAATCTGGGTTTGTTTGTTTATGAAATTGAATATTCCACCACAGCCAAGATGGCTGTGCCACAACCTCTAAAAACTAATGAAAAAAACCACTAGTTTGCCCCAGCAAAATTTTTGCAAATTTGCCAAATCAGACCAGGTATCTGTGCTACTAATCTCCTTCCAGGCGGTGTAAAATATTCTTTAAAATGTGTCTTCCACCAGAAATTAAGGGAAATATTTATCTGATCTAGAGAGTAAACTTGGTGCCACCAAAAAGCTGGAATAAAAAGCATTTCACCTGGTTCCAGCAGACACTCTATACATTGTGCTTTTTGAAATTTAGGAAACCTATTAATGTCAAGTTGGTCAATATTTAATTGACTCATGTGTGGTGTTTTTGAATGGGCAGGAAAAGGATATAATCGAGAAGTTTGTTGCGGTGCAAACAACAAAACCCGCTTACGACCACACACCTGAGATAACAAATTTTCAGACATATCGTGATGTAATGGTGAGACATTACCACCAGTACCGATCCAGAGATTTGTAATCATAAATAACTTTGGATCGATGTAATCTGGAATCTCGATATCTGGCACCAGTTCAGGAAAGGTAATTGTAACTGGGCTTTGCTGGAGATAATAGTGCTCGTCAGTTTTTTGCTCCTGCACAATCCAATTTGTGAAGTCGGTAAACTTCATTTTTTTGCTAGCTATGGTAAATCCAGCTTCTGGATCGACATTGAATATTTTGTTGTGGGAAACGTGGACATTAATTTCTTTATTGCCTATGACGGTATTCAAATAATCAACTGACCATAAAGATAATGCTTTCCAATCAGTCATTTTTCCCGTAATCACCACTGGCTTTCTAGCAGGAAAGATTTTGTGTTTAAACTCCTCTAGAGTCGGTTGGTGAATACGTTCAATTTCATTGACTGCTGTTTCAATGGGTTGATTTTTGGTGGTGGCATTCATGAATTTGCATCATTTTTTACTCATGTTTATTGATGATTTTATATGCTTAATTTATGCTGTGATTATTTTAGGTGATTTCGCCTAAAATAACCACACGCAAATGAGAAGTTACAAATTTACCTGACTGTTCATCAAGACTTTGTTCATAGCTTCAGCAAGATGAGTTACATGGGGCTGTTTCAAAATACTTTGATGATCGCCAATTACGGAATAAACGTTCACTTGTGTGTGAGCTAATTTTTGCCAACCCACAGTGGGATCATCAGCAAATTGTTCTGCTAATCCTTGGGTTTTAAAGACTGACAATGAAGATTTAATTGCTTGGGGTTGATAACCAAGAACAGCCCGGGAATTGGCTTTATAAACATTCATAAAACCAGTCAGGAAATTTTCACCAGCGTCGGGTGGAATGAGTTCAGACTTACGTAAAGCTGCGAGTACATACTCCATTTGTGCTGCTGATTCTAGAGTTGCAAGTTCCTCTAGTGAAACATCTATGGTTTCGTTTACATGCAATCCAATTTGTTCAACTAAGAAGTTTAAAAGAGCGGTATCATCTTCTTCTTGTGATAACTCTAGTCCAGCAGTTGGTAAGGGGGGATGGGTATCGATAATCAACAGATTTTCCACTACTTCTCCCGCAGCTTCTAATTGAGCAGCCATTTCAAAAGCCACCAGTCCACCAAAAGAGTGGCCGCCAAGGGAATAGGGACCGTGGGGTACGATGTCTCGCATCACCGAGATATAGGTGTCAGCCATGGTTGCAATGGAGTCTAAGGGCTGTTGTTTTCCATCTAAACCACGGGCTTGTAGGGCATACAATGGTTGTTCTTGATCCAAAGTCTGGGCCAAAACCGAGTAGGATAAACCATAACCACCATGTTGGTGGATGAGAAATAGGGGTTGTCTGTCCCCTTTGGTTTGCAGAGGTATGAGAAGTTGGGAGTCATTGGTTTCATACTCCCTTTCTAGCATGGCAGCAATTTTCTCGATGGTTCCTTCCCGGAAGAAGATTACCAGGGGAAGACTGTATCCTAAATGTTTTTCGATGTCAGCCAACAAGCGAATTGCTAGTAGGGAATGACCCCCTAAATCAAAGAAATTTTCCGTAACGCCAATGGGACTAGTTTGCAGGGTTTCTTCCCACAATTGTACTAATGTCTGCTCCAAGGGTGTCCGGGGTAAAATTTGTTTGCTGGAACGGACTCTGGTATTTGATGATGCACCTGTTAGGGCTTTGCGATCGACTTTGCCGTTAGGCATCAAAGGTATGGTGTCTAAGATGACAAAGTTGCTGGGAACCATGTAGTCGGGCAGCTGTTCCTGGAGGAAGCGGCGTAGGGCGTTGGTGGACAGGACTTGCTCTTCGTAGGTGGTAACATAAGCTACTAGAGACTTATCCCCTGGTTTGTCTTCCTGAGCTACAACCACTCCCGTTCTGACGGAAGAATGCTGGCAGAGGATGGTTTCAATTTCTCCTAACTCAATGCGGAAACCACGTATTTTCACTTGGTTATCCATCCTTCCCAGGAAATCAATGTTCCCATCGGGGAGATAGGATGCTAAGTCACCAGTTTTATACAAACGGCTACCTGGTTCATCGCTGAAAGGATTGGGGATGAATCTTTCGGCTGTTAATCCCGGACGGTTCAAATAACCCCTGGTTAGTCCCACACCATGGATATACAGTTCCCCGGGAATCCCCACGGGTACTGGCTGCAAGTTTTGATCTAAGATATGAAATTGGGTATTGGCAATGGGACGACCAATGGAGATTTGTAATGGTTCTGACTGGGGATACAAGGTGTATAAACTACTCCAAACTGTTCCTTCCGTGGGCCCATATTCGTTGAATAAAGATGTTTGGGGGAGTTGTTGGGAATGATACTCAACTAACTCTGGGGAACAAGCTTCGGCTACCACCACTACTGTTTGTAGGGCAGCTAATTGTTCTGGTGTGGCCTGTTCTAAAATTAACCCATACAGGGAAGGCAGGCTAATTAAATGGGAGATGCGGTTTTGGGCTATGAGTTGAATTAGTTTGGGTAGCTCCCATTGGGAGTTTTCCTCTGGTAGGTGTAGGGTACCTCCTTGACAAAGTGTCCAAAATATGCCAGGGATGGAAGCATCAAAGGCTAGGGATGAGAGTAAGAGGAAATTGGTTACTGGTTCGCTGTAGCAAGCAAAACGGGCTGCGAGGGAGTGAACCAAGTTTTTATGGCTGATTTGTACTCCCTTGGGTTTACCTGTGGAACCAGAGGTGTAAATTA
>JASJCX010000193.1 GCA_030065255.1 Calothrix sp. MO_167.B42 | reverse complement strand
CTTTCATCAACGTGTTTGCGATATGATTCCAGCATTATGTTCTCCAATTATTCAGCCAAAATTTTTCTATTGTTAACCGGTTGCTTCCCTAGTTTCGTGGATTTACCCTCATAAGTCTTCACAGATAGCCTTAACAAGCAATTAGTAAAGGCGACGGGAATCATTCTATTGTTTATAGAAACATGGCTTTTAGCTTCCAGGGTAGTACTATCAGTTTGTGTCTAGCAAGAACCTATAATTATTACTGTATAGCCACTTCCGCTCCTAAAGCCTTTCACAAGTAATTCCTGTTTATGGGTGGTATTTTTATATTTCCACCTATTCATAAGATAAAATATATCCTCTGTTTGTTGCATCCTACTTGTTTTAATATATGACCACAACATACACCGTTGAACTTCAACACCAAGGCTCAATTCATACTTTACAAGTTCCTGAAAATGAAACTATCTTATCAGTGGCAGATGCGGCTAAATTAGGTCTTCCTAGTTCTTGTCATGCAGGTGTTTGTACAACTTGTGCTGGTAAAATCACTAACGGCGGAACTGTGGAACAAACCGATGGCATGGGTGTATACACGGAACTACAGCAGCAAGGTTATGTATTGCTTTGTGTGGCTTATCCCCGCTCTGATTTAAAAATTGAAACAGAACAAGAAGATACTGTTTATCAATTACAATTTGGCAAGGAATAAACAAGCAAAATTATTGTTAATAGTTAGTAGTTAGTCATCAATCATGAATAAATTAAGAATTCATACCTAACTACTGACTGTAAATAGTGTATCGTATAAATAAAAAACTGAGGATTCAAGTCAATGACTACCCATTTTATTACTGCGGAAATTGACCTTCAAGAGACTCCCACTGAATTAGAAAAAGTCATTACAGCAGAATTAGCAAAACAAGGAGAACCCCTACGCTGGGCAATTACGGCTGTGGATTCTCAAAAAGACAAGGCTACCGTCGAAGCTGTTGTCACAAGAACAAGTAATAAGTAATAAGTAAAACACGTAGGTTGTGCTATCCCGTAGGCTCGCCCACCATACTGTAAAAGTTTTGATGCGTTAGAATGAGAGCCTTGGTTTTTATTTAACGAGAGTGATTCAAAAGGGTTAAGGAGGGTTTGGAGCTTTATCCTATCCACTCACATACCCTACGTATCTTATAAAACCCCAGCTCCCCGACTTTGTAAACAAGTCGGGGATTTGATTGTTCGGAAATCATCATTAATAGAGTGAGAAGAACCGAAATAAGAGTTATATAAATCTTTCATAATATATAAATGAAAGCACTAAGTTAAGTGCTATGACCATTCACCAAAAGTCGTAAAACAAGTGAGGGATAAATATGACATTAGTTCGTTATAACCCTTGGAAAGAAATTGATACTGTAGAACGTCGTTTCCACAGCTTGTTTGATGAATTTTTACCTAGAAAATGGCAGGATTTCACAAAATTCTCCGAAATGCCTGCTGCTGAGATTTCCGAAACTGATGATGCTGTTTATCTGAAGCTAGAAGTTCCAGGAATGGAAGCTAAGGACTTAGATATTGAAGCCACAGAAGATGCTATTACCATCAGTGGAGAAAGAAAGTCTGAAAGTAAAACTGAAGAGAAAGGCTTTACTAAGAGCGAATTCTATTATGGTAAATTCCATCGGGTAATTCCTCTACCTGCAAGCATCCAAAATAACAATATTACAGCTGAATATAAAGATGGAATTTTGAATTTGACTCTACCTAAATCAGACACAGAAAGGCAAAAAGTAGTCAAAGTCAATCTATAGTATTTCTTTTAATTAGCGGTATCAATTACTACCAGCCAATGAAGCCAAGATTTGAGTACCTCGTTAGTTTGACTGTGTGAGTTTAGTTAGTGACTTCGCCTAGTTACTGTTGTGTATAACTAGGCTTTTTTTTATTTATACCATTTTGGATTGTGAAAAATCGATAACTCAAATGCAGGGTTTAGCAGTCGGATATTGACAATTTTTATCGGAGTATTGTCAAAAAAAACGAGTAGATATGGTAAATTACTCCTAGTGTATCACCTGGTTTTTATTCCCATAGAGACTAATGAGTCGGTTCTCAAGTCTTATCCAGCAAGAAAAACCAGCAGTTGATGTCACCAGGTAAACCTGGAACTTTATTGCAATATTTTACTGTCAGGAGTAAATCCATGCTTGCGGAGCATCATGATTCTACATCCACGGAAGATGGACTACGGCGACAAATTCAAATTAAACAAAGCCAACTGAAAATCGCTGTGGAAGGTAATATGCCCCATGTAGCTCAAGGATTACAACGTCAATTGGCCCAGTTGCAAGCCCAAATAGGATCGCAACCAGAATCGGACGTTGAAACGTTGATGAGTTTGGTGGATGGGTAATCTAGATTTCTAGGAGCCTTTTTGCCCTTAATTTGATTTCCCATCACTCCCCATATACTCCCGATAACCACAAATTTTATCCCCACGGATATCAAAGGATATGGCTATGCGATTCTTATAAGGTTCTCCTTTCAACATTCCTTCATCCCTAAACTCAAATACGACGGTAGTTTCATTACTGGTAATCCTTTCTATAGAAGTAAGACGGATACTATTGTTAAATGCTTGCGAGACATAGGTGAAGAATTCTTGAGCCCGCTGTTTGCCATGATTTAAACCATGGTATGGTCCTACAGGGAACCAAAAACAAAAGTCCTCGGTGAGCATAGCTAATAGTGGTTCCCACTCCCCCGTTGCTAAACCATGTTGTAAATTTGCAAATCCTTGGTGTGCAACCTTGAGTGTGTTTTCTGATACTCCTACCATGGTTCTATCCTCTCTATGTACTTGCAAATTTCTACATCATGTGACGAATTTTCTGATAACTTCTAACTAACACATTTTAAAACCCTTATGCACTAAGGATTTGAGCTTTAATCAAATATGTTAGTTTCATTTGTTGCTAGTGGCGATAGCCGCTAATCGGGCGCTCATATCTTGCACCTAACCGTATAAACTAGGAAAAACTTAAAAACGGCGCAAGAAAGCTACATTATTTTATCTGGTTTTTATCGCTCAATTAAGCTTTTATCTTTAATACTGAGTGATTCAAGAATACTGAGTGATTAAAAAACATCAAAATTTCTTGGTGCAAGATGTGAGATAATTTAGATAAATTTAGATAAATTTACGAGTTGAGCAGGCAAAAGAAAGCCAAATTACTGTTAGAATTGGATTCTGTGACAATCCACTGTAAACCACTGAGCTGGCAAATGCCTGTGTGCTGCCCATCCAGCTAACAAGCTAATTTAAATATACGTAAATATCAGCTAGAAGCGATCGCTCCCACAATACTTTTATGCGTTTGCAAAGCCTACCTAACAATTCAGCTATGTCGGTTTATAACTGAATGGTTAGTTGCAGTGGGGGAAATATGATGAAATTTACTGTAGCGATCGCTACTTACAATCGCTTGAATTTATTACGCCGTGCTGTGGAATCGGTGCTGAATCAAACCATACCCTGTGAGGTGGTTGTAGTTGATGATGGTTCGGTTGATGGTACCCAAGAGTATATGGAAGATTTATGTGCTGGTTCTGGAGAAGAGGCACAACGAATTTTATACCATCGCCATGCAAGTAATCAAGGTCACGCGGGGGCAGTAAATACTGGGGTAAAAATAGCCAAGGGTGATTGGATTAAGTTTTTAGATGATGATGATTATTTAGCCCCTAATTGTCTGGAAGAGATGACAAAAGCGATCGCATTACGTCCGGAAGCGGTAATCTGTTCTTGTATTGCGGCACAGGTGGATGAGCATGAGGTTGAAATCAGCCGCACGCCTATTATGGGTTCGGGAAAGGCTTTTTATATTCCCCAAGCAGATGTTCACTATGGGATGCTATTGGAGTTGGTTCCCTTTGGGACTCCGGTGCAGGTAGCTTGTCGGCGAGATGCTTTTTTGCAAACTGGCGGTTGGGATGTGAAGTTAACTAGTTGCGATGATATTGACTCCTGGATTCGCGTTGCTGAATTGGGAGATGCCATTTTTATTAATCAGTGCCTTGCTTACCGGACTATTTGGGATGGTGGGTATGACCAAAAAATTGATATCAAAAAACGGCTGGACACTAATATTTTCATGAAGGAGAAGATATATCATCGAGTTAACCAACGGTATCACTCCCAAATTCCAGCTTTAGCAGATATTAAAAAATATTTGCACTTGCACTGGACAATCGCAGCTATGAAGCAAAAAAATGTTCGCAGTGCTTTACAGTTAATGGTGCCAGCAATTTTTTCTGGAAAGGCTTGGCGGCTGTTATTATCTGCTACGGTGTCCCGTCGTTCCCCACAAAAGGATTTACCAATCAGTAAAATTCAATTAATTGATTAGGATTTAAGATGAAATAAAATATAAAACCTCACCTTGTCCTCGCGGACATCCCTCTCCTTAATAAGGCTATGGTGTACACACAAGTCTTATTTGTCTTCGTTTCAGTCTATTTAGCCCCCTCAATCCCCATCTATAAAAAGCAAAGCATCTGCTCATTCCCCCCAGTATTGGGGGTTAGGGGGTGGGGGACTTTAAAAATTCTTGTTCCCCCAATTTTGGGGGTTAGGGGGCGTTTTGTGAGGACTTGACTAAATTTGATAACTTGTGTGTACACATGAGCTGTCTCTTCCTCTGTGTTCTCAGCGCCTCTGCGGTTTTTTCCACTAGCAGTCCTTATTGCTGGACAATCGATTATCAAATATCTTCGCCCATTTCCCAGAAAAAGCATCATGTAGCAAAGTATAGAAACAGGGAATTATTACCAAAGTTAAAATTGTTGCCAGAGATAACCCAGAAAATACCACCACACCCAAAGGCTGCAAAAACTCCGAACCAGCTCCAATCCCCAAAGCCAAGGGAAACATACCCAACACCGTGGTAATAGTTGTCATCAGTATGGGACGCAAACGCTGGGGTGCAGCTTTGAGAATGGCTGTTTTTCTGTCGGTACCATGCTTTTCCCGAATTTGGTTTGCCAGTTCAATCATAATAATGGCATTATTCACCACAATGCCCACTAATAAGATGGCACCAACCACCACAGTCGCTCCAATGGCCGTATTCGTGATGTAAAGGCCAAAAATCCCCCCTGCTAATGCCAGGGGAATGGTTAACATAATTACCAAAGGATCGACTAAGGAGTTGTATTGTACTGCCATGACTACAAATACTAAAAAGGCAGCAAGTCCCCCTAGTATTTTGATGGAATTTTGTAACTCCTGGTTAGATCTAGAAGTAGCACTGGGTAAAATCGTCACTCCTTTAGGGAACTGGAAATTACTTAAGACTCGATCTACCTGTGCTAGGGCTTGACTGAGACTAGCTCCCTTATTCAAATTACCAGCAATAATAAATACCTGACGCTGATTAATCCTCTGAATTTCCCCTGGTGCTTTACTCTTAATAATCCGCGCCACATCACTCAGGCGTACTTGCGAATTATTATTAACAAACAAAGGTAATCTTTCCAACTCTGAGGCAGATTGGACGGACTCTTCATTTAATTGCACCCTCACATCCACTAAACGGTTATCCCGTTGTAGTTGGGTGGGAACGCTGCCTAAAATAGCCGTTTGAATGGTTTCGCCAATGTCTTCCGTGGTTAATTTTAAAGCCTTTACCCTTGCCCAATCTGGTCTAATTTGCACTTCCGGTTGACGAGGATCGGCATCGGGACGGAATCTGGCTAGGGTAACTTGTTCATCTAATGCGGTAAGTAGTCGTCTCCCCGCTGTTTCCAAGTTTTCGGTATTATTACCCTGCAACATAATATCTAAGTCAGCGCCACGCACAGGGGAATTATTCACAAATAAACCCCGCACCCTTCCGGGAAATATACGTATCCTAATTTTGACTAAATTCAATTTGCGGAATTCTTGGGAAACTTTTTCTGTATAATTTTGTATATCCGTACCGGGTTTGAGGGTAATGGTACTGGAACCCCGCAGGGGATTAGAACTAGTATTACTACCAAACAGAAAACCGCCAACGGTGGAGAAAACATACTCGGTTTCTGGTTGTTGCAAGAGAATCTTATCCACCTCAGCCATGACTTTTTGATTCACCTCTAGGGGAGTACCGGGGGGAAATTGAGCGAATAATCGAGCTTGTCCGGTATTAATCCGAGGGATGATTTCTTGGGGGATTTGGGGAGCTAGCAACAAACTACCACCACCTAAAAATAGAATTGCGATCGCTAATACCTGTAATCGCTTTCGTAGTGCTTTGGTTAGGAAACGGCTGTACCTATTAGTCGCGGCCTCAAATCGTTGGTTAAATTCCCGTAACAACCGCAACTGATTTATACCACTAGAAAAACGCCACGCTAATAAACGAGATGTGAGCATGGGCACAACGGTGGCAGCAATCAAAATAGATGCGGCTACGGAGAAGGTAATAGTTAAAATTAATTCATTAAATAGTAAGGAAATAAAACCACCAGTGAGTAAAAATGGCAACACTGACACTAAATTAGTACCAGTGGCGGCAATTAAGGCTGATTCCACCTCTTGGCTACTGGTTTGTGCCTGTTGCATGAGTTTTTGCTGACTCCACCGGGTTTGATATTTTTTACCAGGGGTCATACCCATCCCCTCGGCGATATTTTCCAACATGACGATGGAATTATCTACCACAATCCCTACTCCCAGGGCTAAACCACCCAAACTAAATACATTTAGGGATAAACCAAATATGCCCATGAGAATGATAGCCGCTAGGGTAGCCAAGGGAATGGCAATGATAATAATTAGGGTTTGTCGTAGGGAACCCAAGAATAATAAAACTGCGATCGCAGCCAAGGCCGAACCGCATAAACCAGCAATGGTAACGTTGGCAATTGAATTACGTATAAATACTGATTCATCTAAGGTTGGTGTTAAAATCGCCTCCTGGGGAATCAATCTAGATTGCCGCAACTCCTCAATGCGTGTTTTCACAGCATCAACCACATCGATGGTATTGGCATCCGGTTGTTTTTGCACACTTACCTTAATTGCTTCCTGGCCATTCAACAGGACAAAAATCCGTTGTTTCTCCGTGCCATCAATAACTTCCGCGAAGTCCCGTAAATACACACGACGGGGGTTAGCAGAGCCAGAATTAGAGTCATTCCCAGCAGTGGAAACTTCAAAGGAGAGATTTCTGATTTCCTCAGCATTTGCAAATCTACCCACGGTACGGGTGAGAGGTTCAGAATTCGTACCCAAAATCCGACCCCCGGCAATATCTTGATTGCGCTCTTCCAATTCTTCTAAAACATCTGTCAACCCCACACCCATGGCTTGCAGGCGTTCTAAATCAATATTTACCCTGACTTCCTCCTGGACTCCTCCGGATACATCTACCCCTGCCACCCCAGGAACAACACCCAATTCTCGCCCTAGTTCTTCTTCGGCAAAAACCCGTAAATCAACTCCCTTCAATTCAGGGGAAGTTAAAGCAAATTCATATACAGGTAACTGGGAAGGATCGAACTTGAAAATGCGCGGTTCTTCAATAATATCTGGTAATCTACCCCTAGCTCGATTAAATGCCGCCGTCGCGTCATTCAGGGCTTGGTCAATATTACCCCCCGGTTGAAAGGATAAATTAATACTTGCTCGTCCTTCACGGGTTTGGGAAAAAATCTGTAACACCCCATCGGTGGCCGTAAAGGCTTCCTCTAAAGGCTTGGTAATTTCATCTACAATCACTTCTGGAGATATTCCTGGAGCTTCGATACGCACACCAATGCGGGGATAGGCAATGGAAGGTAGTAAATCTACGGGGAGTATGGAAATAAAAAATATACCAATTACCATCACGGCCACAGCCAACATGAGGGTGCCGATATGTTGCCGGATAGCCAAGGTACTAATACTAAATCCCCGACTATGGTTGATTGGTTGCATTATTTTTTCTCTGTGGTGGCTGATGTTTCCGAAAGCATTGATAGTTTAACGACATCACCATCTGTTAATGGTTTGCCACTGCGCGTAACATAGGATTCCCCCGGTTGCAAGCCAGACAGGATTTCGACTTTGCCATCTGCTTGTTTCCCTAGGGTGACTCTTCTGGCTGTAACCTTGGTTTTGCCGTCTTTGCGGGTGATGACAAATACCTTACCATTGCCCATTTGTCCAGATGCTTGTGCCCCTTTTGCTCCTTGAATAGCTCTTAAGGGTGCAACTATATTTTTGGGTGCGTCACCTTTAAAGACAATCCTGCTCAACAATCCACTACCAATTTTGCCATCATCGTTGAGAATGACTATTTCCACCGGGACTAAGCGAGCGGTAGCATCTGCTGCTGGGGAAATACGGGTAATACTGCCGATATATTTTTCCTCGGGAAAGGCATCCAAACGGACTTTTACAGATTGTCCCATCTGAATGTTTGCCAATTCTAATTCCGAGACTTCCACCACGACTTTAATCCGACTGAAGTCGGCAATTTTGATAATTTCATTCCCTGGTTGCAGCAAATTACCTGGTTCTGTCATCTTTTCCAACACTACTCCGGTAATGGGGGATTTGACTTGGCCGTAGGATTTACGCTCCTGGGCTTGGGCAACCACCGCTACTTGGGCACTTAATCGGCCCTTAGCAATGGCCAGGGCTTGCTGTTCCGTGCGGACTTTTTCTTGGGTAGCCCGTAATACTTGGGCATTGGTACGGGCAGTGGTGCGGGTTTGTTCAGCCGTTTGCTGGGCAATTGCCCCTTCTTTTAACAACTTTTCCTGTCTTTTGGCATCTGCTTGTGCCTGCAATAACTCTAATCGGGCTTTTTCTACTTCCACACGGGCATTACTAATTTGACTCGTGGCCCTAGCTACTTCTGATTTGAGGGCGGCTAATTCTGCCTGTGCCTGGTTTAGGGTTGTTTTGAGTAAAGCATCATCAATCTGGGCGACAATTTGTCCTTGCTTGATATCATCCCCCACATCCACATTTAATTCCAACAGTTGTCCCTCAATTTGCGATCGCAAAGATACTGTCCGAAATGGGGTAGTGGTACCAGTATATTCCAAAGGCGATCGCAAAAATCCTGGGCGGGCAATCCCCACATCCACGGGAACCGGGCCACCTTTTTTCCTGGCTGCACTCCGCCGTTGGGATTGAGCTTCTGCGGATTGTTTGGGGAATGAGCCACAACTGACACTGAGTAATCCAGTACTGAATAAAATAGCAATCAAGACAATATAACCAGATGTGCAAAACTGGAGCAATGGGAAGATTTTTTCGTATGGCTTTTTGACCGCAATGGGGGGTTTTTGTTTGTCCAAAATCATCATTTTTGCTCCTTTTAGGACTTTTTTTGGTCAAAACAGCCTGATGTGAACCAACTAAAATTTAGTAGTTATCACTTTTGCTGGCAGGCACTAATAGATAGTTTATAGATGGTGATATTTCAATTTTATACTTAGACTAACCCAATACACTTAGCAAAATAAGACACATGGTTTGTAAAACTTTCCGGCACTGATATACTATTTTTTCATCCATAAAAATGGTAAACACAAAATTCCACCAGGGGAACAAGAAATAAAATCCACTAACTCAGCAGTATTAAATATTGAATACAAACGAACGGACATTAACAGCGAAAAAATTCGCAAACAGCAGCAAATTTCCCTGATAATGCTGGTTAAGGGGCAGATAGTAGTCAATTACTCCCAATTATAAAAATAGTATAAATCTTTGTAATACAGCAAACAGACAAATTTGGGATTTATCTAATAACTTGCACCATTCTCAATAACTGCCTGGGATTTAAATCCCAACTCTCATAGCACCAAGTCGTCTAAAGACGACTAGACAAGCATTCTAGTCTACTTAAGTAGACGCATGTTTATTAGCCTTGAAATTTATTTGGTAGGTCGGAGTACGGACTAAACGAGATTGTTGCAAGTTATCAGATTTATAGCACTACGTAATTAGGGCGCGGACATTGTTGAACCCCCAAATCTATAGGAATCCAGTTTGATTTGTGACTTGACTTGTAGGGAGAGGGTACAAGGTACACAAAAGTGTACTGAGTTCTGTTCAAACTTGTTTCCTGTTCCCTATTCCCTGTTCCCTTTAAACTATTTGCTTTTCCCTGTGATTGGGTAATTCTTCAGGGGAGAATGCTCCAGTTTCCGTAATAATGGCCGTAATTAATGCCGCAGGGGTAACATCAAATGCTGGGTTATAAAATTCCACCCCTCCAGGGGTAATAATAGTGTCACCCAACTGATAAATTTCCACTGGATGCCTTTCCTCAATGGGAATTTGGCTACCATCGGTCAGGGAAAAATCAACAGTAGAAAGGGGAGCTGCCACAAAGAAAGGTATGTTATGGGCTTGAGCCACTAGTGCCAAACTGTAGGTACCAATTTTATTTGCTGCATCACCATTAGCAGCAATGCGATCTGCACCCACAACCACCGCATCAATAAAGCCCTGCTTCATGCAGTGAGCTGCCATGCTATCAGTAATTACCGTAGTTGGAATGCCTTCTTGGGCACATTCCCAAGCCGTAAGTTTAGCTCCTTGTAACCGGGGACGGGTTTCACCGGCATATACCCGTGCCAAACGTCCCGCAGTCCATGCCGATCGCACCACTCCCAGGGCCGTACCATAACCAGCAGTTGCCAATGCACCAGCATTACAATGGGTCAATAAACAAAGTTTATCTGGCTGTTTTGGTAAAGCTTTTAACCCATTAGCACCGATAGCCTGACAGGTGTGTAAATCTTCGGAGTGAATACTTTGGGCGGTTTGAAACAAACTACCTTTGATTTCATCCACAGTGCCTAAAGTTTCATAGGCAGTTTTCATCATCCGTGAAACTGCCCAGGATAAATTTACCGCCGTGGGACGGGTAGCACGCAACATTTCTGCGACTTTTTCTAAATCTTGTAAAAAGCGATCGCGTTTATTGGTATCTATTTCCCTAGCACCCATATACATACCATAGGCCGCAGCTACACCGATAGCAGGAGCGCCGCGGACAATCATGGTTTTAATCGCCTGCGCCATATCTTGACTACGGCTGATTTCCACAAAGGTATACTCACCAGGTAAGCGAGTTTGGTCAATTAAAGAAACGGCGTTGTTATGCCAAATAACGGGATAAACTTGGTTTATGAGGGAATTCATACAATTATAATGAAATCAAGGTTAGAGGTTTGAGAAAATTAGAACTAGTCCAACTTCTGGCATTTTTCAGTAAATGTAACTTTTCTTCCGGTATTTTTCAGTAGATGTAACTTTTAGGATAGTGAACTATTTGTGAATATCCCTATGATGATGGAATCTAGTGGTCTATTGCATCACTTTTGCTGGATAAATTAAAATATCTCTATTTCTCTTCTTTCTTCCTTCCTTTGCGCCCTAAAGCCCTACGGGCATGGCGAGAGCTAATGCGGTTCATTATCCAATCCATCATATTTTATGGGACAGAGTACTAGTACTTCACCAAACTAATTTTGAGGGGTAGAGGAAGAAACCGCATTAGCGAAGCCATGCCTGAAAGGCTTTAGGCGCGAAGAGCGCAAAGGAAGAGGAAGAGAGCAAAAGTCGAACATTGAATTCACCCTGCAGAATTAAGTTGGTGA
>JASJCX010000192.1 GCA_030065255.1 Calothrix sp. MO_167.B42 | reverse complement strand
CAAAGGTGTACTGTTAGTGGGACCTCCCGGTACTGGTAAAACTTTACTAGCAAAAGCGATCGCAGGGGAAGCAGGAGTACCTTTTTTCAGCATTTCTGGCTCTGAGTTTGTGGAAATGTTTGTTGGTGTGGGTGCTTCTCGGGTTCGGGATTTATTTAAGAAAGCTAAAGAAAGCGCCCCTTGTTTGATATTTATCGATGAAATTGATGCTGTTGGTAGACAACGGGGTGCTGGTATCGGTGGTGGTAATGATGAGCGGGAGCAAACCCTGAATCAACTGTTGACGGAAATGGATGGGTTTGAAGGTAATACAGGTATTATTATTATTGCTGCGACTAACCGTCCCGATGTTTTAGATGCTGCCTTATTACGTCCTGGCAGATTTGACAGAGAAGTAATTGTAGATAGACCAGATCGCAAAGGTAGACTATCAATACTACAGGTGCATTCCCGTAACAAAAAAATTGACCCGTCAGTTTCCTTAGAAATTGTGGCTCGCCGCACACCAGGTTTTACCGGCGCAGACTTAGCTAACCTACTCAACGAAGCTGCAATTTTAACAGCACGCAGAAGAAAAGAGACAATTACCCAAGTCGAAATTGATGATGCGATCGATCGCTTAACCATTGGATTAACTCTCAACCCCCTGTTAGATAGCCGGAAAAAGCGATTAATTGCCTATCACGAAATTGGGCATGCTTTACTAGCTACCCTACTAGAACATTCAGACCCCTTGAACAAGGTGACAATCATTCCCCGTTCCGGTGGTGTGGGTGGTTTTTCCCAATTAATTCTCAATGAAGAAACCATTGATAGTGGCCTTTATACCCGTGCTTGGCTCAAGGACAATATTACCATGACCTTGGGAGGTAAAGCCGCAGAAACTGAAGTCTTTGGTGAAGCGGAAACCACGGGAGGAGCCAGTCAAGATTTGAAAATGGTAACAGGTCTGGCTCGGAAAATGGTAACTATGTATGGGATGACGGATTTGGGGTTGGTAGCACTGGAAACTCAAAATAATAATGATGTCTTTTTGGGTAGAGACTGGGGTAATCGCTCGGAATATTCAGAAGAGATGGCATCAAAAATAGATAAGAAGGTGCGAGAAATCGCTGTATCCTGTTATCAAGAAGCTTGCGATATCATTCGCCAGAACCGTTCCCTAGTTGACAAACTAGTGGAAATATTAGTGGAACAAGAAACTATTGAAGGAGAACAATTCCGGACTATTGTGGCAGAATATACCCAATTACCAGAGAAGCAGCTCGCCGCTTCTAGCTAGTTTTGGTTGTATAGCAGTTGACAGTTGATGGTTGACGGTTGACGGTTCGGAGTTAAGAGTTAAGAGTTAGGAGTTAAGAGTTGATAGTTGAGGGTTTTAACTCCTTCCCTTACCCCCTCATCCCCTTATCACCTCACTCCCCTGCCCCCGTTCGGCTGAGCTCACGGCCGAAGCCTGCCCCCTGCCTCTTCGGTGACTTTTCGGTAACGAATGGGTAAGTCCTAATACTATAGGTTCAACAATCAAAGATAATGACTAATGGGTAAATCATTATTCATCATTCACAATGCAAATTGACTGGCAAACCCCTGCAACTTACGAAGATATCCTTTATCACAAAGCCGATGGCATTGCCAAAATCACCATCAACCGTCCCCATAAGCGCAATGCTTTTCGTCCCCAAACTGTGTTTGAACTATATGCAGCGTTTTTAGATGCACGTGAAGATACTAGTATTGGTGTAGTTTTATTAACTGGTGCTGGTCCCCATACAGATGGTAAATATGCTTTTTGTTCCGGTGGAGATCAAAGTGTAAGGGGGAAGGCGGGGTATGTTGGTGATGATGGCGTACCCCGTTTAAATGTGCTGGATTTACAACGTTTGATTCGTTCCATGCCCAAAGTTGTAATTGCTTTAGTGGCTGGGTACGCTATTGGGGGCGGACATGTTTTACACTTGGTATGTGACCTAACCATAGCTGCTGATAATGCTATTTTTGGGCAAACAGGCCCCAAAGTTGGTAGTTTTGATGGTGGTTTTGGTGCTAGTTATCTGGCTCGGATTGTGGGGCAAAAAAAAGCACGGGAAATCTGGTTTCTTTGCCGCCAGTATGATGCCCAGCAAGCATTGGATATGGGTTTGGTGAATTGTGTTGTGCCCGTGGAACAATTGGAGGCCGAAGGTATCCAGTGGGCAAGGGAAGTATTAGAAAAAAGTCCCATTGCTATCCGTTGTTTAAAAGCGGCGTTTAATGCTGACTGTGATGGACAAGCTGGGTTACAAGAATTGGCTGGTAATGCTACTTTACTTTATTACATGACGGAAGAGGGGGCAGAGGGAAAACAAGCCTTTTTGGAAAAGCGTCCTCCTAATTTTCGTCAGTATCCTTGGTTGCCTTAATGAGCAAAAACGCACTCTAGTGGTTTGTCATTAGTTGTAGGGATAGAATAAAAAACCGCAGAGGCGCAGAGAGCGCAGAGAAAGAGAAGGAGAGGATACATTTGGAACTTGGTTTACCCATTAGAATTAATGTGGTTGACTAGTAGTTCACCAGTAAATCTCCTAGAGGCGTTGTATTATAACGCCTCTAAATAATTCATGAATTAAAAAACTCGATTCTCAGATTGATGTTTTCTTTCACTGTAAATATTTCAGCCAAGGAGCAACATCAATACCTAATTTATCTCCCAATATCAAAAGTTGATGATATCGATCGCAATTTTCTCCGTTAGCAAGGCTTGTGAACAGTTGGGGTTTGATTTGGCTGTGCAAAGAGTTAAAGTATATTTCTTGGGCACGAGTGAGAGAAATACCTATACTTAACTGGTGAGCGACATCGATTAACTTCTGTAGTCTTTGGATATCATGATTAAATGTATCGTTAACATCATGTAACAATTGCCAGAGCGATCGCACAATCAATTGTTCTAGTATTTGCTTACCTTCAGGGATGTTTAATTGGCAACATAAGTTTTGTGCTTCTGTGGCGATCGCTTGTAATTCTACAATCCGATTGGCACTTAACTGGGGTTCGTTCCAATCTTGCTCTAGGGACCGCAATATGGTCATACAACGATATCCCAAGGCGATTTCTGCTGCTACCTGCAACTCCCGGGGTGCTGTGAGTCCATCCCGATGAAATGCCATTAATACGCCGTAGTTATCACGGTATGTTTGGGTATAAAGTTGGTCTAGGCGTGTCAGTGTCTCCTGACTGAGTAATTGCATTAAGCGATGGCGTTCTTCGGCAAATAAGTTCTCTAAGTTATAACTTTCTTCGCCAAATAAATTGGTCATTGCCAAAATGGTACGGGCTGCACTCCCTTGTTGTAAAACACCAAATAGTTGGGTTTTCAATTCCGTGTAATCACGCTTTCCTTGGAATGGTTTAATACAACAATGAAAGTCCCAACCTCCTAGATGCAACACAGCAAATACTAAGTGTTCCTGTTCCCAGGTGATTTCCGATACTAGCTTTAAATGACCCACTGCTAGGGTCAAAGCTCCCAATCTTTGCAATTGGCGATCGAATTCCTGGACATTGTAGCAGTAAGCTCGTTTGTGTTGGAGTAAGGAATTTTGCTGTACCCCACTACTACCACCCTCTGATTTCTGCTGATTAAATAAGCAGGTAATGGCGTACTGCGCGGCTACTTGGTTAAAGGTAATTTGCGCCGTCATGACTAACTGACGGTAAACCATCGCTCCGTTGTAGAACTCTTCCACATTGCTGGGAGCTGAAGACAAGCGTTTGAGGAAGTCTTTTTCCAACTGCACTCCTGCCACTTCCCCGGCTAATTCTAAAGCCCTAGCTGCATAGCGGAGAATTTGGGTACCTTCAGGACGGGAAATTTCTTCAAAGAACCACCCACAACTAGTAAACATAAATAAAGCATGACGCTGCATTTCTAACAGACGTAAAGCATCTACCTGTTCACTATCTTCTAGGGGCTGTTTTTGATGATGGGCAAGGAAACTTTGCACATTTGCCGGGGATCGATCCCGTATAACTTGGATATATGCATCCCGTGCTGCCCAGGGATCGCAGAAATACTGTTTACCATATTCTTCATATACTTCTATTAAGCGATCGCGCAACCAATTTAAGGATTCCCGCAGGGGTTTGCGCCATTTTTGGTGCCATTCGCCACCACCACCACAACCACAGTCATCTTGCCATCTATCGACACCGTGGGCACAACTCCAAGCTGTGACTGGCTTTAATTCCACTTCCCAGGTAGGGGGGTTAATACTGAGATAGTGTGCAAAGTTAGTTACTGTCCAATCCCAACGGGGAAATTCCTCAGTAAAGGCATAGGCGAGGGTTTTTTCCGTTCCTCCTTTGTGATGTCCGAAGGTTTCCCCATCCGTCGCCACAGAAATTAATTGGGCGGGACGATGATCCCCCCTGACGGCTGCACCTAGTCTTCCCGTTAGATGAGTCGAATTGTAGAGAACGTCGCTAAATCCCATATCCCGAGAGATGGGGCCATCGTAAAAGAAGATATCAATATATCGAGATTCGCCCTTTTCGTTGCTTGGTAAATAACAACGATAGGGACGGGTGGGATCGATCTGATTTCCTCCGACTTCATGCCATTGGGGATCGCCATCTTCATGATTAGGTAAAGGACGACAACGCTGGGCTTGGGAAGGAGCCAGAACTATAAAGGTAATCCCCTCATTTACCAATGCTTCTAAGGTAGGGTAATCAATTGCGGTTTCCGCCAGCCACATCCCCTCGGGATCTCTTCCAAATCGGGAACGGAAGTCTGCTTTTCCCCAACGAATTTGCGTATATTTATCCCGTTCATTGGCTAGGGGCATGATGACGTGATTATACACCTGGGCGATCGCATTTCCATGTCCATTCAGGCGATCGCAACTTTTTCGATCTGCTTCTAAAATTCGCTGGTACACTTCCACATCATAAGCCTCTAACCATGACATCAGTGTCGGTCCAATATTAAAGCTTAAATACTCATAATTGTTAGCGATCCCCACTACTTCACCCCTGTCATTTAAGACTCTGGCAAAGGCATTGGGGCGGTAACATTCATGGTGAATGCGCTCATTCCAATCATGGAATGGGGCGGCTCCTGGTTGGCGCTCAATGGCATCTAGGTAAGGATTTTCCCGTGGTGGTTGGTAAAAATGACCATGTACCGTCACATACACACCAGTAGCAGTTTTCAGGGGATCGGGTATTTGGGGACTTTCTTGGTCAGTCAAATGGATACCAGTACTGGCTGGTAGTTCAGCTGCAGAAGTCATATACAATTATCCAAAAAGCTTGCAATTATGTAGAAAAAAAGTTGCACAGACATTTCTACAAACATATCGGTTCAAATCAGCAGAAATAGTCTATATACCTATCAGGGAAATGCCAAAAAATATATTATCAGGTAAAGGTATGGTGTGAAATAATTAGCGATAAACTTTTTAATTGGTTGATTCCCTTCCAATTGATTCATTTTATCATGTGACAGAAATTGCTGTACAATAGACGGCTTTGATCCCCGGTTGAAAAATTCCTCAGAAAGTCACAAAACAGTATAATCTCGGAACCCTTAAATTACAGAGTTCCGAGTATCCTAGAATCTGGTTCCTAAATCAAGAATATGTTTATAACACCGATTCAGTAATGCCAAAATCCCTGTTTAGGTGAGATGGGGGAGTGTGGGGAGAGAGAGGAGAAGGGAGAGAAGGATTTCTTCATTCTCCCCACACCTCCCACACTCCCCTCAATTAATGATTACTCTTGATTACTGAATTGATGCTCTAGCAGGTGGGGTTGCTTCACATCGATTAACTTTATTAATAGGTATAAATATCTATTATGAATCACCAACAACATTATTCCATCTATAAGCAATGTTAATGCTGCTGTTTTTCCACAGGTAAATCCTTAGTTAACACTATAAATTGTCATCAAGAACGCAAATGTTAAATAAAAATAATCTGTTTTTATTTCTGTTAATATTTATACCAATTTCATTAGGGGCTAAATTTTTTCACTGGGAAGATTTAATCATTTTTATTACTGCTGGCTTGGCAATTTTGCCCTTAGCGGCTTGGATGGGTACAGCAACAGAAGAAATTGCCGTAGTTGTGGGTCCTTCTTTGGGTGGCCTATTAAATGCTACCTTTGGTAATGCCACTGAATTGATTATTGCAATTATTGCTCTGAGGGCTGGCTTAGTAAATGTAGTTAAAGCTAGTATCACAGGATCGATTATCGGTAATTTACTCCTGGTGATGGGCCTTTCTATGTTTTTAGGAGGATTGCGCTACAAAGAGCAGACATTTCAACCAGTAGCAGCGCGAATGAATTCAGCAGCCATGAATTTAGCTGTGATTGCCATTCTGGTACCTACAGCAGTAGATGCTACCTCTGTGGGAATTGGGGAGGAAACTTTACAAAATCTTTCCCTCGCCGTTGCTGTGATTCTGATTCTGGTTTATGCCTTAACTCTGTTATTTTCTATGAAAACCCATTCCTATCTCTATGATGTAGGGGTTGCAGGTTCGGAGGAATTAGAATCCCACTCAGCACATAAACCCAATCTTTGGTTATGGTTTGGAGTTTTGCTGGCTTGTACCTTATCGGTGGCGATTGAATCAGAATTACTGGTAGATTCCTTAGAGGTAGCCACATCCCAATTGAAGTTAACGGCTTTATTTACTGGGGTTATTATTGTCCCCATCATTGGTAATGCGGCCGAACATGCCACAGCTGTTACCGTAGCGATGAAAGATAAAATGGATTTATCCCTGTCTGTGGCTGTGGGATCGAGTATGCAAATCGCCCTGTTTGTAGCTCCAGTATTGGTGATTGCAGGCTATTTTTTCCATCAGCCAATGGATTTAGATTTCAACCCCTTTGAATTAGTCGCTGTGGCGGTTTCAGTGTTGATTGCGAATACAATTAGTTCTGATGGTAAGTCAAATTGGCTCGAAGGAATATTACTATTAGCCACCTATGCAGTATTAGGATTTGCCTTTTACTTCCATCCCATAATTGATGGCATTGGCTAGTATAGCAGTTGATAGTTGACAGTTGACAGGTGACGATACTTGAGTCGAACAATACTATCTTAAGTACATGGACAGAATTAATTACACAACTGACTTTTCCGTTCCCTGTTCCCTGTTCCCTGTTCCCTATTCCCTCTCTCAACGAGTGAATTTAATTTTGTCCAACTACGTTCCCAGTTTACAAACGATTGTATTTATGGGTAGTTGCTGTTACAGTTCTATATTCTGATTACAGTTTACAATTTAACGAATCTGAACAACCGCCCTTTGGGAACATAACTATAAGGGAATTTTTCCAGAACATCCCCCTTTGAGTGGCCTTCTTTGGGGACATCGCCCACTGATTATACAGATACTCCTTTGCAGATTGAGGAATTTGTCTGGCTGCTCTATCATAATACAAATGTTTTTATTTCCTAGTGAACTAAAAATAACCAGTATATTTTAAAAGCAAATTTCAAATAACTGCCAGCCAAAACTTGCTCCTCCACCACAACTTCTAGCTTACGGGTAAATTCTCTAACACCATATGATTATTACGGAAATTTTCGTCTGTAACCCCTATCATATCGTAGTACCCACCTTATCCTTGTAAAAAGTGATAACTGTAGTTTAGATGACACCCCCAGCAAGAGTGTCAAATTTTCTTGTTTGTGTTAACAGTCAAAAATAATGATTTTTTTTACTTTAAATACCTACTGTCCCGGAATAGTAGTCATTTTACCTGTGAAATGAATTAACAGTGTTGAGTACAGTAAAAACGCCATGAGTGATATTGGTTTGTTGATGACAGGCATCCTCTCGCCGGAGCTATCCATCCAAAATAATCCTAAAGTCTTACGGGATTCTATCGCTGCTATACAAGTTCGTCAGAATAGTCAATTACACCAAGTAAAGAATGATGTTAAAATCACACCGCCCGAATTTTCGGATATAGAAAAGCCGTTAATCCCTGTAAATGCAAAATTACCTTTATCTACAGAAGAAACTTTTAAGCATTTAACAAACAAATTCCATTCTAAGTTACCACCTATAATAGCTGAATACAAGCAATCTCCCAAGGGCGAACGGGACAGTTTTTCAACCTCCACACCTAGGGTTGAAGATGAGGCTAATAGTAGAGAAAATCCCCAACAGTCCCTCCGCCGATGTTCTGGGAATAACAGGCTAAAAGTCACGAAAATTTCTACGATTTCCAGCTGTAATATTCAAAATCGTGCTCATAATCAAATACTAATAGCTGTATCGTCAAACTTAACACCTAATTTAAATAATGGCGGTTCTTTACCAACCTTACGTTTTGGTAACTCCGGTATCTCTGTAAAAGTATTACAACGAATTCTCTTATCTAATGGCTATGCTGTGCCTGTTGATGGGGTGTTTGGTGCTCTGACAGAAACTGCGGTAAAAGCCTTTCAAAGCCAGAGCAAGTTAGCTGAAGATGGGGTAGTTGGTGGGAATACTTGGCGAGAGTTGACATTTTAGTCAGTTATGAAGATTATTTTTGTTCTACATACCTCTGCCACATTTGCTCGTAAGCATTCTCCATCTCACGGGCAAATTGCTTCCCATTCCAAAGTGGTGATGTTTGCCTAGATTGGCGTAACTTCCAAGTTACCTGCTGTCTGAGGGTTTCATCCTTACCCAATCGCACGCCCCACTCTACATATTCTTCATCCGTCCAGGCTATACCTTCTTCTACGCCTACATTCATCATCATGGTATAGCTGTTACGGGCTGCGAATTGCTCTCCTACTCTGGTTACTAGGGGAATACCCATCCACAGGGTTTCTAGGGTTGTGGTTGCACCATTATAAGGATAGGTATCTAAGACTATATCAGCGATCGCTAAATTAGCGCGATGTTCTATTTCTGAGGGTGCAGAAGGTAGAAATCTTAAACATTCTAAATCAACTCCTTCTGCTTCAGCGATTGGGGTAATAAAGTCTTTTAAATCTTGATGATTGGAACGATAACTTTTAAGAAGAAAATAACTATTAGGAACTTGTTTTATAATTTGCATTTGTAATTGGATATTATGGGGATTACGTTTTAATCCAGTTTGGCCACTAAAATAAATAATCCCATCATTAGGAATATCTAAAGATTCTCTACTAATAGTTGGTATTCCGACTGCAAAACCATCAATACCAATATAATTTTGAGGCAGTCGCCAAATTTTTTCATGGTAGTAATCTTGTGCTGATTCTGGTAATACATAATTATCAGCAATAAAATAATCGACTGTCGGGAAACCAGTGGCATCATAACCCAACCAAGTAACTTGAATCGGTGCAGGTTTTAAAGCTAAAATCGCGCAGCTACTATGGGAAGTTATACTATCTAAATCAACTAAAATATCTATTTCATCTTGATTCATTTTATCTGCCATTGCCAGCATAGAAAATTTCTCTAGATGAAACCGATCGCCAAATTCCCTTTTATAGGCTTGTTGTTGTGGATCGTAAAACTTTTCTGTTAAAGAGTATAAAAAGACATCAAATTGTTGGCGATTATGATGTTTTAATAACCACCAAGCTAAAAAGCCGACAGAATGGCTACGAAAACATTCTGATAAATAGCCAATTCTTAAAGGACGCTCACTTAAAGAAAGACGAGGTGAGTTGAAACGTTTTTGATAATTTGTGATGTTTTCGGAAAATTTTTTCCATACTAATTGTTGACATAAAGCAGCTACACCATTACGAATTAATCTATTTTCCCGTGGATTATCCTCCATGTATAGCAAAAAAGAACAGATGGGTAAAATTTTCAGTAAACTTTCACTTTGTGCTTTGTTATTTACAACTTCAGATAAACGACGCTTATATTTTTGGTAAGTTTCAATTGAATGTTTCCAGCTTCCACAAGAAGTTAATAGTGCTTCTAATAAATAATGAGTACCAACAATTTGATCGATTGGCTCTTTCGTGAGGGCTAAATATTTTTCTGCCCAATAAATAGATTCTTTAATATAATCTCCTCCTAGTCTTTGCAGGGGAGCCATAATTTTTATAATACAATCTAAATTATCAGGTTCTAAGCTGAGAGCAACTTTTGTAAAAAAAATTGCTACATGGTATTCAGAAGAACGATAATAGGATTCAGCTTTTTCCGTGAGTAATTCAAGAATACTTTCAGATTTGAATAAATGTGGTCTAAATACTTCAACTAATTGGTTAATATAAGCAGGAGGGGTAACTGGATTAGGGTGAACTAATTTTTCGATAGCTTGAACGAATAATTGTTCGTCAATAACAGGTTCCTCTGTTAGTTGAGATATAATTTCAATGAGTTGATTAACATTATTTTCCAAATCAGGAATATTTAAATCAATGGTAAGAATAATTATTTTCAGAAAATTATTAATATCATTAGGGAAAAATTCTCTGAGGTGTTGACGAATTACCCAAGCTAGTTGATAGTTTTCATTGGCTTCTTGTTGTTGAGCCGCACTTAATAAAATGTCCGTTAATTGTTGCAGCCATTGTTCTGATTCTTCTTCACCAAACTCCAAAAAGGGAGTCATCCAAGTAATCTGTGCTTCCTCTTCTTTCCCCTCTAATAATAAGGCTAATCCTAAATACCAATAATTAGTAATTTCCGTGGAATTATCAGTAATATTTTGTTCATATTGTTCAATGCTTAATAATTCGTGAGTTAAAGCAATGTGATTATCTAATAGAGTGGTCATAATTAAAAACCTTGAACTATTTTTAAATTTATTGGTAAGGGAGAGGAAACTTAATTTGAAATAGTTTAGAACTTATACCAATTCTGTATGAGGCTGCACTTTATTTCTCCAGGAACCAAACTAAGCTTAAGGACAAGGTTAAAAATTTGGCGCATCTTCATAAAGAAACGGTATTACCCAGAGGAAACCAGAATTTAGTTTATTTGTGTAATTCAATAGCTTTAAAATCACAAGTAATGTAGGGATTAACAACGACTGTTAACCCCTACATTATGTGAAAAAATAAGATACAAATGCTAGATAATTTAAAGTAAATCTAGCATTTCTAATACACAAAGGATTAAAATTTATCTCATTGGGCTATGACCTGTGGCACATGATGCACCCTCTTCGGATGTCGCTTTTGAAGGATCTAATGTAGGTATTGTAACTGGTTCTTGCCCCTGTACCTTATCTGTCTGACAAGCAACAGCTGCGGTTTGTCCAGTGGTAAGAATAACCACACCGCCAGAATAGCCTTTGAGAGATGCAGTATCAATAGGTGTTGCTACGATAGTGGCAGTTGTGGTAGCTCCTGCTATAGTATATTGATAATCTGTAGTCAGAGTCGGAATACCAATTTGCAAAGCATCGATAGCGGTAGCAAACTGCGTATTTTCAATCCGGTAAGACTGTTGCGCTCTGTTGACTGAACCAACATAGGTTTTAGCTTCAGACTGTTTAGCCTTTGCTGCTTGGTTCAAGAAGGAAGGAAGAGCAATCGCAGACAGAATACCGATGATAATGATTACAACTAACAATTCAATTAGGGTGAAACCTTCGTTTTCTTTCTTTTTTTTGAGGATGTGGTTCAAAAACTTAGCTTTTAGTTCGGTTTTCATAAGTATTTTCCTGAAGAAGGTTTGTTATTGTGTTCTAGATGTAACTTACCCA
>JASJCX010000191.1 GCA_030065255.1 Calothrix sp. MO_167.B42 | reverse complement strand
TCATTGCGACCGTTCGCTGAAAGCGTTCTCGCAGAGTAGGGAAGCAATCCCAAAGACCTTGTGATTGCGTCGTTTCACTTCGTTCCACTCGCAATGACATACTATGGGTATGCCCCCGGACATGATATTAATCAGTGACCACAAATTAAGAGTTACAATTCACAAGTGATTGAACCTTGCAATACATATACCTACACGGCTTTGCTTCCAGCCCCAATTCTACCAAAGCTCGTTACATAAGCGATCGCTTTGCCGAACATCAGATTCCCCTCTCCATCCCTGACCTCAATGATGGCGATTTTTCCCACTTAACCATCTCTCGACAAATTCAGCAAGTAGCACCTGCATTAACTATACCCACGACGATTATTGGTTCGAGTCTGGGTGGTTTAACGGCTGCTCACTTAGGAGAACAATATACTCTGGTGGAAAAACTCGTCTTGTTAGCACCTGCGTTTGGTTTTTTATCCCATTGGCTGCCTACTTTGGGTGAAGACATAACTCAAAATTGGCAACAAAACAAATATATTCAGGTGTACCACTATGGAGAAGGGAAAGAAATGCCCTTAAGTTACAATTTTTTGACAGATGCTCATCAATATCAAGAAGATTTATTACAACGACCACTGCCGACTCTCATTCTTCATGGTAAACATGATGATGTGATTCCCATACAAGCCAGCCAAGACTTCGCCCTTCATCGTCCTTGGGTTAAGTTGATCGAACTCGATAGCGACCACACCTTAGCAAATATAATGCCAGAAATTTGGCAGACAATTAAACTCTTTGTCAGATGCCCTGAGATTGTATAATATTTATTCCCTGGGTAAATAATTATTTGTGTGGTTGTAACTTGCTTTTAGGCAGCAGAGTTCCCTAACCACCATAACCCAATGGCAAACCTAATTGGATTTTGGCGTTGAGATTGCATGCAAAATCCAAACATCCATACTCCAATAATCCATATGTTACCCTTTATTCGTTCTGATTTAGCCCAATTCAACGCCTATAAGCCCCATCCCAGTAGCAATACAGCTGAACCTGTTGAGAAATCAATCCCCATTGATAGATTAGATACCAATGAAAGTGCGGAAGACCTACCACCCCAATTGAAAGTAGAATTGGCACAGACATATCAAGAATTAATTGAAAATAACAGATATCCTGATGGTGGCCATGAAGAATTAAAAAATGCGATCGCATCCTATGTAAATGAATCAGCCCACCTGTCACCATCGGTTTTTTCCGCCGCTAATATTTCTGTTGGGAATGGTTCCGATGAGTTGATTCGCTCGTTATTAATTGCCAGTTGTTTGTCTGGGGAAGGTTCCATACTAGTGGCTCAACCCACTTTTTCCATGTATGGCATTTTAGCCCAAACTTTGGGGATTCCGGTAGTAACTGTACCCAGGAATGAAACAAATTTTGCCATTGATTTACAAGCTGCACAAACTGCCATAGAAACTACTCAACATCCTCCCATTCGTGCAGTTTTTGTCGTCCATCCCAATTCTCCCACTGGTAATGCTTTAACTACCGCAGAATTAGCATGGTTGAAGAGTTTACCAGAACAAGTTTTAGTGGTAATTGATGAAGCTTATTTTGAATTTAGTCAAACAACCCTAGTGGGTGAACTGAAACAATATCCTAACTGGGTGGTACTAAGAACATTTTCTAAAGCCTTTCGATTAGCGGCCCATCGTATTGGTTATTGTATCGCCCATCCTGATGCGATCGCTATCCTAGAAAAAGTACGTTTACCCTACAACCTTCCCAGCTTTTCCCTCGCAGCAGCATTAATTGCCATGGAAAATCGTCAATTGTTGCTAGAATCAGTCCCTCAAACTTTAACCCAAAGAACTAAACTAATCCAAGCCTTAAGTCAGAATCAAGCTTTAAAAGTTTGGGACAGTGCAGCGAATTTTATATTTTTACGCCTCCAATCAAATGATTCAGCTTCACAAGGCGTTGATATCAAAACTATTCATCAAAAGCTGAAAGCTAGCGGTACCTTAGTAAGGGAAATTAATCATGGATTGAGAATTACTATTGGAACTGCCGCAGAAAATGCTCGCACGTTGAAAAGAATACAGGCAGTCTTAGCAATCTTGCAATGTGTCACCCATTAACTGACAAATAAATCATCTAAGGGGCAGAAAACTACCTCACAAAGATTTATAAACAGCCCTAACTATTAATAACAACTATTGATAAAATCGCAAAATTTTAATTATGCACTAACGATTTAATTTGCCATCACCATCACTACCCAAATGTCTAACCATGCAAGCTGTTTGTGGCAACACACCTATGAGCAAAGCAAACGCTTCATCAGGCAAATCAGCTACAACATCTGAAGGGAAATACTGCTCAAACTGATCGAGAATCTTCTGAACTCGTTGGGTTGGAGAAGAATTTTGTGTAATTTGTCCGATTAAACGAATCCATTGTCTTCTAATCAAATAAGCCTTTTGTCGCTCTTCATGGGATTTCATCTCTAACAAAGACAAGTTTCCGATAGGTAAAACCCCCTGACAATCACGATCATAATCACCACCCACAGCTGCTCCTGGACCAGCAAACTCTGCATGATACCCCTTAAACAGGATTAACCCATTTCTTTTACGACTATTAACCGTAAACAGCTTTCCACTACGCACATCTGCGAGAAAATTCGAGCCATAGGAACGCTGAGTTACAGATGGCATTACCAGATATTCAAGAAAACTAGTGTGATGGGAATAAGTTGATATCATAGTGTTTTGATAGCGGTGAACTTGTTCGCTATCCATAGATTTCAATTTATCGATGAATACAGCCGGATTTTGCACTTTAAACAGAACTATTAGTAGTTGATCAAAGGCTTTGTAGTCTTGAGGCTCGAATACTTAGAATTAAGCATCAAGTTGAAGACCTAGCATAAACAGATGCATATTAAAGTTTTGAGTAATAACATTTTATGAGATTTGACTGGAGTTGTCTCTGCTTCTAAGACTTGATTCATTAAAGTTTTTATAAAGATTGTTTTTGAGAATACAAAGTTACGATGAGGAGCAAACCTTGATGATTATTTTGGTTTTATTCCTCAAATAAAAGTAATCAAATTATTTTTTCGAGAATATCTTTTGCACCATAAATAACTAATGATTTGCAATACTCTCAAATGTATCCTCTTGCAAGGTAGTGCTGATTATATCCCAACATCAGACACGATCATAATTAACAACATAAAACTATATAATTTTGATAGTAAAACATGGATTTAAGAAATAAAAATACTTTTTTCTAAATATAAATATACAGATATGCTTATATCCAATGCCTTACCAATCATACAAACATAGTGTCTTATCCAGTCAAATATTTGTCATTTGAACCACAAAGGAGATAAGAGGCTATGGGTAGGGGAAGAAAAATTGTATTTAAAGTACCGCGCTTATTATAATCCCATTATAACTTCTAAAATAAAATATTTTCCTTCCACAAATCATTTATTATTTTCAGAGGAGATGAATAAAAATCATGATTCAAGCAAACCAAGCATGCTTCTTTCCAGCTATTAATTATCAATTTTTCCATCGATAATATAGAACGGAAATACGATCTGGGATTCTCTATGAGAAGCTACTTCTAGTATTTCCCACACAGGAATATAGGTTTAGATGGCTACAAAAAGACTTCTGAGGATGCTAGAAGAATAAAACCCCAAAAATTTTTCTCCTAATGCTTACTTTTAGGTCTTGATGACAGAAAATCGAGGAATTTATTTTTGTGGGGGTCTTTATTCGTTTATTGCTTTTGTATTACCAGCTTTCACCCAGCCTTCTTGTTCGCTACCATCTATACGAATCCTTTGCCAAGCCTTATCTGAACTTTGCTCCAACACAATAACCTTGCGGTTAAAAGCAACTCCACCTATCCGTTTAGCATTCTGGTCAGCTGATTCACGTATACTCAAGCCTTGGGGCCAAGTAACGCGAGCCCGGTAAGAGCCTGGAGGTAGTTTTTGTGATGACTCATCCTTATCTGTAGTTTTCGGACTAGGTTTTGGCTTTGGGTTAATTTTAGTTGAGGCTACGGTTGTAGAAGTCCCTGGCTTGACTTTTTGTTTTGGCAATTTTGCTTTAACAGAGGATTTATCATTACTAAAAATCGGTTTTTCTGGAAGAATGGAAGTGCGATTCATGAGATATAGGGCAGCAGCAAAGCCACTACCAACTATAATAGCGATCGCCAATAAGAAACCCAGGATATATTTAAGTATATTGGAGAACATATTTATATCTTGCTACGGATATTTGGATGCATACATATTAAGCATTACAACTTTAAACCACAATAAAACCAAATATTATCACTAGTGCCAGTTACCATTTATCAGCAATCTTTCCCTCCTTTATTCCTGCAACTGGCGCTGAATACTTAGGGGGCTGTGTTTTGAGGCTAAACGGGCTCTTCCAGCAGCAGCCCATTCTTGTAGCTGCTGAATTTTTTCTTGAGCAGTTCTGGCTAGGGGAATAATTTGGCTAGCTGACTCTAGGATGTCGTCAGTAGCAAAATCCCGATTTTGACTAAAGCCAATGTGCATCGCTTCTACCAAAGTTTGCTCAATTTCTGCTCCAGAAAAATCTGGGGTTTCGTATGCCAACCTATCAATATCGTAGCTTTTCAAATTATGGGGGCGCAGTCGGGATAAATGAACGTTAAAAATTGCTTTTCTTTCTTCTTGAGTTGGTAAACCAACAAAGAAAATTTCGTCAAATCGACCTTTCCGCAGAATTTCTGGTGGTAAGGACTGAATATCATTAGCAGTAGCCACCACAAACACAGGTGACGTTTTTTCTGCCATCCAGGTAATAAATGTACCAAACACCCGACTGGTAGTTCCAGCATCACCCTTACTACCAAGTCCAGAAAAAGCTTTATCTATTTCATCTATCCATAAAATACAAGGAGATAACGCCTCTGCAACTTGAATCATTTGTCGTGTGCGAGATTCCGATTCACCTACTAATCCAGCAAATAATCGCCCCACATCTAACCGCAATAAGGGTAAATGCCAGTGATGGGCAATGGCTTTGGCTGTTAATGATTTTCCCGTTCCCTGGATACCTACCAACAGTAATCCCCGGGGGTGCGGTAATCCGTACTGCCGAGCTCGCTCGCTGAAGGAGCCACCCCGACGTAATAACCAATCTTTGAGGTTATCCAAGCCGCCAATATCAGAAATTTGTTCCGTTGCGGGGTAAAAATCGAGAATTTGGGTTTGGCGGATAGTTTGACGCTTTTCTTCTAAAACTAAATCTACATCTTCCGGTTGCAGTTCTCCATGGGCTGCAATTGCCCTAGCTAATACCCGGCGAATCCGTTCCATACTCAGCCCTTGACAGGAACGGACCAAATCATCAAGGAATTTGTCAGACAGGGAATTGCCAGTAGCTACTAACAACCGTTCTACTTCTGTCTTGATATCCCTTGCCGATGGTAGAGGGAACTCTACTACCGTCAAAACTTCAGTTAAATCATCGGGAATAGCAACCCGTGGTGAGAGCAAAACTATATTTTTGGGTTGTGATTTTAGCAGCCGTGCCAAATTACGAAGTTTACGAGCGATTGCTACATCTTCTAAAAATCTATGGTAGTCCCGTAATATGAATACCGCAGGTGCAGTGGGAAGAATTTGTTCCACAAATTCCAATGCTTGGAGAGGATTCCGTTTCCCAAATCCTGCATCATTCATATTTCCTTGATAACCATCCACAAAATCCCAGGTGTATACTGGGCGACTACCTTGGTTTGCTGCTTCTTCCCTAATAGCTGTTTCTACTCTTTCTTCCTCATGGGTAGGAATATAAATTAAAGGGTAACGGGCACGCAGCAATAGTTTAAATTCTTCACGGAAGTTCATAAGTAGTTATTATTATATTGTTGAGTTTTTGTTTTATTTTTAAGGCTGATATCACCTCTCACAATTATTTGGACTTTGAATTCGAGGTTTTTTGTATTGGCAAAAATCAAACAGGATTCCTATAGTTATATAATCAGGACTTACGCAATTGTCACAATCGATGGTTTGTACGTGACGTTATAAGTCTTATTGCTAGATTCAAATATTTTCGCATCTCACGCACCCTACACCAAAAAATATGCCAGTTGCGTAAGTTCTAATAATATTTCCCCCACCTCGATGGTAATAAAAATTTCCCACGCCCTACTCCCATATCTCAAGTCAGAGGCTTCATTAATATAGATGTTCTGGTGATACTACTACCCTGGAAATTGATTTTTCAAAGCTTCTAAAGAAGCCCAACGACTATCTAATAGCTGATTGGAATTACTGTTAGCCGTTTGAATGCCAGGACAATTGGCATCACAAAGTTGCCGTTGGGGAATTTCTAAGCACATTTGCTCGTATAACCACACACGGGGTTCAAAATAACCTTGGGGTGATAGGGTTTCAACTAAATCATCTACACCCACTTCCCTTTCTAGGGGAAGATCTATTTCTTGCTCACTCAGTTCTTCTAACCAAATAATTTCAGAAGTATTAATAAATAAGCGATGATTATAACTTTGTAAACAGCGATTGCAGTTACAGGTGATAATTGTTTCTGCTTTTCCAAAAACTTCTAAGTAATTACCACAATGTTTTATGCGAATAAGACCGCGAACTGGTGTCAAAGTTTCCAGGTTAGGCAGAAACTCTTGCACCTGAATCTCCTCTGTCCGCTCCGGCGCTTGGGTGAGCTGCGGAATGTAAATTGCGTCCATAGCAATTGTGAGCCATTTTCAGAAAAATTATCTCTAGGAATGGTAAAAATGCCGATTCCACATCTCTAGTCTAACTTTTCTGGGATTCAATTTTTTGGGAAATCATGGAGAATTAGGAGAAAAAATTATATAACCTGGACACAAGTGGCGAATTATACTTTTGCCTATAAGAATTAGGATACAAAGCCATCTTCTCCTATACAGCAATGGACATATTGCTTAGGACAGTATTGTTCGACTCAAGAACTGTCACCGAAGAGGCAGGGGGTAGGGAGCAGGGGGAGTAAGGGAGGTGTGGGGAGTGTGGGGAGTGTGGGAGGTTTAACCATCAACTACCAACTATCAACTACCAACCATCAACCGTCAACTGACAGGCATCCTAGCTATCGAATGCAAATGCTATACCATCAAAATAATGTTTGCTCTCTGGTAGATACAGTGACAAGGGCACAGTAGTTGTGCCCTTGTCAGTAGTAAAATTATTTTCATAAACTACATTGGAAAACGCAAAAGTATCACGTCTCTTCAGCAAAAATCCGCAGTATGTGGATTAGAGGTTTAGATTTTGGTATCTGTTGATTCCGAAGATGCCAGACATACTACTAAATGGCGATTAGGTTCTTTCCCCCGACTGAAGGTTGCTAAATCCGTAAATTCCTGGAATAAGCTATGGATTTGTCGGCGTTCAGCTGAACTTAGGGATTTGATGATCACTTCTTTGCCAGTAGCACGTACTTCTTCTGCGGCTGATTTTGCCATGGCCAGGATATCTCCTTGCCTTTTGACACGATAGCCATCTAATTCAATGGTGTACGAACCCTGGTCTTCGGGTGATTGATTTAAGTTGAGAATAGAATTAGCCAAATACTGAATAGCATCTAGGACTGAACCCCTATTACCAATCAATACCTGGATTTGCTCTGGTGTCAAATTAGTTTTATCAATTGTCAACCAATAGCTATTTTGCTCTGGTAACTCATGATTTGTGTCTAATTCCACCTGAATCTCAACATCATCAGTAATTCCAGACTTTTTCAGCAGTGTTTTTAGCCACTGCTGACCTCGTTGTATGTGACTATCAGTCATTATCAACCTGTAGCCTTCTTTTTAGAACTTTTTGGCTCAAAAGGTAGGTTCTTTTGGGCTGCTCCTTCTGCCTCTTTTTCCTGAGCATCTACAATTTTTTGCAGCTCTTCAGGTAATGGTTCCCGGGAAAGAATATAAGTTTGTGCAGTTTGGAACATATTACCAATTACCATGTACATTAATACACCTGCTGGCAGGGGAAAGAACAAAAACATTCCAGAAAAAAGAACTGGAGTGATTTTGTTAATTGTTTCCTGTTGGGGATTTCCACTGGTGGAATTTTGTCCGGAAAGAACTTGGCTGATGTATAAGGTAACGCCAAACATTAGTACCATCGCCACAATATCCCAATGGATGGTGCCATCTGGTTCTGTCGCACCAACTCTACCCAAGGCTTGAATAAATAAGAATCCTTTTTCTGAGGCCAACCCAGGTATTTTACCTTGGATTGTCACGTCTCCGGGCTGCAAAGCTTCGATATTACCCTCAGAATCAATATTTACCCTTTCCGCCCCTTTGGTAACTGTCCACTCAGGTATAAGCTGACTTTCGGGATGTTCTGCAATCAGCTGGGAAAAAGGTTTGCCTTCCTCGGTTTGATATTGAACCTTTGTATTTTCTCCCACTGCTAACTTATTCCCACTAGGGAGAATGGCAGCTACCTTTAGATGCTCGCCATCGCTGACATATATATTTTGTGGCTTAGTAGCAAAGGCTTGTGGTTGAATTCTCTCAATTTGTTCGGCGGGTAAGATTTGCAAGTTGACAGTGTAATTTACACCAGCAAAAGGCGAACCTCGCAAGGTGGCAAATAGAGCCAATAAAACTGGCATTTGGAACAGCAAGGGCAAACATCCTCCCAAGGGATTGCCAAATTCCTTTTGGACGTTAACCATTTCCTCTTGCTGTTTTTGCGGATTGTCCTTATGACGTTCTTTGATTTCTTGCATCCGCTTTTGCATCAAAGGGTTGACAATTCGCATTCGCCGCATATTACGGATGGAACCAGCACTCAAAGGATAGAGTGCAAAACGAATGATCAACGTCAAAGCTACGATCGCCAATCCATAGCTAGGTACAATCCCATAGAACAAGTCTATGATTGGCAACATCACGTTGTTCGAGAGAAAGCTGATACCAAAATCCATTATTCTGAATTCAACCTGAGGTACTATAAATTAACTGAATTTTATCTAAATGATGATTTAGATGGGAATCTAGTTAGATTTCGGATAGCCGCACATTATCCATGAAAGTTTGTATATTTTAGCTGCCAGCAATCAACTGGTATCTAGCTAATTATCAAAGGGAAATCACCGAATATTGGCAACCGAAACTGACTCACTCTTTAATCACGCCAATTTTCTTCGGATTTTTTGCCGCAATTCTTTCATTGATATAATCATAAATTTCCCGAAATCTGGGAACAGCTCGCATTTCTAAACGACTACCATCCCTGAGGGTAACAGCCATATCCCCCCACAAACCAATGCCACGGGGAACCTTAACAATTTTGACGATTTCTGAATAAATTATATCAGTGCGATCGCGTCCCATCCAGCCACCTGTGACTGAAATCCGGCGATCGGTAATCCGGAAGCGCAACCACAATGCCCTAACAATTGCTCCCACTGTCAATGGTAGCCCCACAATTGTGAATCCAATCAATATGCTGAGAATTAAATCTCCAATATGAGGACCACCTTCATAATATACTTCTTCACGAATGCCCATTTAATACCTCAGCTTTTACCAACAACTGCTCTAATTCTTGCAGAAATTGTTGGCTTATGCACTCCCATTGTGCTGTTGTTGGTTTTACAATCACCACTAACCGCCATCCTGGTGATATTTTAGGCAATAATTTATATAGGGCTGAGGCAATTTGACGTTTAATTCTATTGCGTACTACCGCCCGCTTACTAACTTTTGTACTGATGGAGATACCAATACGTGTGGGAACGGGGATCCAATTGGGGCTGGCACCATCCAGTTCAGAAGGATTTTTTGACAATGATGACCTTAAGGCTCTTAATGTCAAATAAGAACCATGGCAACGAAATCCTCTGCGGAAGACTGCCTGAAAATCTCGGCGGGATTTTAGTCGATTTGGTTTGGGCAAAGCCACTACTGATATTTTCTGCTTGATTGAGTTAAAACCGGTTTAATTCCCGATGGTATGGGAAATTCAAACCCCTTATCCCTGGCTCCTATGGTCAGAGATAGCCACCATTTCCCATATATTCTTTACGAATGTTCAAACCCTTGCCCTTGCTTTCATCCCCCAGTTCTGCAAGCTACACAGGGGGACTGACTGCAAGGAATTGTTAAACGCTAAGACGATGCCGTCCTTTCTTTCTCCTAGCCCTGATGACATTTCTACCATCTGGGGTTCGCATCCGAGCCCGAAAACCAGAGGTTCTTTTTCTCTTGCGACAAGTGCCGCCCAAGGTTCTCTGCATAATGTTGTCCTCTAAGATGATTTTTTATAAAAAGTCACAATCCATGATTGTATCACTTATTTTGGATATTTTTCGTTAACTAATGTCAATAATCCATGTTCCGATATAACGGGATAGTGGCACATCTCCAGGAGATCTCATCAGACACTGGAAATAAAACATACCCCCAGAACTAGGATTGAGCACATTAGATAATACTACTTCCGTCTTAAAGCCTGCTGGGATTGGTTCTTCGGGATAGATTTCAATCACACGATTTTCTTTGTCCCAGTTCGTTTCAGACAATTTTATTTTTTTACCCCTAACCTTTACCGCAATCTTCTTGGGGTCAAAAGTTCCCTTATAGCTTTTAGGATAAGCGATAATCAGTCTGGCAACTGCAAATTTCATCTTCTTGGTGGGAATTCTCAGCCGGTATCGATCCCAGGCTCCCCGACGACCTGAAAAGTCTAAGTGAAAGGGCAGTTGATATCCGCTTTTCACACCGCTAAATAGGGTTAACCCATTTGCCAAAGCGGTATTGGGTAAGGTGAAACTCGTTAGCAAACAGCTAGTTATGGCTAAACTGGAAAGTAAACGTCGCATAGTTAAGCTCCTGCAGTAAAACGTAGGTATGTTATCGCACTCAATTGGTCAAACGTTCGTAACTAAACTTTACTACTAGCTTGAGTAAAATGGACAGAATGTGGACGCTAAAAGTGCCTGCACATTTGGGAAGGCCAGGAAAAAAGGAAGCCTTTCCTTTGTTTTTATTTTCTCACAATGTATTTTTATTAATTAAAAATTCCTAAAAATCAGGAACTGATTACAAATAAACGACATTTTTTATAAAATTAGACCACCTGTATATTTCGTCAAACAGATTTTTTGATTAATTAAGTTTTGTTCCCAAGTCCTATTATTGTTACTTTTCACCCAAATTTTTTGACTTGATTGCACAAAGTTTTATTAATTAAGGGAATTAGCAGATATGACAGCTTCCCAAAAATCTTTATATTAATTTAAAATTTTTTTCGCCTAATTTGAGTAAATATATAGAATCATTTGAAATTAAATTTAATGTAAATTGAGATTGCGAATAACTTCACTCCCAAAACACATCGGTTATGATTAGCTATATATGACTTTCTTAATGGATTGATTAGCATTGCAAATTGTAAAAAAGGAATAAGAAAGATGTTTAATCCCTAAAACAATTTGAAAACAGAGATAGTCGCATTGGGGATCAACATAGGATTTGCAATATGCAAACGAATGCAAGTATCTAGAAATTCT
>JASJCX010000190.1 GCA_030065255.1 Calothrix sp. MO_167.B42 | reverse complement strand
CAAGTTCAAAGAGAATATGATGGACAACCTTACATATTGCTCCCGTACTCAAATTTAAAGTAGTTGGGAATTGTGCATTTTACACAAACGGGTGGAGAGAGGCTCGTAGTTAGCCCAGTAAGGTTAAAACCTTACAAAGCTTGAGTAGATTTGTCTACAAAATTAGTAACTATTATCTACCCAAAACCTGAATTTTTACAGGTGCAACTCCCCTGCGGATGATTCCTAATACCCGTGCCGCACCATATGACAAATCAATGACTCGACCACGAATGAATGGACCGCGATCGTTAATTCGCACTACAACTGAACGGCCATTACGAGGATTAGTAACGCGAACCCTTGTACCGAAAGGTAAACTACGATGGGCCGCTGTCATTTTTTCTGGGTGAAATCTTTCTCCAGAAGCAGTTTTATTACTGGAGCCATCATAACCGTAGAAGGAAGCTAGACCCCCAAAAATGCCACGCACTCTGCTTCTTAAACCCCGCCGTCTCCGTCTTCTTCTGTAGCGTTTTGTGTGGTGAGCAATCAGAATTTGTTCTGGAGAATCTGGTGTTAAATTACTAGCAGCTGGCAAATTGGCAACCTCTTTTAAAGGAGATGCCTTACCTATTAATCTCCGCAAGCGATTAGTTGCTTGCAAAGCGTCTTGTGCCAAGTCATTGGTCGTATCGGGTAGTCTTGTGTTATTGTTTATCTCTACCAGCTGTGCATCATTAACTTTGATTACATATGCTTCCGGTAAAACGTCCTTAGGAGCTAAACTCTTATTATTAGTGTTTCCCTTCCAACTAACAGTAATCTTACTTGCATCCACTTTGCCCTGAGTGAGCTGGTTTAGTTTGGCCGCTAGTATACCAGCTCTACCTGCAGGGTTGTGATTAACGGATAAGTCCTGATTACTAATATCCTTGAGATTTCCACTTCCAGCCGCTTTTACAGATTTATTAGTTGCGGAAGCATGGAGGCTTGCATTATTGAAATTACCAATGTTTCCTAGTTTTGTTTCACCACTGGCAGCAGATTCAGAACCGAGGAAGGTAATTACAGGAATGTCGCGGACAAATAAAGTTGCTGCCTGACGACCTTCTAGGTTGTGAGTATGAACTTTTGTAATTAAATTATTTGGGGAAAGTTTCGCTGCTGGAGATTGGTATTCTCCCACCTTAATCACATTGCCATTGGCTAGAGATGGAGAAGAGGTTACCTTTGCTCCAGTCGTTTGTGCGCCAACAGTTGAGGGTATGCCCAAAACAGCCGTAGACAAAGCGACAGAAATCCACAATTTTTTTTGATTCATGCGTCCGAATTTATTAAGCGACTGAAAGAACTATAGTTTTTATGTTCTATAAATCGAGTATCAGTTTTACGTTTTACTGATACTCGATTTATAGCTTGAACTTGTTCCACTTCCACTTGTTACTTATGACTGCAACAGACTAACATGATTTTTCGATCGAAAAAATCGGGGTTTTATCGTAGATCCCAGTAACTTTATAAAAATAAAAATAGCAATATACCCACGAAACCTTTCGCAAAAGCGAATTTCAGGGATGTTACATTCTATCCGGAAAAATTAAAAAAAATTTATTGAAAAGCAAAACACATTTGCTTTTTAAATATACTATGTATAATTATATACTTGCTAGTACATTTGTCATCATAATGTAATTAAAAGAACATGAAATTAAAAACTTTTACTTGCCCAAATTATATTTTTTGAGAAATAAAATCCGCAATAATACTTATACACACTTTCATTTATTTATTACGAAGAAATATTCGAGTTTTGACACTTTTACAAAATAGGATGTTCCCTATATATTGGCAGATTTCAACAGTGGCCGTTTTGAACTCCAGTATGTCCGCTACTTTGGATGCTTACCAAAAATTACTGCTATAAACTAAGTATATTGGTATTCTTAATGCACCACATAAGCATATCTAATATTGAAGGTTTTGGCAACCTATTTAACTGAAGTATTTCAGTATAATAAGTAACTAGTGCTAGCCATGCCAACCCAGAAAACCAGGAGATTTTTACATACTCGACCATCTACTAACTGTATATAAAGGCTGTTTGTTTTTGCTTTAGGTTATTGTTGTTCGATTCACAAGAGTTAAAAAAAATACTCTAGATTCAGTACAGGTGTTACAACCTTTTTTTGGCTTAATTAGAAAACTGCGATCGCAATTTCAGCCCAAGCACAGGAACCAGGATATTATTTCAATGCCTGACAGGGATTTTAGTTGATAGGAATGTTATTTTATGTGATCTAGCTCAGTGTTACTATGGAGTTGCGATCGCTAATAGAGATTGATTTTAGGTTATGGGAACGTAGAGCAAATTCCATATTCTTACCAGAAGTGTAACGAGAGGGTGAAAGCCCCTGAGAAATAGCAACACAGTTGCGCGTTTCGTTCTTTAGAAAGTAGAATTTTAGGCATTGACCACGGTTTAAATAATTGGTTAACTTGTGTTGATAATATTGGTACAAGTTTTATTGTTGATGGAAGAAATATTAAAAGTCTCAATCGTTGGTATAACAAACAAGTAGCAACAATTAAAGAGAATAAACCCCAAGGATTTTGGTCAAATAAACTTGCTGCCATCACTGAAAAACGCAATCGTCAAATTAGAGATGGGATTAACAAAACCGCTCGCATAGTTATTAACCATTGTTTAGAAAATCGGATTGGACGAGTTGTGTTTGGTTGGGGACAAGGAATCAAACAAGAAATTAATTTGGGTAAGAAACAAAATCAACAATTTGTGCAAATCCCCACAGCTAGACTCAAACAGCGAATTGAGCAATTGTGCCAACAGTATGGGATTGAGTTTTTAGAGACAGAAGAAGCAAACACCTCAACAGCATCATTTGTTGATGGTGATACAGTACCAAAACACGGTGAGAAACCCGATGATTGGAAATCTTCTGGTCGTAGAGTAAAACGGGGATTATTCCGCACGGCAATGAATTGGTACATCAATGCAGATTGTAATGGTGCAGCTAATATTATCCGTAAAGTAAGCACAACACTTGGAATTGATACCAGTGGAGTGTGTAGGGGTGCTTTGACTCACCCCACCCGGATTTATATCTGGGTGACAGCTAATCAGAAGCTTTCGTGACGCGGTTTTAACCCGTCCCGTAGCATCTTTTTAGAATCCCCTCGCCTTCAGGCAGGGGAGCAGTCAAAAGGATAGACATTTTGTGAGCATTGGTAAGTTCTTGAATCAGACTTTCAGAACGCCAGGTTATAATCAAGACAATCTAATAAAATCAACATTTATTATCCCTATGAGCCAATACACATTTCATGACGAAATCAGCCTAGCAGTAAAAGCAGAAGAGTTGGGCAGGGAAGCAATGAAGTTGGGACTGATTCCTTCTTTTACTGTTCATCATTTCCCTGATAGCTGGATATTTTATATCCCCGAGCAGACAAAATCAGATCCTCTAACCCCTGAAGAAGCATACCTGAAACTGAAAAAATTAATTGCAACTTCTTCGTAACTAAGTTCGATTATTTCAGCGATCGGTTATCAATTACCCCATCGATCAATCGAAGGGCCTGGGTGGGAAACAATTTTTCTTTTTCCACAGCATTATGGAGTTTGGAGGCTTGATACCAATTACTGTTTGATCGAACTTAACCGTAATATGCCCTATTATTCGCGATCGCACATTTTCCCATGGGAATAACTCACCCTGAGAATGAAGTCAGGAAAAATGAATGGGATCGCCCAGTTAATAATACTTAATTAAATAGTTTTAATTATTACTGCTAGATTGTGATTGAATCCGATTGTACTGCGATCGCTCAATTAACTGTTCCCATACTGTATTGTCATAATTATTAGGTCGGGGAATGCCTTGATTTGCAGCTGCTGGACGGGAATAATTTGCTGATGGTGATGTAACTTGGGGTAATGGCTGAGTTGGAATTTTCTGCTGTTGCTTCAACTGTGATTGAATAGGCACCGTACTTGATTGTTGAGTTGGATTCAAGTTGATTACGGCTCTGGGTTGGTTGTAGCCTTGATTAAATTGCTGGTTGGGAAGAATATTAGTCGGTTGATTTCGCTGTTGATTCGTCAATCCTGGCTGAATATAACCAGGACTCAAATTACTAGTATTTGGTTGCTGCTTGATTTGCAGTGGTTGATTATAACTGGTAACACTAGTCACCCCAGGCAAATTATTTATCCTTGGAGACTGTAAGCCAGGATTATTAGGATTATTTACTCCAGGCTGATTTAATGGGTTGCTGACACTGAAGTTATTTCCTGATTTGGCGGCCACAGGATTGGTTTGAAGCTGAATTGATTTGTTGATAGCTGCTTTTAATGGACTAGTCGTGGGGATATTGGGACTGGTTTTACCATGTAAGCCCACCCTTAAACTCGGTGTTGGTGTGACTTGGGGATTAAGATAATTCCCAGAAGAGGAATTGACACCCAGCAAATTGTTCTGGGTTAATGAATTATTCCCTTTTAATAGATTTTCTGCCTGGGTCAAAAAGGGATTTTCTACTTGTAAATTATTATATCCAGGATTTCTATTGGCTACACCCGGCTCTGATTTTATTTTATTGGGAAATTTTTTTGATATGTTCGTTAAATCATTTAATAAAGTTTTGTTATCACCCTTCTGAGGTTTGGGAATGGTGATTGGAGCTGTGGATGGGGAATTAGCCTTTGCCCTATCATTTAAAAGCACTGGCAAATTATCAACATCAGCCAAAACCGACTTATCTGCATCAGAAATGGAAGATTCTTCCAATTTAGATGAATTTACTGATTTTTGTTGCCATTTATGCCAAAAATCTGGGTTCGTCCAATATTCATAAAGTCCCATACCCGCTACAGCTAAAAAAATTGCCGTCCCCCAAAAACTAGGTCTGGCTAAATTCCATAACCGGGCTTTGAGATAGCGTAAGGAAGCAGGGGGGTAATGACGGGACATAAGCACAAATCAAAGTTTGAAGTTACTTGAGAGCAGTATTTTCCCAAAAGTTCTAGACTTTGAGAATTGCTGCTCCATCGGTGTTGGGATCGTTTTTCAACCAGGGAAAATACTTTAAATGTGAGGATTCCTTTTGAATTCTCCCGGCTTTGGAAAAACCAGGATTGGTGAACTGTTGTTACTACCTGGGCTAAAGCCCCACTTCGTAACGTTGTTCTGCCCCAAAGGGGCTTTGACTGGCTCAAACAGTCCTACCCGCCTCGACCCCGGAGGGCTGTACGGCTACCTTAGGTCTTCCAACCTTGAAAATTTTATGTGCTAAAGGCTCAAAAAAGACTTCTTAGCACAACCCTATACTTTCAGTTGTCGTGGTTGAGAGTACTAACACATTTTGTTTTTGGAGTTTTTCATCCTGTATTAGCAATTGTCTCTAGGATATCACTGAAAACACCGGACTAAAGTCCTGGGAGTCGGATTTCATCCCCTCCTTAAAAGGCAAGGTTTCTCATCCTCCCGCATTGTTTTGATAGTTATCCTATCTTGAAAATCAATTATACGCTCACAAACGGCAAATACATAGAAATAATTTTTACACAATTAATGATTAATAGTAGAATTACTGAGGTGATTGTGAATAAATTTAGAATAGGATTTAGTTATTACGCAACTGGATGCAAATCAATATACATCTTAGGGGATAGGCTTTTTGAACGCTATCTGATTGATATAATTATCAATTTTAGTTCAAATTGCAGATCCTCTGATTTTTATTTTTAAGTATAATTAAATACTTTAGACTTAATTCTCTTCACAAGATATAAATGAAAGATAAAAAACGGATAGCTGAAATTAACGATCTAGGTTGCCATATCAACTGATAAACATTATAAAATTAAGAATTATTACATTAAAGTAAAAAAGTTATGGCTGCAAAAGTAGAAATTTACACTTGGAGTAGTTGCCCGTTTTGTATTCGGGCGAAGAATTTATTGACGAATAAGGAAGTTGAGTTTATCGAATACGCCATTGATGGGGACGAAGAAGCGAGGAACAAAATGGCCAAAAGAGCCAATGGAGGGCGCTCTCTACCACAAATTTTTATCAATGACGTTCATGTTGGTGGTTGTGATGATATGTATGCTTTGGAATACCAAGGAAAGCTGGATGAGTTGCTAAACTCCTCTAGTAATGTATGAAATACATAAAGCCAGACCACAAGGATAGGGTTTTTAATCCAACAATTTTGATAAATCCTTCACCTGTTTGCTCCATTTTGTAAAGAGGTAAACTTGCAGATGATATCAATCTGCCAGAAATGCAGGAGATAATCTAAAGTGAATAACATTGGAAATTCCTGCAATTGAGGCAGACAGAGTGAAACTGGCTTTTATCATAGATCCCATCCATCGTCTCGATCCGTGTCACGATACCAGTGTTGCTTTAATGGAAGCAGCACATATTTTAGGCCATGAAGTTTGGATAACTCAGGTAAATCACTTAAGTGTGGTGGAAGGTAAGGCTTGGGCTATCTTAGAACGGGTAGAACTGATACCCATAGAATTAGGGAGTAAGGGTTGGGTAGCTGCAAATCCTTGGTATAAATTGAGTGATGCCAGCACCTTCTGTTCTTTGTCAACTATGGATGCCGTATTTATGCGGACAGATCCCCCAGTCACGGTGCCCTATCTTTATGCTACCTATATTCTGGATTACATCGATCAAAAGCAAACCCTAGTAATCAATAGTCCTAGTGGTATCCGAGCCGCAAATGAAAAAATGTATGCTTTGCAGTTTACGGGGGCAATTCCCGAAACAATTGTAACTGCTGACAAGGAGACTATTAGAAAATTCACTGAAGAAAAGGGTTCAGCAATTCTCAAGCCACTGGGGAATAAAGCAGGGGAAGGTATTCTCATTTTGTCAGCTGGCGATCGCAATTTCAATTCCATGATTGAAATTAGTACCAGTCAAGGAAAGATACCAGTAATGGTTCAAACCTTTATCCCTGAAGCTAAGGAGGGAGACAAGCGAATTATTCTCCTTGATGGTAAACCCATTGGTGCGGTTAATCGTCTCTCTGGTGCAGGGGAGTTTCGTAATAATATGGCCACTGGTGGTAGTGTGGTTAAAACGGAGATTACTGCTAGGGAAAAGGAAATTTGTGCCCAGTTGGCTCCTACTCTCAGCCGGGATGGTTTAATTTTTGTGGGGATTGATGTGATAGGTGGTTATCTCACGGAGGTTAATGTTACCAGTCCTACGGGAATCAGGGAAATAGATAGATTAAATAATGTTCGCCTTGGCCATCAAGTGATTAAATGGATTGAGGAAGTGCAAAGAAGTTGACGGTTGACAGTTGACAGTTGACAGTTGACAGTTATTGAGTCAAATAATATTGTCCTAACCAACTGTCCATTGCTATAAATTATGGCATCCCACAATGGGAGCAATGCCTTAATTATTAATTATTTAATCCGCCGAAATTCCCAAGGTTCAACATATTTTTTGTCTCGCCAAACACCCCGACGTTTTTTACTGGCTTCTGCTTCGGCATTTTGGATGATATCTTTACTGGGACACTTGCTTAAATAGCGACGGTAAACTTGTGCTAATCCTTCACGAACTAATACTTCTTGAATGAAAGTGCCATTTTTTAGGCGAACTTCGGCAACTTTACGTCCATAGCGATCGCTATCTGTGATATTTAGTATAACCCGATCGCCCCCTTGTTTGACCAATTCTTGCACCCGTTTTTGCGCCCTTGTACCCCATTTAAACTGACTGCGATCGATGGATTTTCTACTTTCTCTTTCTCGTCGGGAGTGGGGTACTTCTGGTGCGTCAATGCAGGCAAAGCGCACGGTAATTTTTTGGTTTTGGGCATCTGTGGCTACGAGGGTATCACCATCGCTGATTCTCTGGACTGCGTAACCAGAGGGTGGGAATATTTTGTCGCATCCCATTAAACCCAACATTAAGAGAATCGCAGATAACCAGATTACTGCTTTTTGATTTAATGTCACCACTAGTCAATCAATTTTGGATTTTATACTTCGTCGTGAGCTCATACCAATTTTATATGAAGCTGCATAGAATTATTTATTGTTTGTCATTGCGTTAGCGCAGCTCCTCTGAAAGAGGCGCGTAACGAAGTGGAGCGTGGCAATCTCATCAACTCGTTAATTCTGAAGATTATGGGATTGCTTCGTCGTTCCTCTTCGCAATGACACTCCATTATATGTAACTTCATATTAAAACGGTATCAGTCGAACGATTTTAGATGTTAGATTGACCCCATACCTGAGAGAATAGGTTTGGAGAGAGGTTGGCGCATGACCTTATAAATATCATTACTAGGTTCAAATATTATCTGCGCGCCACACAACGGCAATAATGCGGTCAGAAAATCTACACCGCATTTTGCCTCCCTTACACCAAAAAATATGCCGTTTGCCTAAGCCTTAACTATATTAAACCACAGGAAACATTGTCACCATTAATAACAGTGCTACTAATGCAGTAATCCAAAGCATGAGTGACCCCCAGCTAACAGAATCTTCTTGCATTTTATGCCATAAATGTTGGATTAAACTATTTCGATTTGTCATTTTATTACCTCCCAATGCCGGTAAGATAAAATTATTTTTCCAACTAAATACTTACGAAATTTCCGATAATTTCAGAAAGTTTTACTTCAATTTTTATACCTAATTGCCATCAAGTGATTTTAGATTTTCTTGAGTTGGGTAATTCTGTGTTCATCTGAGAAACACTATAGGTAGCACAATTCGCTATTAATGGCTGACCAAGGTGAAAAATTTCAATTAACAACAAACTAGTGACCAATCTTTATTTTCCCACATGTGAAGATGATAACCGGGAATTTTTACTCGTTTGAGAAAAATCTTAACGCTTGAGAAGAGAATATTTAGCTTTTTCCCATACATAAAAAGAACTGGCTCTTCGGTTATTTTTATGGAGAATTGGGTTATAAATCGTTGAAAGCCTTATTCTATAAGTATTTCAGATTTAAAAGCACCATAATTTCTTACAATCCTTGTCCCGTAGGGGTTTTGTTACAATCAATCTTCAATTTCCATAAAAGGAACGCAAGAACCAAAGAACTGTTTCAAAAAATAATAACTGGGATGTATCCAATGAGAGGTTGCTGTAAGCAATCCTCCTCCATTTTTTTGTTAAGTTTCGTTATTTTTATCCAAGGTTATGACTACTTTACCTTTATGTTTGCCTTCTCCAAAATACTGAATCGCTTCGGGCACTTCACTTAACTTGTAGGAACCATCTATCACAGGTTTGACCTTGCCAGTTGAGAAGAGCTCGTTTATATAATCTAAATCTTTATTTGGTTTTAGATTAACAATACGTATACTCTTTTTGCTGAACATACGTATTATTGGTCCGAGGAATAAAGCTTGAAAAAGTTTATCTGTAGACCCCCCAACTGTGACATAAGCACCCTGGGACTTAAGCACACGCATATACTTGAATATGGAACGATTTGTTTTAGTATCAAGAATCAAGTCGTAACACTGCTTGTTTTGAGTGAAGTCTTCTTGGGTGTAATCAATAGTTTGAACAAATCCTATTGAATGCATCATATCCAATTTACTGGAGCTATCAACTCCAGTTATGTCAAAAACCCCCATGGATTTAGCAATCTGCACCCCCAATGTACCTACACCCCCACCAGCACCATTGATTAATAACTTTTGTCCTGGTTGAATCTGCCCTTGATCACGAAGGCCTTGCACAGCTAGCATTGCCGCATGAGGTATGGCTGCTGCTTCAACAAAGGTCATGTTGTCAGGTTTCATGGCTAAGGCATTTTCAGGCACACAGACATATTCGGCAAAACCACCAAAACCAGACTCAGAGATGTCCCCATATACTGCATCACCTAGTTGAAACTTCGTTACGTTTCCACCAACCACTTCAACTCGACCTGCTATTTCAGCTCCAGGTATCTGGATTTTGGGCTTTAGAAGACCACACAACAAGCGGATGTAAAATGGCGTACCTCTCATGAGACACCAGTCCCAGTCATTTACAGATGTGGCATGAACTTTGACCAAAACCTCATCATCCTTAGGGATTGGTTTTTCTACTTCTTGGAGTTGCAGAACGTCTGACTGACCGTATTTATTTAATACAATTGCTTTCATAATAGAGGATTACCCCAGATAATAATGATTTTTTCTTTGGGCTTTTTCTGCTTATAAATATCGGGACTTTGCCTACCATGACCGAAAATCATAGGGCACAAGCCCCTAAATTTTATTTATGGAGTTAGCCCGTTGGGGATTTTAATCCCCGTGGTTTTGTGGTATTATATATTTGATACCAATCATATCAGTATCAAACGTGTTTGTTTACTCATTTAAGGTGAAACCGAAACCACAACAAATATCAGCCATCTGCGAGGCAATTAGGACATATCAATTTGTCGGCAATAAAGTGCTGAGATTTTGGATGGATAATCGTGGTGTCGGCAAGGCCGAAATGTTTCGATACAACACCCTATTAAGAAAAGAATTCACATTTGTAGAAGATTTAAACTCTCATGCCTGTCAAACTGCTGTTGAAAGAGTTTTAAAAGCTGTTAATCGCTTTTATGCTAACTGCAACAATAAAGTACCAGGTAAAAAAGGGTATCCCAGGTTTAAAAAAAATACTCGTTCACTTGAATATAAATTTTCAGGTTGGAAGTTATCAGATGATAGAAAATATATTTCTTTCACCGATAAAAAAGGTATAGGTACTTTTAAACTGATCGGCTCTAGAGATTTAAATTTTTATCAATTAAATCAAATTAAACGAGTCAGAATTGTACGTCGTGCCGATGGTTATTATGTGCAATTCTGTGTACAGTTAGACCCCAGGGATACCGTAAAACCTTTAACACCCAGCCAAAAAGCTGTAGGAATAGATGTTGGAATTAAATATTTTTTGGCTGATAGTCAGGGAAATATCGAACATAATCCACAATTTTACCGCGAGGGAGAAAAACAGTTAAATCGTTTGAATCGGAAAAAATCTCAAAAATTTAGTCCAGGAAAACTACAGTCCCAAAATTATCACAAAGCTAGAATTCGATATGCTAGAAAACATTTAAAAATAAGTAGGCAGCGAGAAGAGTTTGTCAAGAAAGTGGCACTCCGTTTAATCCAATCTAACGATTTGGTAGCCTATGAAAATTTAAATGTTAAAGGTATGGTAAAAAATCGACATCTAGCTAAGTCGATATTTGATGCAGGATGGTCATTGTTTCGTGGTTGGTTAGATTATTTTGGCTATAAATATGGAAAGTTAACAATTGCTGTTGCTCCCCATAATACAAGTCAGAATTGCTCTAATTGTGGCGAAAAAGTGCAAAAGTCTCTATCTACTAGAACCCATATTTGTAACCATTGTGGATATACAGAAGACAGGGATATTAATGCAGCGATTAACATTTTGCAGAAGGGATTAAGTACCGTCGGGCAGACGGAATCTTATAAGCTTGGGGAGATAGAACCGCTGGCCGGGTTGGAGAAATCCTGCTCGGTTAAGTCTTGTCGATGAACCAAGAATCCCCCGCATTTTATGCGTGGGGAGTGTCAATTCCACT
>JASJCX010000189.1 GCA_030065255.1 Calothrix sp. MO_167.B42 | reverse complement strand
TTGCCACCCAATACAGCATCAATGGCATCTAAAATAATAGACTTACCAGCACCAGTTTCGCCGGTTAATACATTTAACCCAGGGCCGAATGAAAGTTCCAAGCGATCGACTAAGGCAAAATTTTCAATTCGCAACACAGACAACATTCAGTTTTATTCTCCGTGATGGCAGACACTTTCACTTCTTCACCATCTGAGTTTACCAAAACTAGCTGGGTTTGAAGTAAATAAAATTTTCTATATTACTTGAAGGTGAGAGTGTCAATTGTCCATAGAATTTCTTAATTGCAGCTAGCTGGTGTAAACAATTATTGTAGATAGTAGCATTAACGACTATTTTCCCTAAAAAATTTTTATCTTTACAAATAAGTATTTACACTAGGGAAGAATCAAGCAATCCCTGGGTAAATAATAATTGCGGCATATTGCTAAAAAAGCCTATGTAGCAGTTATTTTACAATAAACAACAGATTATCTGTTTTTATCCCTACTTGGGGGAAAATCCAAAATCTAAAATAGACAACGGATAACAGATTATCTGTTTTCTAAAATCCAAAATCTAAAATCTAAAATCCTTCAGCGATCGCCTATGCTGAATGTATATGCATTGTTCTCAACATCTTGTTACAATACTTAACATACTGATGCCCATGTGGTGGTAAATCCATGATTGCCAAGACAGATACTCCTTCTTCCCAGGTAGATAGACATCAAGAAATGCCAGAAAGTAACATTCAGGCATCTGCTGGGCGTTTATCGATCCCACAAAGTTTCCATTTGAAAAAAACCATATCAGAGCCAGAAAGCCTGCGTTATGATGCCGGAGAAATAGCAGCCTATTATCAACGCCGCCCTTTACAAGTTTTACGGCGTATATTCACCGTTTTAACCCCAGCAGTCGGTTTTGTGGCTGGTTTGTGGTGGGATCGGAAACGGGGAAAATCTGTCAAAAATGAACACCGTCATGCAGTAAAATTACGGGAATTACTGACCAAGTTGGGTCCTGCATATATTAAAATTGGCCAAGCTTTATCTACCCGTCCCGATTTAGTTCCACCATTATATTTGGAAGAATTAACCCGCCTACAGGACCAGTTGCCAGCTTTCCCCAATGAAATAGCGTACCAATTTATTGAAGAAGAACTAGGTCAAGGTCCAGAAGCAATTTATACAGAGATTTCCCCCCAACCAATTGCTGCGGCTTCCTTGGGACAAGTGTATAAAGGAAAATTAAGTACGGGGGAAGAAGTTGCGATTAAGGTTCAACGTCCCGACTTAAGAGAATGTATCACCATTGATTTATATATTCTGCGGCGATTATCTGCATGGGCACAAAACAAGTTTAAGCGCATACGCAGTGATTTAGTGGGCATCCTCGATGAATTAGGCGATCGCATCTTTGAGGAGATGGATTACATTCATGAGGGAGAAAACGCGGAGTATTTTTATCAACTCTACGGTCATATTCAAGACATATATGTTCCCAAAATTTACTGGGAATATACTAATCGTCGGGTATTGACAATGGAGTGGATTAACGGCACAAAATTAACCCAGGCAAAGGAAATTGCAGCTCAGGGGATAGATGCCCGTTATTTAATTGAAGTGGGGGTACAATGTTCCCTGCGCCAGTTATTAGAACATGGATTTTTCCACGCCGATCCCCACCCAGGGAATTTGTTAGCTACCCCAGATGGGAAACTAGCTTACCTGGATTTTGGCATGATGAGCGAGGTCAAGCCAGCCCAACGTTATGGTTTAATTGAGGCGATTGTTCACGTTGTTAACCGCGATTTTGAAGGGTTAGCGAATGATTACGTCAAATTAGAGTTTTTGTCACCCGACACAGACTTAACTCCAATTATTCCGGCTTTTGGCAAAGTATTTGCCAATGCTCAAGGAGCCAGTGTTGCGGATTTCAATATTAAAAGCATCACCGACGATTTATCAGCTTTAATGTATGAATATCCCTTCCGCGTCCCTCCTTATTATGCTTTAATTATTCGCTCCTTGGTAACTTTGGAAGGGATTGCCATCTATATCGATCCCAACTTTAAAGTTCTCAGCGAAGCATATCCCTATGTAGCCAAACGTCTGTTGACAGATCCTGCATTAGAATTAAGAACATCTTTAAGAGACTTACTATTTAAAGAAGGTAGTTTCCGTTGGAATCGTTTAGAAAACTTATTAAAAAATGCTCGTAAAAGCCAAGATTATGACCTGACATTAGCTTTAGATGGAGCTGTAGATTTTCTCTCATCAGAAAGAGGTGGATTTATCCGCGATCGCTTGGTGGATGAAATGGTCAAGAGTTTTGATGCTTTGGGTAGAAATGTTTTACATAACTTCACCTATATGTTGAGGGAAAGGGTGGGAATAACCGCAATCAATCAAACACCCGCAGCCACAGTTGAACAACAACAAACCCTAGAACATATCCAGCGCATTTCCAGCATTTTGCAAGAAACTCGTGGTTTCGATCCGGTAAAAATTGCTCCACAAATAGCTCAAGCCATCCTCAATCCTGGGGTACAGCGTTTAGGACAACAGATTACCACTCAGCTGTTACAAAAAGCCCTAACCAGAGTGATTCGGGATGTATTAACATCAGAGGAAATTTCTCCTGGTACTGAGCCACATTAATTTTAACAAGTCGTGGGTGTGAGCGATCCCCGACTTCTTAAAGAAGTCGGGGATCTGTTGCTCCTCATAACTAGTGCTCCACCACATTAGTTTTGATGGATAAATTGAATACCTCTATTTATCTTCGTTCTTCTTTCCTTTGCGCCCTTTGCGCCCTTTGCGGTTCATTAATCCAACCCATCAAAATTAATGCGATAGACCACTAGGGAACCTTAACTGAGTTGTGAATCATGCTCACTTCCTGTGTGGTATAGAACTTAAATGTGATAAAAAACGACAATAATATTAGTTTGCTCACATTTTTTACCAACACACCATGAAATTCAGTGAAATTATTCAACAACTGGGTGAGGATAGTGTTTCCCATAGCCTCCATGTAAATAAAGAACTAAACCCTGAGATTACAGGGGTTGGAGCCATTGATGATGCCAAAACCGGCAGCATTAGCTATGTAGAAGGGAAAAAATTTGCTGCTTTTGTGGGTAAAACTCAAGCCAGTGCTTTAATTTTACCCTTGGATGAAGACTTACAAGCTCAAGCACAGGCACAGGGTATTGCTTGGATAGCAGTTGCCGATCCCCGCTTATTATTTGCTAAAGCGATCGCTATTTTCTATCAAACTTGGCAACCCCGGCCGGAAATTCATCCCTCTGCTATAATTCACCCCACGGTAAAAGTTGGTAATAATGCTTATATTGGTGCCCATGTGGTAATTCAACCAGGGGTAGAAATTGGTGATGGAGTTTGCATCCATCCGAATGTGGTGATTTATCCCCAGGTAACAATTGGCGATCGCACCATTCTACACGCTAACTGTACTATCCACGAACGTAGTCGCATTGGTGCAGATTGTGTGATTCATAGTGGTGCTGTGATTGGTGCGGAAGGTTTTGGGTTTGTACCCACTGCTGATGGTTGGTTGAAAATGGAACAATCTGGTTATACAGTCTTAGAAGATGGGGTAGAAGTAGGCTGTAACAGTGCCATTGACCGTCCATCTGTGGGTGAAACACGGATAGGTCGTCAGACTAAGATTGATAATTTGGTACAAGTTGGTCACGGTTGCCAAATTGGTTCTGGTTGTGCTATTGCTGGTCAGTCGGGGATGGCGGGAGGTGTGAAAGTTGGAAATCGGGTGATTATGGCAGGACAATCAGGAATTGCCAATCAGGTGATAATTGGAGATGGGGCGATTACTGCTGCTAAAGCCGGAGTTCACAATGATGTTCCCCCTGGTGAAGTGGTTTGTGGTAGCCCCGCTATACCCCATAAAAAGTATCTGAAGACATCTGCTATATTTAATCGATTACCAGAGCTTTATCGCTTAGTAAAGGATTTACAGAAAAAATTCATAGATTAGTTTTGGCAGTAAGTTTTGATAATACCATTGTGTCGCGAACATTATTTGAATTGATATTAGATCCCCGACTTCTTTGAGAAGTCGAGGATCTGAAGTCAGGGATCTTTTACCCCTGGTGAACTAATGCAATAAAGTACCATGTAGTCTATAGTTACTAATTTTATAGACAAATCTACTCAAGCTTTGTGTTGCTTTCAAAGATAGTCCCCATGTCATTGCAACTGGAGCGATGCTAATAATTACAAAAAATCAACTTCTAGAGCCGATACAGGGCTGGCAGGATAAATTTATAAAAGTAATTGCCTCAGACCACAAGTATTACCTACAACTTAGCAAATAGATAACACAGATGTATAATTAGCCCGTCTTCATGTAAATGCAGGCAACAAATAGTACTGATAAACTTTTTGTTGATGCTAATTTAAAAACCGACAAAGCATATGTGGCAAAAAGAAAACAAAGATAATCAAATCATTAATCTGGCATTATTGTTAGTGTTAGCTAGCACTCCAATGGCTGCAACTTTGATGGTGCCAAGTGCAACACGAGCACAATCTGCCGAAAATCCGAATTTTGAATTACCAGAAAATGTTCCCAGTGGTACCAAAATTAAGATTGACAGTTCTGATGGCATGGTTGGGATTAACGAAAGCTTGAAGTCCAAATTTGAAGAACAATTTTCTGGGACTGAGGTAGAAATAGCTACTAGTGATACCCAAGAGGCCCTACAGTCCGTATTAGATGGGGAAGCAGACATTGCAGCAGTTAACTACGAACTGACACCAGAGGAAAAAGCTAAAGGTTTACAACAACTACTGTTAAATCGGGAAAAAATTGCCATCGTTGTTGGTAAAGATAATCCTTTTACAGGAAGCTTGACTAGCGAGCAGTTCGCCCGTATTTTCCGAGGAGAAATTACAAATTGGTCAGAATTAGGGGGTGCTTCTGGTAAAATTAGGTTGATAGACCGCCCCAACAATAGCGATATTCGTCAAGCCTTTCGCAACTATCCAGTTTTTAAGCAAGGGAAATTTGCCACAGGCTCCAATGCAACCCAAATATCCACAGATGACACAGCAGAGATTGTTTCTCAACTAGGGAAAGATGGCATTAGCTATGTACTGGCTAGTCAATTAGACAATTTGCCACAAGTGCAAACTTTAGCTCTCCATAAAACCAAACCAGATAATCCCAAGTATCCTTTTTCCTTACCTTCGGTATACATTTATCAAAAAAATCCCAGTCCTAGAGTCAATAATTTCCTGGGATTTACCAGTAATAAACCGGGACAGGAAAGTATAAAACAAGCGATCGCTAAACAAGCTGATGCCATCGCTCAAAAGGTATCAACTCAAGCCCCCACTGATGGTGATAATTCCTCTAATAATCAATCTTCACCAGAAAATAGTCAAACAACTGCCGCATCTAGTTTAACCACTGGTACGGAGAATAATAGTAGTAGCAATAATTCCAGTAGCAGCACCACCAATACTACTGATACACAAGCGACTAATAATACCAATGCCGTGGGTGATACCACAGGGGAAGGAAATGAGCGTCAAGTATTGACACCAGGTGCAACAAGTAACAGTACTAATACCATTACAAATACGGACGAGGGTCTGAGCTGGTGGTGGCAATTACTACTGGGACTCTTGGGTGCATCTGGTTTACTATTTATTCTGGGACGCAAAAAAAACAAGGAAGAGACAACACCAACCGCGATCAAAGAAGGTACAAATGTGCCGCCAGTAGCACCCATATCGGGAACTGGTGAAACTCCAACAACTGATACCATCCCCTCTCCCCCTAGTGACACAGTTGATAATTCTCCAAATACCAACAATTCATCCTTAGATTTAGAAGCACCCGTCGCCGTAGTCAACCCTTCCTATCCATCCCAGTATGGGAAACAAGAACCACCATCGCCGGAAAATCCCAATCCAGGGGGGATTAATATTGGTGGAGGCACTATTGCCGCCGGGATTGCTGGTATGGCAGGAGTAGGAGCCGCAGCCGCAGCTCTTGGCAATAAAAAACAATCAGATGATACCCCTGATGATAACCAGGAATTTGACTCAGAAACCTTAGATAAGGTGGCAGATGCTGCAGAACCTTCCTTAATATCTAGCAACACAGACACCCAAGAGACTACTCTTTTCCTGACTGCTCAAAGTGAAAGTAGAGCTTATGCTGAATGGGAAATTTCCCCATCCGATTCCGATGAAGCTATTGGCAAAAAAGGAGATAAACACCTGACCCTGCGATTGTATGATGTTACCGACATTGACTTGAGTTATCAAAGCCCCAAACTGGTGAAACAATACGAATGTGGGTATACAGATAACAATTGTTTTGTGGAAATTCCCCTAAGCGATCGCGATTATATGGCAGAATTGGGTTATGCTGATGAGAAAGATTGGCAGCCCCTCACCCGTTCTAATATTATTCGGGTTTTCAGTTCCTTTGAAGGAGAAGCATCAACCAATGGCACCTCCAGTCCTTTGGATGGGATAAAAGCAGCTACAGGTGGGGTTGCAGCCACGGCAGCCGCATCCTTTTGGTCTGCTCAATCTACAGCAGAAAATGAAAGTACTGTATCTGTATATCCCACTGCCCCCATTAAGGATGGGGAAAGTACACTTGTACTTACTAATCGTACTCCCAAATGGGCCTATGCCTCCTGGAATGTATCTGAAATTCAGAAAACAGAATTACAACACCAGGGGGGTAAACAATTAGCCCTGAGGTTATATGATGTCACTGATATTGACTTGAGTTATCAAACTCCTAAATTAGTCCAGCAATATGAATGTGACCAAACCACAAGCGATCGCTTCGTGGCAATTCCCGCCAGCGATCGAGACTATATGGCAGAAATTGGCTACATTACCGGTGAAGAACGGTGGTTATTATTAGCACGTTCCGCAACAATTCGCGTATTCAATCGTTCAGGACAGGAATTTTGGTTCGTTACCGATGCCGAATTGCTCATTCACGGAGCTACAGAAGCAGGCGCAACTGTCAAGATTGGCGATCGCCCCATCAAACTCAAGTCAGATGGAACTTTCCATTTACGCATACCATTTACAGATCGCTTGATTGATTGTGTCATGGAAGCCTGTGATGGGGATAGTCAGAATAAAAGGATGATTCACCAACAATTTCATAGTGATTCTTTCCCTGGAGATGACAACATTTAGTAGTTGTAGGGAATGAAATTTTCCAGCATTTACATCGACCTAAGGCGAGGAATACTCGCCTTAGAGGGTGTTTGAGAAGTATTATGTTTATCGGTAAGTTTCCCTTCGGGTAGGCCAGAGGCTTCTTGCTTTTCAAATTAAATTAAATTAATTGTATGAAAGTTCCTCCACTTCCCCCTTCTTGGAGCCAGGTACTCGCTGAAGAATTTGATAAACCTTACTTTGGGCAACTCCAAGAATTTATCCAAGCAGAACGCCAATCCCATATTATTTTTCCGCCAGAAGAATATGTCTTTTCTGCTTTTGAATTAACGCCATATGACCAGGTAAATGTATTATTACTAGGTCAAGATCCTTATCACAATTATAACCAAGCCCATGGTTTATGTTTTTCTGTTCAACCAGGTATTACACCACCGCGATCGCTAATTAATATTTTCAAAGAAATGCAAGCAGATATAGGTGTAAATATTCCCAATCATGGATATCTTATATCTTGGGCAAAGCAAGGGATTTTGATGTTAAACGCGGTTTTAACTGTGAGGGCACATGAGGCGAATTCCCACAAAAATAAAGGCTGGGAAAAATTTACAGATGCGGTAATTCAAAAAGTTAATCAAAAGCGATCGCCAGTTATTTTTGTTTTGTGGGGGGGCTACGCTCAAAAAAAGCTAAAATTAATTGATACCCAACGCCATACAGTTATTCAATCCGCACATCCATCACCCCTTTCAGCCCATAATGGCTTTTTTGGTAGTAAACCATTTTCTGCAATTAATAATGCCTTAGAATCCTTTGGTCAGCCGGAAATTAATTGGCAACTTCCCGATTTATAATTGTCTTTAATAGCTTTTACAAATGGTAAAATCCTTATGTAAAAATCCATATCCATAGCCCTACACCGAGAGCCGCACAAATCAAACATTCATAAATAAATCTAATCACAGTATTCATCAACCCAGACCTAAATTGCAACTAAATAATTGCATTTTATAGAATAAACCAACAGTTAGCAATACACTACAGCAATCCTAAATCATTTGTGAAATGGTAAGTCTCACAAGCGGATTATAATTATTTACAATAAAAACTGCTTATTCTCTGTTGCGTCTGGAGTCCCTGGAGCGTAAGCTTTAAAATCAAAAAATCAGTGGGGGCGATCGCACAATCGCCCCCTGATGAGATAGTTATTAAGTTTTAATAGCACCAACCTTTATGGGATAAATGTTTACTAGGGGTGACACTCCCAAATTAATGCCCGAGGAAATTTGAACCTCTGTTCGATAAGTGAAAGTTTGTTGGATAAGTTTGGTGGTTGAATTGGGAGCGCCACTCTGTAACACTTGCGGCCAGAGTAGGGAGGATATCAGTTATCAATATTAACTAAGGTTGCCACCTGAGAATTAGCTAATTTGGGGGCGTTAAAAACACTAGAATATAGGCTAGAAGAATCTTGACGGGCAACTACTGGTAATGCTTCACGAGCATGGGTAGCAACTTCTACTGTCTTCACATCATAAGTCTGGGTTGCTAATTTGGGATAGAAACCAATACCAATAATGGGAAGTAATAAACAAGCCGTGATAAATAGTTCCCGGGGTCTGAGATCGGGGACAATTTTATCAAGATGTAACTCTTGGTTTTGTTGACCGTAGAAGACTTCACGGAGCATGGACAGTAGATAAATAGGAGTTAAAATTACACCCACTGCACTGAGCATGACAACCACAACCTTAAAGCTGGAGCTGTAAACATCACTGCTGGTAAGACCGAGGAATACCATCAACTCACCCACAAAACCACTCATTCCAGGTAATGCTAGGGAAGCCATAGCACCAATAGTGAATACAGCAAATGTTTTAGGCATAACTTTTGCCATCCCACCCATCTTGTCCATCATTAAGGTGTGGGTGCGTTCGTAGGTGACACCAGAGAGGAAGAATAGAGCCGCAGCAATTAAACCGTGGGATACCATTTGCAGTACTGCACCACTGATACCCAATTCTGTATAAGAAGCAATACCTATTAATACAAATCCCATGTGAGCGATGGAAGAGTAAGCCAAGCGCCGCTTGAGATTAGTTTGAGCAAAGGCACAACAAGCGCCATAAATAATATTAACTACACCTAAAATTGCTAATACTGGAGCAAAGTAAACATGAGCGTCAGGTAACATTTCCATGTTGAAGCGGATGAGGGCATAACCACCCATTTTCAACAACACACCAGCCAAAATCATGGAACCGGGAGCAGAAGCCTCACCGTGGGCATCAGGTAACCAAGTATGAAGAGGGAAAATCGGTAATTTGACACCAAAGGCGATTAAGAAACCTGTATAGGCTAAGAGTTCTAAAGCTTGGGGATACTGTTTCATTCCCAGAGCCATCATGTCGAAGGTGACGGTATCTCCAGAGAATGCCATTGCAAAACCTGCTAGCAAGATGAAGATAGAAGCAGCAGCAGTATAGAGAATGAACTTAGTCGCAGCATAACGACGCTTTGGCCCACCCCAAATGGAAATCAGCAAATATACGGGAACTAACTCAATTTCCCACATCAGGAAGAACAATAGTAAATCCTGAGCCATGAATACCCCAAGTTGGGCGCTGTACATCGCCAGCATCAATCCATAAAACAAACGCGGCTTGTTGGTAACTTTCCAAGCCGCGAATATTGCCAGGGTGTTAATTAAACCTGTAAGCAGTACTAAAGGCATGGATAAACCATCAACTGCTACGGACCAATTCATCCCGATTTGAGGTACCCAAGCATATTTTTCCATTAATTGGAAACTTGAGTTGTGAAAATCGTAACTATGCCAAAAGGCATAAACCATTAACGCAAAATCTGTTAGTGCTACCCCTAGACCATACCAACGGATGGTTTTACCATCTTTATCTGGTACGAGGGGAACGGCCAAAGCCGCCGCCAAGGGGAGAAGAATTATGGCTGTTAGCCAAGGAAAGTCGAAAGAGTTCATGACTGAAAATTGTTTTTAATTTCCACCTTTCGTTACATTATATTAAGCAATAATTAGTTTTGTAAACGTAATTTATCCCTAAAATCGGAAATAGCCACCATAAATAGGAATAAATACTTATTAATTTTAGTGCAAATCCATGGTTTTGATAAACTTTTATTAAGTGATCCAAGTTATTACTTCAATAAGCCTTAACTTATCTTTACATAAATTGCATTTTGAGATATGTACGGGAAGGAGTGAAGGAGGAATGATGATTTATGTATCTTCACCTCATCGCCTCATCACCTCATCACCTCATCACCTCATCCCCTCATCACCTCATCCCCTCATCGCCTCATCACCTCATCCCCTCATCCCCTCATCCCCTCATAAGAAATGATCGTTGTCCCTTGGTTGTCTATAGATAGCGATCGCACAGAAGCAATAATTCCTTGTTGCTGCCAAGCTGTTGCCATTGCCGCTACCACATCTGTAGAGTGGGCTTGATCTGTTAAAGCTAATAGGGTGGGGCCCGCGCCACTAATTACCATGCCATAGGCTCCTGCATTCATCGCAGCAGAGTTGACAGCATCGTAACCAGTAATTAATTTTTGGCGATAGGGTTGATGTAATTTGTCCTGTAAAGCTGCTGTTAACCAATCACCCCTACCAGTTGCCAATCCCCGTAATAATAATCCCAAGTGTGCTGTATTAAAAATCGCGTCCGCACGACTAACTTGTGTTGGTAAAACACTCCGTGCTTCTTCTGTAGAGAGTTCAAAGTTAGGAATGGCAACTACAGGTAAAACATCCTCATGCCAAGGAATATCACAAATTTCCCAACCAGTTTGATTGGTAGCAGCAAGACGACATCCTCCAATTAGCGCAGGTACAACATTATCTGGATGTCCTTCCGTAGCGATCGCTAATTCGATTAACTGTGACTGACTTAGTGGTTCGCCAGCTAATTGATTTGCACCCATCAAGCCACCAACAATGGCTGTGGCTGAACTACCCAAACCCCTAGCCAGGGGAACACCAAGTTTGATTTCTATATTTACTGGTGGTGGTGTTACATCTATATATTGATATAGTTTGACAAAAGCTTGATATACCAGATTGCTACTATCGGTTTTGACTCCTGCTGCTTCTGTACCTGTAACAGTAATACTAAATTCTCCGCGATCAAGGCGAGTAAAGTTGAATTCATTACTAAGGGTTAGGGCAGCACCAATACAATCAAAGCCAGGTCCCAAATTAGCAGTTGTAGCGGGGACGGAAAGATTTACACAAGAAACAACAGACATTTGTAAATATTCACTAATCAATCAACCAGCATCCCA
>JASJCX010000188.1 GCA_030065255.1 Calothrix sp. MO_167.B42 | reverse complement strand
TGGGTACAGTGGTTTTTGATAAACCATATTTTGTATTAGTAGAAGCGAAGAAGGAAAGTGATTTTAGTGAAGGTTGGGGTCAATGTTTAGCGGAGATGATAGCTGTTCAACGTTTGAATGATGAACCAAATCAGCATATATTTGGCATTGTCTCCAATGGTGTTGTTTGGCAATTTGGGAGATTCGTATCAGATATTTTTACACAAAATAAAACCTTCTATACCATCCAGGATTTAGAGAAGCTATTTGCAGCAGTTAATTATGTTTTTCAGCAGTGTGATTTACAGTTAGATAATTGAGGTAAAAGAGGAATAATTATGAAAGCACACCGTATAGAGATAACATTAACTGAAAACGGAACCTTGAACCTTAAGGATTTACCTTTTCAGGCTGGGGATGCAGTGGAAATTATTATTTTAGAAAGTCCTAAGTACCCCTCAGAATCTAATCTTTATCCTTTGCGTGGTAAAGTCATTCGCTATGATGATCCATTTGAGCCAGCTACACCAGAAACTAAAAATATATGAATAAACACTATTATTTATATATCATGACCAATAACTATAACACCGTACTTTACACAGGTGTCACCAATGATTTACAAAGAAGAATTTACGAACACAAATCAAAATTGATAGAAGGATTTACCAAAAAATACAATATTACCAAGTTAGTTTATTACGAAATATATGAAGATGCTTATACTGCGATTAGTCGAGAAAAACAAATTAAAGGGGGTTCTAGGCAAAAGAAAATTGATTTAGTTAACAGTCTCAATCCAGGATGGAAGGATTTATATGAAGAATTTTAGGGTTGGAAAAGGTAGGTAGGTGTAATCAAATATTAAGATGTCATTGCGAGGAGGAACGACGAAGCAATCGCATTGACTACTTGGTATTGCTTCGTTTGTCGCAATGACGGAGTGTATTATATTTATTTGTACCCATCCACTTATTCCATTGCGATCGCAAATTTGTCACTATGTCATTTTACAGGTAGCGAAGCAGTCTTATCCTTTGTGATTGTTTTGCTCCACTGCATTACACGCCTCTTTCAGAGAAGCTGCACTAACGCAATGACGCTGAAAAGCTTGCAACAATAATCAACTGATTATCCAAAATCTACCTCTGTCATTGCGACGTAAGGAAGCAATCTCATCAATTGGTTGATAATGGGAGACTTTGCGATTGCTTCGTCGTTCCTCCTCGCAATGACAACAAACTGTCATTGCGACCGAAGGGAAGCAATCTCATCAATGTTATAAACTCAAAAAGAGGTGCTGTAGTTACATCTACGCAATGACATAAATTATCACCATGGCTCCCTCCATCGACTACTCCAAAATCTACACCGATGCACCCGAACAACACCCCAACCTCATCGTGGGTAGTCTGCAACTGCTATTCTGGCTTTTCTTCCGTCCCACAGCATGGCGAAATCACCTCAAGGGTATTGACCCGAATTTAAATTACGACTCTAGAGGTAGAAGAGCTATACAATGGCGCAACCACAAACTGTGGAGATTATTCATACAAGTATATTTCATCATACCTATATTAATAGTATTAACACTGGCAGTACTGGGCTTACCCGTAGATAGAGTGGGTTATGGCGTGGTGGTCGGCGTGGTGGTCGGCGTGGCGGTTGGCGTAGTGGTCGGCGTGGGTTATGGCGTGGTGGTCGGCGTGGCGGTCGGTGTGGCGGTCGGCGCGGCGGTCGGCGTGGCGGTCGGCGTGGCGGTCGGCGTGATGAGATTAGTGGGTTATGGCGTGGCGGTCGGCTTGGCGGTCGGCGTAGCGGTCAGCGTGATATTATTAGTGGCTGATGACGAGGAAGTCGAAGTCGGCGTGGCTCATATCGTGTTGGCTGTGGTGGGCTGTGGTGTGCTGGGAGGTGCAGTGGTCGGCGTGTTGTTGTTCCTGACGTACGGATTCTTGTTTGCGGGGGCTTATGTGGTGGCCAGACCTGTTGTGGGTGCAACTATAAATTTATTGCGATCTGTGATAATTTACCCCTTTTTAGCTTTATTCAACACCTTACTCTATTGCCTTGACCAAAAACTCAAAGATGAGAATAAGCCGAGTCTTTTGCGTTGCCACTCTTCATTCTGGAACGAGTATTAATTAATACCAACTCTTGGTTTGGATAAGCATATAATCTTAATAGGGAAGCGTAACCCAACGGAAGGAAAAGCAGCAATAGATTATCTCAGTACTAGTCGTCAGCGATGGGCTGCACAAGCTGCACAAATTGAACTAGATGCTTGGAGTTTAGAATGCTGTGCAAATGTAAAAGATATTCGTCATACTTATCAAAAACTAACTTCTGGGGAAATAGAAAGTCCTATCAGCAACCTACTAAACATCTTCAGTCGCATCAGTGAAGATGTAGATGCTGCTCTCAATCAGCGCAGTAACTATAACCAGCGTTTAGCCATGAAAGCTGTTATAGACAGGTTAAACACCAACTTGCAGGACTTAACCCGCAGCAGCGACAAATATAGTAAACGCTTTTACCCCATAGCTAAAAGTTGGCATAAAATAATCACCAACCATGTAGAACAACTAGCACAAGAAGTAGAACTCCGGCAAGAAATTGACTCTCCCTACATTCTCGCCGTCCCTCTCACCCAAGAGCAAGCAATTTTCAGTGGACGTAATGATATTGGAATCCGCATCGAACAATTAATTTTAGACCGCCGTCGCCCACCCCTGCTACTCTACGGACAGCGACGCATGGGTAAAACTTCCCTCCTCAACAACCTGGGAAAACTCCTACCCAATTCCATTATTCCCCTGTTTGTAGACTTGCAAGGCGCTCCCTCATCAGCAAGTAACTACACTGGTTTTCTCTACAACCTCGCCAGGGGGATGATTAGCTCAGGGAAAAAACAAGCTGTTACCTTACCATCTCTCACCCGCGAAACCCTAGCAAATGACCCCTTCACCTATTTTGACGAATGGCTGGATCAGGTAGAAGAAGTACTAAAACCAAATACTGCCTTGTTGATGTTAGATGAATTCGAGGTACTAGACAGCGCAATTACCAAAGGACGCTTCGACGAACAAGATGTATTGGGAATGCTGCGTCACCTAATCCAACACCGTCCTCGGTTCAAAGTCATGCTGGCTGGTTCCCATACTATTGAAGAATATCAGCGTTGGGCTAGTTACTTAATCAACGTGCAAGTACTGCATATCAGCTACCTAAAAGAAGAGGAAGCCCGTAAACTAATTGAGTATCCCGTCAAGGATTTTACCCTGCGCTACGAGCCGGATGCTGTAGAGCGCGTGTTGCAAATTACTCGCTGTCATCCTTTCTTAGTGCAATTACTGTGTAGCGAAATTGTCGCCTACAAAAACGAACAAGACCCCTCGGTGCGGCGACTAGCGACTTTAGCGGATGTGGAAGCGGCTGTGACGGAGGCTTTAAGCACTGGTAGTTTCTTTTTTGCTGATATTCAAAATAACCAAGTCAATGCAACGGGATTGGCTATTCTCAGGTCGATCGCAGCACGAGGAGAAGGGGCAGTAGTCAGTAAAAATACTATATATCAACAACTACCTGATGTATCAGAAAATGCTTTCCAACGGTTATTGCAACGGGAACTGATTGAAGAAGTAGGGGATGGATATGGTTTTCAAGTGGAATTGATTCGGCGATGGTTTGCCCGTGGGGTTAGATCCCCGACTTCTACTCCATAAATTGTTAAAGTTGAAGATATTAATTCAGAAGTCGGGGATCTGTGGGGTGATGGTTTGCGCCATAAGGTTAGATCCCCGACTTCTACTCCATAAATTGTTAACGTTGAAGATATTGATTCACAAGTCGGGGATCTGTGGGTAGTTGAGGATTTTGCTTGTTGTATTTGGGAGCATCCCCAATGTTTGAATTTGTAGTGTGGGCAGCGTTCGACGGCTCGACTGAGCTTCGCCGAACGTCTGAGCTCACGCCGAAGTCTTGCCCGCTTAATATAAAAAGAGCAAGATGCTCCTAATATAAAGGGAGCAAGATGCTCCCACTATCAGATATTTTGTCAAAATTGGGATGCTCCCTCGTTGGAAATATTCATTCACAAGTCGGGGAGCTTTTACTCTTCAGAACTATCTTAAATTCCATCGAGTGGAAATACAAAAGTTAATATTTAAAGTCTTTTTATTACCGGCTCTTAACAATTTTCCACCCTATATTTTTTGCTAGATATTTTATTTCGATAGCAATTTGCGATCGCCTCGCTGATGCTGTTCAGTCATATCCCATATCACTAAGTTTGGACTGGAACTGGTATTGGTTCTGGTTGCTTATAGTTTCCAGGGGAGCTAGGTTTGACATTCGTTAAAGCAGTTGGGTTCAAACTGGAACCTATTGCTGTTTGGTTTTCCGACACATGCCAAACCTCTTCAAAACCTTCCCAGGATGGTGCAAAGGGGGAAACTGCTAGGGAACAAGCGGACCAACTCCCTTGAACTGGTACCCCTAACCGTTGACAAACTCCCCCTCGCCTTCCTTCTGGCTTGTAATAACGACAATATTTACAAGCAGAAGTTAGGGATTTAATAGGTTCCATATATATTGCCATTTTTTAGACCTAATTTACATCTATTATTGTGCTTCTATATGCAAACACTGCATAATGCCAGAAACGATATTTAGACCTAGGTTATAGCGATCCCAAGTAATATATTAACTTTATATTTTTTTTAGCTTTGTGTTATATTTTTCAACGATTTAGTGGTTTTTACTATCTACTTATAATTCAAACTTATGCTTAAGAGATTTTGACTAAAATTAATTGGGGATCAAGACTAAAAGGAGTATATCAAAAATGAATCAATGTCAACTTGGCATTTATCGATACATTAAGATATAAATAAATGGCTATGTTTATAGATTTTTCTCTAGCTATAAAGTATTTTGAATCACATAAATTGTAGATGAATAGAGGTGACTAAGGGAAAGTGTAAAAACTAGGGTATGGGGTTTTGTAGTCAGGCAAATAGGCTAATTCACAAACTATCAAATATTTATTTATCTGTATCTTTTATACCTCCGTAATTTCTTTGGTGGTTAAATTGTTTGGCAGCGCAAAGAGAGCAGACTTGCCAACGCTGGAGTTCTCCCTGGGGAGTGGGACATTGACATTGGGGACAAAGGGGCAGATTTTGCGATCGCTTGTGAATTTTTTCTGCCCAATATGTAAAAGCACCATGGGGATTTTGATTTATGGAGCCATGGTTTCTATTATTACCAGAGATATCAGTGGTGCCCAGATAACTAGGGTGTTCTTCCAGCAAAACAGTGGGTTCAATTGGTGTGTCGGCTTGGGGACGTTGCCAACCAGAGGTGGAAAAACGAATCTCTCGCACAGGAGAAGGTAAAGCAGCGTTAATCTTCACCAGCAATCCCTGGCGTTCAAAGGCGAGATTTTGCGCCCAGGCTGCGCTGGGTGTAGCAACTCGCAATATCCCCCGTTGAATTAATAACGGTTGGGTATGATTTGCGATCGCTTTTCCCACAATTTCCGGCCATAATCGGATCAAAATTTGCAACGGCTGCTCTTCTAATTGAGCCTGGATCTGTAAACGACCTAAAATGTTATTAACTGAATTCCAAGACATTTTGTTCGATAACCGTTAACCTAGCAGTTTTATTGTGTATTGATTTTGTTGTGTATTGATTTTGTGTGCAAAAATTTTCTACCCATATCAATTTTAGATTTTGGATTGCAAAGAAATATAAAGAAATATATAGCACTATGCATATAGGGCGCGGACATTGCTGAACCCCCAAACCTATGAACAGTAAATTTATTACTTACAGCACATTGCAGGTAAATGAGGTACATTTTCTTTTGCTGTTGTTAAGCCCCTACCCCCTGCCCCGGCATCAGCAAGACGACTGGCGGAATATGTCCCCCATGAACAACTTTTCCGGACAAAGTAAGCGAAATTACAGAAGGATAAGATAAATTTAGAACTGGTTTGACCTAGTAAAATTAATGAAATAGACCATTAGTAGTTCAGCAAACCACCAGTAGTAGTTCATAGCATTAATTTTGATGGTAACAATTAATGACTTGTGGTTCACCGCATCCGGGAGCTGAACATTTCACAGCCAAGATGGCTGTGCCACACTCTCAAAATTAATGTGGTGAAGCACTAGTATATTTTTTGTTCATCCAGTAATTGAGCTAAAGGCAGGTAGACAATGAGCGATAATCCCTTGTTAAATCCCAGTGATTCATCATCTAAAACATCAGGACTAAATCCAGTGCTGGGGCAGGCATTAGCAACCTTAGAGGTACAATTAGACCAAGAATTAGCCCGCTACCGACGCACCCGCATTGGTTCTAGAACCCCAAATCAACCCCGCATGAGTAGCTCTATTCATGGTCAATCATTAGCACTAAATTTATTTAATCCTCAAGAAAATAATCCCAAAGAAAATCAAGCTCAGTCATCGCCAAATCCACAATCCACGAATCAAACCCAGCTACAAGTACCAACCCCTCACAAACCAACAACTGAGCCATCCCAACCTGCTATAACCAAAAAGACTCCAGCCACATCACCATCCAATTCCAGCAGTATTGTCCCTACAAATGACTTATCAGCTACGAGTAATAATGTTGTAAATACTACGAATAATTCCCAGGAGCCTGATGATTATCTAGAATCTTCAGAGGCTCTTTTACGTAGTCTAACTGAAGAACAAGAGCAAAAAGCGACTCAAAGTAAAGCTCAAAAAACTAGTGATGCCCTATTATCACCATTGGGAATAGGCTCTATGCTATTGCTGCTACTGGCGAGTCTGACTTTAGGCTATGTATTGTTTAACCCTAAAAGCTTACCTAAATTCAGCCTGAATGGATTATTCCCTGCTCGAACATCTAATAATGGAGTAAACACACCAGGAGAACAAAATAACCCTACCCAACCACAAACTCAAATCTCCCCCATTGCCAAATATCCAAATTTAGCGACGGAAGAATTCCCAGAAGTTAATAACGCCAATGACATAGTGGGTTTAACTCCCAAGGCTCAACCAACTCCCATTGCCAAACCAAAGCCCGTTATTCCCCCAGCTCCCCAAAAGCCCCCTGTGAAAGCGGCTCAGGTACAATCAAAACCAAAACCGAAAAATACCCCCAAACCCAAAGCTTCCCAACCACCGTTAACACAAATTAAACCATCAGCTGATGGTTTGTATCATGTAATTATAGATAACCAAGGTAATAACAGTCTCACGAAAGCCAGAAGTGTGGTTGGGGATGCCTATTTATCTGAAGACAAAAAAGTGATCTTTTTGGGTGCCATTAGGAGTAAAGCTGGAGCACAGAAATTGTTACAACAATTAAAAGCTAAAGGTATTAACGCCAGAATAAAACAGCCTTAAAAACTTGAGATTTTAGGAGATAATAATGGAAAGTGGGCGAGTTAGAACAATGTGAAACCAACAATTTAACTGTGATTGGTGATGGCGATAAAAATGCTGTAACTGGTGACGACTAAAATATACATGGAGGGTTTGATATGGGTCTGATTGACCGTATCCGGCGAGTAATTAGTGCAAATTTCCACAGTTTAGTCTCAAATGCTGAAGATCCAGAAAAAATCCTGGAGCAAGCTGTGATGGAAATGCAGGATAATTTGGTACAATTGCGGCAAGCTGTAGCTGCTGCGATCGCAAGTCAAAAGCGCACTGAACGTCAAGCAAATCAAGCCCAGTCTACAGCACAAGAGTGGTATCGCCGCGCCCAATTAGCTCTACAACAAGGAAATGAATCTTTAGCCAAAGAAGCTCTCACTAAGCGCAAAGCATATCAAGAAACTGCCACAACTCTTTCTCAACAGCTGGAGGAGCAAAATAATGTGGTGAAAAAACTTAAACAAGATATGCGGACTCTAGAATTAAAAATAACTGATGTTAAAACTAGAAAAAATATATATATTGCCCGTGCCCGCTCTGCGGAGACTTCAGCACGACTCCAGGAAATGCTCCATGGAGTTGATAGTACGGGTAGTTTAAATGCCTTTGAGCGGATGGAGGATAAAGTCGTACAGTTAGAAGCACAAACAGAAGCCATGTCCTTGAGTGGTACTGATGATCTAGAAAATAAGTTTGCTGCTTTAGAATCTGGTACTGACATTGATGCAGAACTAGCCAACATGAGGGCGCAACTTGCTAGCGGTGAGGAACAACCCCAGCCCAAGCAATTACCCAATAGTGACTAAGCAGTTAATCCAACCAGCTTAGAGTCTCACCACCCAGACCATGGGTAATTCCATCAAAAGAGGTTAAATTTAAATTGGGCAATTACTGAATTAGCGGCATATCTTAAGAATAAAGAGTTGTGGTCAGCCACCAATCCAATCACAAAGGATTAAATTAAAACAAGTAGCCATTGAAATAGTAAAAAAGCGAACTGCCCACAAAGCGCGTAAATTTATTACAGGAAAAAAACTATGGGATTATTCGATCGCGTTAGACGAGTAGTAGGTGCTAACCTCAACGATTTAGTGAGTAAAGCCGAAGATCCAGAAAAAATGCTGGAGCAATCTATCCTGGAAATGCAGGAAGATATGGTACAACTACGCCAAGGGGTAGCTCAGGCAATTGCAGCCCAAAAGCGTACACAGAAGCAATACAATGATGCTGACAAGGAAGTCAACAAGTGGCAACGTAATGCTCAGTTAGCATTACAAAAAGGTGACGAAAATCTAGCACGACAAGCACTAGAACGGAAGAAAACCTTTAGTGAAACTTCTACTACTCTCAAAGCAAGTTTAGATCAGCAAACTGCCCAAGTTGATGCCCTCAAGCGTAACTTAATCCAGTTGGAAAGCAAGATTTCTGAGGCAAAAACCAAGAAAGAAATGCTCAAAGCTCGGATTACTGCTGCTAAAGCCCAAGAACAATTGGGCACCATGGTACGTGGAATGAATAGCAACAGTGCTATGGCAGCTTTTGAGCGCATGGAAGAAAAAGTTATGATGCAAGAAGCCCGTGCCCAATCTGTAGGGGAGCTGGCTAGTAATGATTTAGAAAGCCAATTTGCACAACTTGAAAGTAGTGATGTTGACGATGAATTGGCTGCTTTAAAGGCGCAGATGTCTTTACCTGGAGGAGCACCCAATCAAGCCCAATTACCCCAACAAGCCACTAATAACCAATCTTCTTCCCCACAGTCTAATCCCCAGTCTGCCCCCAAATCTCAAGAACCAGTGGATGAGTTGGATGCTCTGCGTAAGCAGTTGGATGATATGTAAATTTTTGAGATTTTTGATTGACTTTTATTACAGTTATTCCCACGCCAGCCTGGTTGTGGGATTTTATTTACGAGTTAAGAGTTGACAGGTGACAGTTGACAGTTGACAGTTGACAGGCTTCGGCCGTGAGCTCAGCCGAACGGTAGGAGTTAGGAGTTGGGTTATCAACGTGTATCCGTGTCATCAGTGTCATCCATTTAATCAGTGTTCACCAGTTAAGAGTTGGGTTATCAACGTGTATCCGTGTCATCAGCGTCATCCATTTAATCAGTGTTAAGAGTTAAGAGTTAAGAGTTTATCAATGCCCTCATCTTAATTGGGTAGTTTTATATTTCTTTACAATTCAATAATCCAAAATCCAAAATCTAAAATCTAAAATTAAAAATGGTGTAATAGTGCTATGGGATTGGGATAGAGTAGTGTAAGTGCCAATTTTATAATCAAGACTGTCTGATGGAGACTGGAATGAGTAAGGGTGTAATAAACATCAACGATGCTGAATTTGAAACAGAAGTTTTAAAATCCGAGCAGCCAGTATTAGTCTATTTTTGGGCTTCTTGGTGTGGGCCATGTAAATTAATGTCACCACTGCTCAATTTAGCTGCAAACAATTATAGCGATCGCCTAAAAATTGTCAAAATGGAGGTTGACCCTAATCCAGTAGCAGTTAAAAAATATGGAGTGGAAGGTGTGCCAGCTTTTAGACTAGTTCAAGGGGAAAATCTCCTTGGTTCTACTGAAGGGGCAATTGGTAAGGAAAAGTTACTCAATTTTATAGATACTCACTTAAATAATAATTAGTTACCATATTATGAGTTATGAGTTTTTGCTGATAACTCATAAGTAATGAAAAAATGCAATTTGCCAAACGTTTAGAACCTTTAGCATCCAACGTATTTGCTGATATGGATGTGGCTAAGGCAAAGGCTTTAGCTGCGGGAAAACAATTGATCGATTTGTCCTTGGGTTCTTCCGATTTCCCAGCTGAAAATCATGTGATTGAAGCGATCGCTCAATCCTTACACGATCGTAGCACCCATGGTTACTTACTATTTCACGGAACCCAAGCATTTCGTCGAGCTGCGGCTAGCTGGTACGAACAAAAATTTGGTATCAGTGTTGACCCAGAAACTGAAGTCCTGCCCTTAATTGGTTGCCAAGAAGGTACAGCCCATTTACCCCTAGCAATATTAAATCCAGGGGATTTTGCCCTATTGCAAGACCCTGGTTATCCTTCCCATGCTGGGGGAATTCACTTAGCCAGTGGTCAAATTTATCCCATGCCACTCAAGTCGGAAAATGGTTTTTTGCCGGTATTTGCCGACATTCCAGCCCAGGTATTGGCAGCATCGCGGATGATGGTACTGAGTTACCCCCATAATCCTACCAGCGCCATTGCTCCATTGTCTTTTTTCCGGTCAGCAGTTGCCTTTTGCCAGCAACATAACCTGGTTTTAGTCCATGATTTTCCCTATGGGGATTTAGTTTTTGGGGACAAACCAGCACCTTCCATACTGCAAGCAGATCCAGAAAAAAGCGTTTCCATTGAATTTTTTACCTTTTCTAAATCCTATAATATGGGCGGCTTCCGCATTGGTTATGCCATCGGTAATTGTGAATTAATTCGCGCCCTACGTCAGGTTAAGGCGGCAGTTGATTTTAACCAGTATAAGGGAATTTTAAATGGTGCGATCGCAGCTTTAACCGGTTCCCAAGCCGGGGTAAAAGCTGGTGTAGAAAGATTTCGTCAGCGTCGAGATGCCTTTATTAATGCCTTGCATCGCATTGATTGGCACGTACCCACACCGGAAGCAACAATGTATATATGGGCAAAATTACCAGAACCTTGGGCTGACAAATCTGTGGAATTTTGCACCCAGTTAGTGGCAAAAACCGGGGTTGCGGCTGCACCTGGAGTAGGTTTTGGCAAATCAGGGGAAGGTTATGTGCGTTTTGCCTTAGTCCATGAACCATCGATACTAGAAACGGCTGTGGCAAGAATGGGCGAGTTTTTTGCAGTAAGTAAAAAGTAAAAAGTAAAAAGTAAAAAGTTGTATATTTATAGCGTTTTTGGATCTAGTGAGGTGCGGATTAACCTCACCCCGATAAAGCCATGCTTTATCTCCCCTCTCCTTACTAAGGAGCGGGGTTGGGGGTGAGGTGCTTAACGAGGGAGTAGGGAGTAGGGGCGTGGGAGTAGGGATGCCCCATACTTAAAAGTAGGGGATTTAATGTTGACGTTTTGTCTGTCGGGCTTGCGCCTCTCCACCCAAATT
>JASJCX010000187.1 GCA_030065255.1 Calothrix sp. MO_167.B42 | reverse complement strand
ATATCATGTCCGGTTAATTAGTTACGATAAAAACTTCTTATTCTCTCTGCGTCTCTGCGCCTCTGCGTGAGTTTTAATGATAAGTGTTCAAGCGGACATGATATTACTTGGAGTGACGATGGAACCGAGATTGTTGGGATAACGCCCTGTGGACGTGCTACGATAATTGCACTCAGATTGAATAATAGTCTTGCTGTAGCTGTACGTAAAAACTGGGTGAAAGTAGGTTGGCATCCTCCAAAATGCTAAATTAATAGACTCAGTTGGGAGCCTGCTTGGGTTTTATTCACTTCAATCCGGGCTTGAAAGGCTTCTTTCAAATGGGGCATGTGGGTTACTGTCAGGATACAAGCAAAATCAGGTGCGATGGCATTTATGGCAGAAATCAAACGCTCGCATCCTTCTACGTCTTGAGTCCCAAATCCCTCATCAATAATCAGTAATTGTAATGCTGCGCCGGCCCTTTGTGCTAGCAATTTAGCTAAGGCCAAGCGAATGGCAAAGTTAATTCTAAAGGCTTCCCCACCGGAATAGGTTTCATAGGAACGGGTTCCCCGGGAATCGGCAATTAAAATATCTAAGGTATCAATTAACTTGGCATCTTTCTTTTTCGATTTACCACTGCGTCCAGCTTTTTGAGTCACAAATTGTACGTGTAATTGATTACCACTTAATCTCGATAGTAGTTGATTTGTCTCTGCTTCCAACTGGGGTAAGACATTTTCAATCATTAATGTTTGGATACCATTTTTACCAAAAGCCTGGGCTAGCTCCTGATATATACGGTGTTGTTTGCGGATGGCTTGCAATTCTTGCTGCTGTTGTTCATACTGTTTTTGCACAGTCTCCAATTGCACCGCCATTTGTTCTAAACGCCCTAACTGGGCAATTTGCTCGTCTAGGTGTCTTCTGCGGGTGGTAATTTGTTGTTCTAAAGCTTGAATTTGGCTCTGGGGATTGGCTGTGGCTGCTAGTTGTTGATTGATTTGCTCTATTTGTTCCCCTAGTCTTTGCTGTTCCGATAAACGGCCTTGCAAGGATACGCTTACTTCTTGCACCCTGGCTTGTAATTCTGGATATTGCTTGGTTGCAGCTTGTAGTTGTTGATAACGCAACTGCCAACCTTGGGTTTGACGCAGGGTTTGACGTAGTTGATGATGCTGTTGTTGATCGTAACCAATACCATGAATTTGTGATTCTATGCGGGCAAGTTCTTGGCCTACTGGGGAATCGGTAGTGTATTGGTTAATACTGCTTTGTAATTGGGAAATTTGAGTTTGAATTTCTGGCCTACGAGCCTCGATTTGTGCCTTGCGCTTGAGAGCATCCTTGATTTGCCCTTGTTTAATCTCTGCCCAACGCCACCTTTCCACTTCACTCCGAGCTAGGGCATGGTCTTGTTCGTTGTAATTTAGCCTTTGCAGATACGTATCTAATTGTTCTAATTCTTGCTGCTGCTCATGGGCATAATCACCGACTTGGAGCGATCGCTCTAAATGTTCCCTTTCCTGGGCAATTTGTTGCAGTTGTTGTTCTTCATTGCTGGTACTCTCCAAATGGGCAGCTAATTGTCCCCTTTGCTCCCTTAGGGAATCATAGGGAGACAATTCTTGGGATACATCTCGATATTCCTGCCTGAGTACTTGAATTTCCCTGTCTGAGAAGGCCATTTGCTCCCTAACCACCCATAATTGTCCCTCCGTATCCTTATATTCATCCTGGGTTTTATCTATCACCCGGTTCCAATGATGTTCATCTAGGGGGCGTTCGCACAGGGGACACGTGGCATTGGGAGTTTGTAACATTTGCAGCTTTTGCTCCAATTCCCCCAAAAGTCTTTCGTAATCCCGTTGGTGTGCTTGCAGTCGTTCAATAAAGTGCCTTCTTTCCTGTCCCTTTTCCTGTACCCGTTGCAAGTATACCCTCTTCTTCTCCAACTCTTCGATTCGCATGGCCACTTCTACCACCGCTTGCTGTAGTTGGGGTTGGCGTTGCTGCCGTGATTGGAGTTGGTTTTGGGTGTCTGTTAACTGCTCTAACCGCGCCACTAAACCCGCCTGTGCCCTATCCACATGACTTTGCAGAGTTATGCGTTTTTGCAACAGGGGAGAAACTTGCATTTGCAGTTCATCTAGTTCTACCACCCGTTGTCGCGCTGCTTTTAACTGGGCGATGGCAGCTTCTACTTCCTCGGCTTTATTTAGGGTTTTGTGAATCTCTTGTTCTTGCTGTTCGAGGACATTTAAAGTTGCTTGAGCCTGTTGTAATTCCTTTTCCAGTTGATAAATTTCTTGACTAAGTTGCTGTTGTTTTTCCTGCTTTGCTTGTTGACAACGGGTATATTCAGCAAATTTAGCTGCTAAGGCTTCTTCTTGCCCTTGGAGATTTTGATATTGGCTATACCCGGCTTGAATGTCATCCCGTTGATTTAAAATAGTTGCTAATTCCGCCAACTGAGTGGTTAAACTCAACTCTTCTTTGCGTAACCTTTCACTATCTTGAATCAAATTCTGATGCTGCTGTCTGACAAAATTTAATTGTTCTTCCCATCCTTGGCGTTGATGTTGTACAACCTGCAAACTCTGTAACTGAATATTCTCAAACGCCTGTACCTGTTGCAGTTGATTTAATTCCCCTTCCAACTCCGCCTTTTGTTGCACCACAACTTCCCGTTGTTGCAATTGTACCTTCATCCCCTCCAAGGAGCGATCGCTTTCTTCGGCCTTCACCTTAAAATGGCGGGATAATTCCTTTGCCCTATCTGACAACTCATCATATTGATCCAGCTTTAATAACTCTGCTAAAATTTGTTTGCGATCGCTAGGACGTTTAATCATAAACTCATCAGCACGTCCCTGGCGCAAATAAGCAGAATTAATAAAAGTATCGTAGTCCAACTTAATATGTTGCAAAATTAGTTCTTGGGTTGCCCTTAAACCCTTAGCAGTGATTGCCCGAAAGCCTTCAGGGGTTTCTATTTGCAATTCCAACACACTACTTGCACCACGGTGGCGACTGCGAATAACTCGATAGGTTTGCTGTTGACTAGTTTGAAAAACAAAATCTACCCTTACTTCCTTGCCACCAGAACGAATCACATCATCTTCCGTTGCGGCTCGACTTTGTCCCCAAATTGCCCAAGTGATGGCCTCCAATAAAGAAGATTTACCAGCGCCATTAGAACCACAAATACACGCCGTATGTAGACCGCGAAAATCCAAAACTGCCTCACTATAACTGAGGAAATTTTTCAAGGTAAGTTGTACTGGAATCATTGAAGCTAGAGGAACACACCTTGTTTTTTATGTTTAACCACGTAGATACACTTGCTTGTTTAGTGTACCTAGGTAAAAACCATGTTTCTAGTCTCAAGGGATGATTTTTACAATTGTTAACAATAATTTTAGGATTAATTTTTTTGGCGTTGCCCACTTGAAGTATGAATTTACTTTTTAAGTTTTGAGTAACGCCCCCTCAATCCCCCAAAATTGGGGGACTTTAAAAATTGGGGGACTTTAAATTATCTTTCTCCCCCAGAATTGGGGGTTGGGGGCTGTTAGCATATTTGTAATCAGCAACGCCATTTTTTTGATATGCACAGATTATTTGCTAACTAAACACAACTTGCAAATCTAAAACAAATCCAGGTAAAACATCTTCCCCAGATAAACTTGTGGGATTATTCAGGACTTCTATTGGTTGATGGGGTCGATAAATTTCGACTTTTTTGTTCTTTGTATCAATTAACCACCCCAGAAGCAATCCATTATCAATATATTCCTGCATTTTTTTTCGTAAGGGTTCCATATTGTCACTTTTGGAGCGCAATTCAATCAAAAAATCTGGACAAAGGGGTGGAAAGGAGTCTTGTTCTTCTGGTTGCAAATTATCCCATCTGGCTTGACTTACCCAAGCTGCATCGGGAGAACGTTCTGCACCATTGGGAAGTAGGAAAGCAGTTGAGGAGTTAAAAGCGACACCTAATTTGGTTTGTCGGTTCCAAAACCAAAGTTGTCCCTCAATATCTATGTTGCGCTTACCTGTATTTCCTCCCGTAGGGGGCATGATAATTAATTCTCCTGTAGCAGTTAGTTCTAGTTGCACGTCTCGATTAGCAGCAGCTAGAAGTGTGAATTGTTCTTGGGTGAGTTTTAGGTTTGGGGGGATATTGAGAGGCAAGTTGCTCATAGACAATTAAACATTAGAAATGCCCATATGCATATATTATGAGTTAAAAACAATAGACCTCAGGTGACAAAGAATGTAGAGACGCGAAATTTCGCGTCTCTACAAGAGTTCTGGGTAACGCGTAATTAATTTTCACCAGATGTCTAATGGTAGGTTGGGTGGAACGAAGTGAAACCCAACAAAGGATTGATAATGTTGGGTTTCGTCCCTCAACCCAACCTACGCCCACTTAAGGGTATCCAAGTATCGAAGAAAAAATCACCAAAACAGTCATCTCCCGGACAATTACCCTTGCCTTGGGACTTGTACCAGGTATCAGAAAACCCCGATGTGAAAGCTGTTGCAGAGAAGTTTGTAAATGCAAACGGTTACAGCACTTCTTTTAGGTAAATCTGCTAATATTAAATTGGTTTCTCTCTGCCCCCACCTCACGTTCCGCACATAACGCCCGGAAAATTAATTGCCTTTATGCGGGTAAAATGAACTGCATAGAGAGTCAAGACCATCTCTAGTGGGGGGAACAACTAGGGGGGAACAAACAATTCTCTGTGGCGTGTTCGACATCATCTTTATGGCTTGCTTTAAGCGATGCTGAAGTAGCTGTTTTTTTGACAGCTTGCTTCAATTTATCACGTTTTGAATAATACGTGGTATAAGTTTTTGATGCACGAATACGCCAAAAATCAAATAAAACTTTTTGTGCGATTTTTTGCATTAAAACGCATCTCTTCAAAGCAGCCTCCAATTGTAGTAAATGGAGGTCAATATGCGACAACCACACAACAATGTATTTACCCCAAGCGCGTCCGTAACTTGCGATCGCGGCTTGGGGTTTGTTGTTTTGATTTGGAAAAATCTGTTCCTAGAAAAACGCCTGGTCTTTCTCCAGGCGGTTAGTTTATTTCACAATTCTATTCTACAAATGAAAGCTCTCGAAAAAAGCAAACCCAAAAACAACCGTCCCAAACCTCGCTTCCCGCTAAAAAAACCTATCTGGGCAATCATACTACTGATTGTTGCTTTAAGCGGAGGGGTATTATTTTCACCAGGCTGTTCTCCAGTGTCTTTGAATTTGAAATTCTGGGGCATTGAGTATCAGTTAACAAAGGGTGAATGCTCCCTTCCACAGTTACCGCAGCAATAGTGGTACTGCAAATTAAGTAATTAAGAGTCGCAGGCTTACTTAGTCTGCGCTTTTCTTTGCACGAACTGCGATCGCCTGCATATTAATACTATAGTACTAATGCAAGGGATACATCTCATGGCTCCATAGAAGCGATCGCTCATTAGAATTTGTTACCTGTATTGAGTCTGCATTGGGGAAAGTCTCAACAGCAGTTAGCGGGAGGTGTTTTTAGTTGCGTTTCGATTTTGAGAATAAAAATATTGTATTGACTATTTATCTACTAGTAGGTAGAATAGATTGTGTAATCAAACAACAGTCGTACTCAAATCCTGCTTAAATGCTATGATCTACGTAAAACCCCGTTCGGGATAGACGGCAAATGCCAGCCTACACCAAAGTATCCACAACTTGTTTTATGCGGAATACTTCATGGTTCGATGCAAATCATTTATACAGTTGGTGAAAGTCTATTTTTTTACCGAATTATCTACCTACTGATAGATAAAATGGACAGACCCATGAATTTTCAAAACTAAAGATAAAAGCTGACTACAGGAGATTATTATGAACAGGGAACTTATCCCCAGGAACTTGGATTCGCAATCCCCGTGGCAGTGTTCACACCCCCCTTTAGTCAAGATGGTTGCTTAATTTATCTTAAGACCGGTCATCTCAATCAAAGCACTACAAAAATAATCATTTGTAACTGATACTGATAAGGAGACATTACCATGAAATTAACAAAACAAACTCTGCAATCATCTACAGACCAAGTTTACGATACCATTATCGTCGGAGGCGGTGCGGGTGGCCTTTCTGCCGGAATTTATTTGCAACGTTACTTACTCAATACCCTAATTATTGATAAAGGCAAAGCCCGCTCTTTTTGGATGCAGGAACTACATAATTATTTAGGTTTACCCCCTGATACTCCAGGCCGTTCCGTTCTCAGACAGGGTAAAGAACATTTTCTTTCCCTTGGTGGGGATTTACTGGATGCTTTTGTTGAGGAGGTGATTGATGAAGGGGAAACTTTGGCGTTGCGCGTAAAAGTGGGTCGCAATCAGAGCGAATATTATACATTCCGTACCAAGTATTTAATCGCAGCTAGTGGCATTATTGACTATCTTCCCGAGTTAGAAAATATGCGGAATGTCTATGATTACGCCGGTTATAATCTCCACGTCTGTTTGATTTGTGATGGTTATGAAATGGCAGATAAAAAAGTAGGTGTATTTGCCAGTAGTGCCGGTAATGCAGAAGTAGTTTTTCCTTTAGGTTGGTTTACTGACCAGATTACCCTATTTACCCAAGGACAGTTTGAAGTCAACGATGAATTACGCAGTAGAATCACAGAACAGGGTTATGAAATCGTAGAAACCCCCATTGAGCAATTCTTGGGAGAAAATCATCAGATGACAGGGGTGGAATTAACCGATGGTCAGGTGGTTGAGTTGGAAACCGGCTTGATTTCAATGGGGTCTAAATACCATGCTACCTATCTAGACAAATTTAATTTAGAGAAAAAAGGCGGTAATCTGGTAACTGACAAGATGGCTCGCACTTCTCATCCTCGTATCTTTGCCATTGGGGATTTAAAAGTCGGACTCAATCAAGTGGTGGTGGCTGCGGCTGATGGGGCCTTAGCGGCTACTCAGATTTGGCGAGATATCCGTCGGAGTGGGACTGGCAAAAGAGTTGATCGTAAAGTTAATGTTTAGTTAGTTGATAGTTTGTGCGATCACATTGATTCGAGGGGGAGCATCCCAATTTTTATGCAATACCCTAGAAGGGTATCGCTACACGAGCAAAACCCACCTGCGTGGGTTAAAAAGATTTATTAGCCCACCTAATCATGGGCTTAGTTTACCTCAGTTCAGGTTAACTCATAACTCCAAATGTCCACCTAGGAATTAATTCCTAGGCTCAAAGACAAAGTCTGATAAATCAGACTGGGTAGGACTGATATCATGTCCGGGTAATTAATTACGATATAAAATCTCCAGATTCTTTATATTTAAAAATCTCAGCGTTACTTTTATCGTAAGTGTTCAAGCAGACATGATATGACAGCGCGTTTTAACGTGCTTGGTTTATGAGCCTTGAAATTTATTTCAAGGTGGGAATTTGGGCTCAACGAGATTGCTGCATCAACTAGCACCATAAAGACGTAAGCTCTTTGACACACACCACCAATCAATCAACCGTACAATAGGGATTTCAGCTTATCCCGAACTCAGGTTAGTTTGTGTAGCCCCAGGCTTTAGCCTGTTGGCGTGCCTCTTGCTCCCTTCGGGAGAGCTGCCCCTTTCAGGGGAGCTACGCTAACGCTAACAGAGGAACTACGTTAACGCGTAGCGTGTGCAAAGCACTCAGCCTGCGCTTTGCCCTTGGGCTTTTTGAAAAATTGAGATGCTCCCATTGGAGGGTTAAATATAGCAAACCCTAAATCGTAAAAACACTGATATAAGAAATCTTCTTCATACTGAATTCAGAAAATATATTGGGTGATTTCTAATACCAGAAATCCAATAGATGGGCTAGCCTGGAAGGACCTAAAACGAGCCTTGCTGATTTAAAGTATGAAATTGAAAAATGAGGTACTTAAAACTCCTACCCTCTGCGTCTCTGCGCCTCTGCGTGAGATAAATTCATACCTGATTCAGCAACGCCTTAAAACAATTTCATAATTTCCCCACTTTAACTTTAAAATTACCCACTCTCCAGGATTAATAACATCTAAAAATGATTAAAAGCATCACCAACTGGTTAGAAACCCGTGCCGTTGCCCCAGCATACAGTGGCTGGGTATTAGCAGGAATTACAATTTGTTTTTTTGGTGCCGCTATTAACACCATGGCAGGCTGGTTGTACGTAATTAGCGGCATTAGTTCTGCATTACTGGTACTATCCGCCCTCTTGCCACCGCGATCGCTTGTGGGTTTAACTGTGAACAGACTACCCATCTCTGCAATTACGGCAGGAGATGACTTAAAGGTAGAGTTAGAAATCCGCAACCAAGGTAAGCAATCAGCAGCTTTAGTCCAAGTCGCTGATATCCTACCCTTTATCTTGGGTAAACCCGTGCAACAAGCAATTGAAACTATTGCCCCCCAAGAGAGTTATCGCTGGACTTACTACCACCCTACCCAACGACGGGGGGTATATCACTGGCACACCGTAGACTTAAGCAGTGCTGCACCCTTGGGACTATTTTGGTGTCGTCGTCACCGCGAACATCAGGCAAAAGCAGTTGTTTATCCTCCCGTATTACCCTTAGCCCATTGTCCTTTAGTAGACCGCATGGGACAAGAAGATAGTCTCAGGGGAGATCCCTCCGGTATGCCCATACAAACAGCCTCAGAAGGATTAACCCGCTCCCTACGTCCTTACCGCATGGGAGATCCCATCCGCTTAATTCATTGGCGCACAAGTGCCCGCTACGGAGAATTACGGGTAAGAGAACTAGAAATTGTTACTAGTGGTCAGGAAATTATTATTGCCCTAGATAGTGCCGGTGGTTGGGAAGAAGAAAACTTTGAACAAGCAGTAATTGCTGCCGCATCCCTATATTTTTATGCCCAAAAACAGCAGATGCAAGTGCAATTGTGGACAGCATCCACAGGTTTAATTAAAGGCGATCGCCAAGTGTTAGAAGCCTTAGCCAAAGCCAATCCATCATCAGATAACAACAATTTCTCACTTTCTAGTTACCCCCTAATTTGGTTAACTCAAAATCCCCTGACTCTCTCTTCCCTGAATGCTAAAAGTCGTTGGTTAATGTGGCCAAACTCCCCATCATCTGAGGCCAAAATACCGATAAAGCAAGACATTCCTGGAATCGCGATCGCTCCAGAAAAACCTCTACAAACTGAACTACAAAAATCATTTAATACATAAATAAATACAAATTATATGAATTAGAAATTGCCATGGTTTAGTCAAAATATTTAGGGAAGTTGTTATTTCATCGACCTTGAACTCGCGACTCAGTATCTGATTAGCACCAAATCTATATATTTTGTCATTTATAGCTTTCCTAGACTGCGGTACAATGCAAAGAAATATTTAAATTATCAGCAGCCAATCCCATGATTGAATCAGAAGTTAATAACAAATCCACCGATAAACATTTAGAGGCGATGCGGCATTTTTCCGAACAATACGCCAAGCGCACTGGAACTTTCTTCTGTTCTGAACCTTCAGTGACGGCGGTGGTAATTGAAGGACTGGCCAAGCATAAAGATGATTTAGGAGCACCTTTGTGCCCATGTCGTCACTATGAAGATAAAGAAGCCGAAGTTGCAGCTGCTTTTTGGAATTGTCCTTGTGTCCCCATGCGAGAACGTAAAGAATGCCACTGCATGCTATTTTTGACTCCAGACAATGAATTTGCTGGGGATCAGCAAGAAATAGCCCTAGACACAATCAAAGAAGTAAGAAATAGCATGGGTTGATGGAAAACCTACCCCAAGAATTCTGGGAAGGTGTAGAACAGTTCAATTCAAGACAGTTCTACGCCTGTCACGATACTTTAGAAGCTCTATGGAT
>JASJCX010000186.1 GCA_030065255.1 Calothrix sp. MO_167.B42 | reverse complement strand
ATTAATTTTGACAAGTTGCGGGTGTTTAGATCCCCGACTTCTTAAAGAAGTCGGGGATCTGTGATTCCTGTCACTGATTGTGATACCCAGCTTTAGTCCTGTTTATATTGTACATTTTACGTTCTTGACTCAGCATTCAGTTCCAACAAACGATATTGCACTCCAGTGTCAAATATTCTCACTCCTCCCCCCTCAGCAATGGTTTGACGTAATTTTCCAGGATTGGTAACGGTAACACCTGCTAAATAATTAACTCCCAACTCAGCAAATTCCCTTAACCAGGGAAGGGTAGGCCCCATCAGAACTAAGTTAGCTTGCCTAGATAATTCGACCAAACGAGGGAAAGTTTTATTGGGAATGGATGTGGCGGTTAAAAATACCCAGTCTGACTCAGGAAGTAAGTACTCCGATGCAGGTGCGGGAAAATCATTACTAGTGGGGCTGAGTTCAATGACATTAATAGTCATATCCTGTTCGTAGCGGTTTAACCCAGGGTAACGTCCAATGACAGAGACTCGTTTTCCCCGGAGTTGGGGGAGAAAATGCTCAAAAACAGCCAAATTTGCCGATGCTGATGGGGGAAGGGCTATTGCTTGTTGTGCCAGGGGAGAGTTTGTATTAATAATGGCATTAATGGCAGCCATAGCGACGGTTGCTTGGTAAGGATTCCAGGAGCGCAACCATAGGCATAATTCTTGAATTTGTTTATTCACTAAGGTACCAGACCAAGGCAAGGTACGTGTCGGAATGGCTGGACTCATACATAAACCTATGCCTTCTGCTTCACATAATGTCCATGTTAATCCAATTAAAATTTCCTTGACACAGGTATTTTTGCTTCCGTAATCTATGAGCAAATCATAAATTTCTTGGGGATTATTCATTGTTGAAAGTAAGTACCTAATAGAAAATAAAGAGTGAGCATCTCATTTTTTTGACACTTTGAAATGGAAAATATTCAGTGTATTTACTCATGTAAAACTTGGTTTTAATGCAAGTATTATAGTTTTATAATTAGCATCAAAAAATATTATGAAGTTGAATTTAAACTCGAAGCAAATGCCATTTTTACCTTATAAACAGCGAAAGGAAATACCATCAAAACCAGGAATTTATTACGTGGGTAATAATCATTGTCCAGTAATGTATGTTGGTCTTTCACGTAAATTAAAACAACGCCATATGAACCACCATCGTCAAGTACAATTTGAAAACTTTGAAAACCCTGTAATACGTTATCGGATTTTACCAGAGAATATGTTAAACAGGATTTCTGATTTGGGACACACTTTAAAAGGATTGGAAAATCAAGCTAAAGACTACTATAAACCTCCTCTCAACGATACGCCTGTACCAAATCAGACTAAAATTCAAACATCACATGGTCCAGTTTATATTCAAATTCATAAAGTTAGAGAAGCAGGTTACTGTTTACATTTTAATTCTCAAGATGGGGATGAGTTGGCAATAAATACAAGTAAATTGCCTATGGTTACCAGAGCTATTCAAGACAAACGCCCAATATTTTTAATAGCATCAGGATATTATAAAGATTATGAAATAGAAAATTATCCTTTTTTGAATGAATTAGCACCTTTTAAAAATGACAAAATCTATCTCCTGATAAGTCGCTTTATACCTTATGAATACGAATATTCAGATGTTTTATGTTATAACTATACCGTATATGGTGGAAACTCTAAAGTATTTATTCAACCTTATATTATCCTTAATAATCAGCCTGGGTTTCAAGAATTTAAGAGGAAGTATTTAAGATTAGGATTCACAAATTGTGAACGTTCTGAATTTGCTAAACAATTGTTACAACTTGGCGATTTTAATTAACTTCTTTCTATTTAATCGCAATAATTTTACTTGCCTTTCATTGTTCAAAATTAGATTTGCAACCAATTTTCTAGATTAATCCCTTGAACTCTCAGCAAATCAGAATCATTAGAAACCAAAATCAAACCCCGTGTAATTGCCGTTGCTGCGATTAAAATATCTGCATCTTCTAAACGATGCCCCCTGCTTTTTAAATCGACTTGAATTTTACAAGCATTGTCAATAATTTCGATGTCGTCTAAAAACAAAACTTCATATTTACGACATAAAATATCAAATTCAGCTATTTGTCTGGTTGCGTTTACTGCAAGTAGACCTCTTTTTATTTCATAGTAAGTTATACAACTAATAAAAACTTCTTCACCTAAACGAGTTACTTCCTGAAGTTTATTGTTAACAATTATATTTCTTTTCTTCAAAATATAACTCACGATATTTGTGTCTAATAAATAGGTCACTCTATTTATTTTCCTTCTACCGATTCATCAAACATTGTCATTTGTTGTGGTGTTAAATCATTTAAAGTGCCAGAAACAGCTTCAAAAACCAAAATTTTATCAATTCTGCGTGTTAATTCTTCATCTTGAATTGTTTTCATTTCTTCAGGAGTGAATTTACCAAAGAGTTCTATCAGCCTTTCCATCATTTCCTGTTTTTTTAGCTTTACCAAGTATAAGCTATTACTTTTAAATAGCTTTTCTACTATTGGTGATATACGATTCAAAAGCTCTTGATGATAACTAGTAACTTCCTGCATAATTTCCTCACCTAATTTCTTTACCTCTGGGTTTCTGTGGTTTATTACATAAAAAAAGGCAGATATGCCAATGTTTCAGTAATACCAGCAACTTTCTAATACATTGGCAATAGTATCTACTTTAAACTGTATCTACCAATTCAAAATGCACTCGTTTACCAATAACCCTGGCAGCCCGCTCAATCGTATCCAAGGTTACAGATGTGTTATTTGGGTCTAGAAGTCGATCAAGAGATGACCTACTAGTATTCATTTGTTGTGCCATTTGTGTCTTGGTTAAATTCCTTTTTTCCATTGCCTGTTTAATCTGCCAAGCAATAACCCGTTTGACGGCAATTAAGTTAATCTCTTCGAGTGTGCCTTCTTCTTCCAGAAGATCGTCAAGAGATGAACCCACATATGGGTTTTTGTTCATTCCCCTACCTCCAATTTTTGTTTGCGTTCTAAAGCTAAATCCATTTCTTTTTTAGGGGTTTTCTGAGATTTTTTCATAAATCCATGAAGTAAAATCATTTCCTCTTGATAAATACAGAACAAAACACGGGCAGTTCGATTTTGAGGTAAATTAGTACGAATCTCAAATAACCCATCCCCCATTGGCCGACAAGTTGGCATTCCAATAGGCCAACCAAACTCTACTGTTTTGATGTCAGTTCCAATTAAGCGCCGTTCTTCTTGATCTAAATCTTTTAACCAATCACGAACTGGCTCTTTACCATTTTCATTTTGATAAAACCTTGCTGGAATTCGCTTTTGTGTCATCTACATCAAACCAGTCTAAATGCCTATGGTAGAACCATAAATATATTGCTGGTACTTTTATTTCACCATACAAATTTAGCCGGTTTTTGGTATTACATAATTTTGATTTTATATAGTAAATTATATTATATTTGTACCTTTTATGGTACAAATAGTCAATAGGGGTTTTTCCTCAATAAAAAAGGGCAGACTTTTCAGCCCACCCTCAAAATCAATTATTCTGTTGCAAATTAACATCAAGAAAAATCGGGATGTTAAAGCCGAACGAAGCCGAGGTTTTAACCCAATAGTGCTTTAGCTTTAGCTAATACATTATCAACGCTAAAGCCAAACTTCTCCATACAAGTACCACCGGGAGCGGAAGCACCAAAAGTATCAATACTCACGGTATCACCTTCAGTACCTACATGCTTATGCCAGCCGAAGCTAGCACCAGCTTCCACAGATAAACGCTTGGTAACAGCTTTTGGTAACACAGACTCCTTGTAAGCTCCATCCTGTGCCTCAAATAACTCCCAGCAAGGCATGGAAACCACACGTACTTTCTTACCTTCTCCCGCTAATTTCTCAGCAGCGGTGATACATAGATTCAACTCGGAACCTGTACCAATCAAAATTAGTTCAGGTGTACCTTGACAATCTACTACTGCATATGCACCCTTAGTTACCCCTTCAATGGAAGTAGGTGTAAAGTTGGGGAGAGCCTGACGGGAGAATGCTAATAAGGTAGGTGCATTTTCTTTGGCTCTTTCGATCGCTACTTTATAAGCACCAGAACATTCGGTTCCATCCGCAGGACGAATCACAGCCAAGTTGGGAATTGCTCGCAGGGAAGCCAGGGTTTCCACTGGTTGGTGGGTTGGTCCATCTTCCCCTTGTCCAATGGAATCGTGGGTCATTACCCAAATGGCACCAGCTTGGGAAAGGGCAGATAAACGAATGGCAGCACGCATATAATCTGTGAAGATTAAGAATGTGGCTCCATAGGGAATTAATCCCGAACCGTGGAGGGCCATGCCGTTACAAATTGCCCCCATACCATGTTCCCGCACGCCAAAGTGGACGTTCCGATTGAGGTATTCTCCTTTCTGGAAATCCCCATCGGTTTTGATTTCTGTCAGGTTGGAGTGGGTTAAGTCAGCTGAACCACCAATTAATTCGGGTACAACTGCTGCTAACTTGTTTAAGCAGGCTTCTGAGTGCTTACGGGTGGGTAATCCTTTATCTTCAGCAGTGTAGGTAGGTAATACCTTGTCCCAACCATCAGGAAGTTTACCACTGATGTAACGTTCAAATTCAGCCGCATTTTGGGGATATTTCGCCTTATATGCAGCAAAAGCTTGGTTCCATTCAGATTCGTAACCAGCACCACGCTCAATTGCTTTGTGCATATGGTCAACGGCATCTTGGGGCAATGCAAAAGGCTCGTATTCCCAGCCTAAGTTGCTGCGAGTTGCCGCTACTTCGTCTGTACCTAAAGCTGCACCGTGAATACCAGCGGTGTTTTGCTTGTTAGGAGCACCGTAACCAATGGTGGTTGTCACCTTAATCATGGTGGGCTTATCGGTGACAGCTTTGGCCGCTTCAATGGCTTTAGCGATCGCATCTAAATCCGTATTCCCATTTTCCACATGCAGAACGTGCCAACCGTAAGCTTCAAACCGCTTAGAAACATCTTCTGTGAAGGCAACATCTGTGGAACCATCAATGGAAATGTGGTTATCATCATACAGAGCGATGAGTTTACCCAATCCTAAGTGTCCTGCAAAGGAACAAGCTTCAGCAGAAACACCTTCCATGTTGCAACCGTCACCCAAAATTACGTAGGTGTAGTGGTCAACAATTTTGGCATCGGGTTTGTTAAACTTGGCTGCTAGATGTGCTTCTGCCATTGCTAAACCGACCCCATTGGCAATACCTTGTCCCAAGGGTCCGGTGGTAACTTCTACACCCTCTGTTTCAAAGTTTTCTGGGTGTCCGGGGGTTTTAGAACCCCATTGGCGGAACTGCTTAATATCTTCTATAGTGACGCTATCGTAACCAGTCAAGTACAGTAGGGCATACTGCAACATACAACCATGACCAGCAGATAGGATAAAACGATCACGGTTGAACCACTTGGGATTCTTGGGATTAAACCGCATGAATTTATCCCACAGCACAAATGCCATTGGTGCTGCGCCCATTGGTAGTCCTGGATGACCGGACTTTGCCTTTTCTACGGCATCGACTGCTAAAAAGCGAATCGAATTAATACACAGTTCTTCAAGGGATTGGGTTGCAACAGCCATAATCAGATTGTTTTTAACGACGGGTTAGCACTATTTGAGCTTTGTTGTGGGGAAATTTAGAGATTTTCCCCACCTATTATTCTCATCATCCCACTGGTAGTTGTTGACCGGCAAGCCAGAGAATTTGAGTTTTTTGTATTTAGATATCCACTAACGCGGGTTCAATGTTTCTCTGGCTGATAATAATGAGATTTTTTGCAGTGAATGCTTTAAATTAAGAGCAGTGATATGGTTCAACATTTATTCTATGGTGCCTCACTCCACAAAATTAGTTGATTTGACGACTAATTTTGAATTGTCACCTGTCTTGATAAATGCAGAAATCCACTGCTTTCATACTATTACAGCCAGGGGCACATCAACCAACCGTGAATCATCAACAAAAAGCTTGCAATATCAGCTTTTATACCTTCTAGTAGTTCACCACATAAGTTATGAGGGACCACAGCTCCCCGACTCCTTAAAGAAATCGGGGAGCTAAACACCAGGGACTCGTCAAAGATTAATGTGGTCGAGTACTAGTATTCCACCAATTTAATTTTGCTGGTCAAAATCATCATTTGTGGGTCAGGCATCCCTGCCTGACCATTGCACAGCCAGGATGGCTGTGCCACAACTCCTCAAAATTAATGTGGTCGAGTACTAGCTGAAAAATAGTAATGTAATAACGACGGGATTAATTTGTAACCATTTGTGATTGATGTTAGCTCACAAATGGCAAGTGCAAAATTTTAATTCTCACAATTCTAGAGATATTTTTTAAATACTAGGGTCACATTATGACCGCCAAAACCAAAAGAATTGGATAATGCCACGTCAATTGTTTGGGCGCGGCTAGTATTGGGTACATAATCGAGGTCACATTCTGGATCGGGGTTTACCAGGTTAATTGTCGGTGGAATTTGCTCATGAGCGATCGCTAACGCCGTAGCTACTGCTTCAATGCCACCAGAACCACCTAATAAATGCCCAGTCATGGATTTAGTGGAACTTACAGCTATTTTATAAGCATGTTCTTCTAAAACTTTTTTAATGGCTGAGGTTTCAGTGGAATCATTGGCTGGGGTACTAGTACCGTGGGCATTGATATAACTAACCTGTTGTGGAGATATTCCTCCATCCTTGAGTGCCAGGGACATTGCCCTAGCTGCTCCTAATCCTCCGGGTACTGGAGAAGTCATGTGATAAGCATCACAGGTCATCCCATAGCCCACTATCTCCCCGTAAATCCTAGCACCACGGCTCCGGGCATATTCCAACTCTTCTAGAATTAAAACTCCCGCACCTTCACCCATGACAAATCCATCACGTTCTTTGTCAAAAGGACGACAGGCATGGGTGGGGTCATCATTACGAAAAGAAAGTGCCCTAGCTGCCGCGAAACCAGCCACGGACAAGGGTGTAATTGCTGCTTCACATCCACCGCAAATCATTGCCTGGGCGTATCCTGCTTGGATAAGGCGAAAAGCATCGCCAATGGCATTGGAACCCGACGCACAGGCAGTGACTGGACAGGAATTAGGTCCTTTTGCTCCAGTGTGAATTGCTGTCAACCCGGCGGCCATGTTGGCAATCATCATGGGAATCATGAATGGACTACAACGATCTGCTCCTCGGTTAAGGTAGGTCGTCTGTTGGTCTTCCAGGACTTTAATGCCGCCAACGCCAGAACCGATCATTACACCAATTTGTTCAGCATTCAAATCATTAATTACTAATTGTGCATCTGCCACGGCCTGTTTTGCTGCTGACACACCAAATTGGGAAAATCGGTCCATGCGCTTGGCTTCCTTGCGATCCATGTAGTCATGGGGGTCGAAATTCTTCACTTCACCAGCAATGCGACAAGCATGGTTAGACGCATCAAACCTGGTGATTTCACCAATGCCATTGCGTCCACTGATTAATCCTTCCCAATATTGTGTTGGTGTGTTACCAATCGGTGTAATCGCGCCAACACCAGTTATAACAACGCGTTTACGTTTCAGATCTGTCATGATTCAGTTAATGGTGGCTTTTAGATGCAAGCAAAACAAAACAGGTACTTCAGGACTGAGAACTAGGGACTGGAGTTAGATAACATCCTTAATCCCAATTCTCAATGTACTTTTAGGCAGACGCAGCAACTTTATCCTTAATGTAATCTACGGCTTCTTGAACAGTAGTCATTTTTTCAGCGACTTCATCAGGAATTTCGATGTCAAATTCTTCTTCCAAAGCCATTACCAATTCCACTGTATCAAGGGAGTCAGCCCCCAAATCATCAGCGAATGTGGCTTCTGGTTTCACTTCCCCAGAATCAACACCCAATTGCTCGGAGACGATTCTTTGTACCTTTTCTAAAATACTTTCTTGGCTCATAGATTTAAAATACCTCAACCAGTTGCTATAGTCGGCTCTTTTAGGGTGATATGGATTTGAGCATATACATCTTATCGTCAAGGGGGATCGTCCGTATATAGTCTAGAAATTTTCTATCAAAAAATCTTCACCTCTTTCTATAAGTAATAGTCCATTGTGAGGATAAAATGTCAAGGGTAATTTAGAATTTAGAATTTAGAATTTAGAATGAAGAATTTAGAATTATTATCCCATCGATGAATCCGGGGGCTTGTATCCAATTTTTTCTTGGTCAAGGATCGAGATGGAAAAAGTTGGTTACTAGATATATTTTTCTCGCAAATTTAATCGGCATAAATAACGATGAATATGCCACTATGCTGGTAAATAAACCTAATTAATTAAATCCTACTATGCTATCTACTGCCCTAAAATACGCTTATTTCCCTGGTTGCGTGGCTCAAGGAGCCTGTGGGGAACTTCATCAGTCCACAGTTGCTTTGTCTCAAGCTTTAGGGATTGAACTAATAGAATTAAAAAAGGGTGCTTGCTGTGGTTCTGGGACTTTTAAGGAAGATTCCCAATTGTTGGAAGATACGGTAAATGCTCGCAATATTGCCCTGGCTGAAGAATTAAACTTACCTTTACTCACCCATTGTAGTACTTGTCAAGGTGTGATTGGTCATGTTGATGAACGTCTCAAGGCTTGTCAACAAGATGAACCTGCTTATTTTGCCCGGGTGAATAATTTACTCAAACAGGAAGGTTGTTTACCTTATCGGGGAAGTACGGAGGTTAAACATCTGCTCTATGCCTTAGTTCAAGATTACGGTTTGGAGTCGATTCAACAACGGGTAAGCCAGAAATTAACTGGCCTGAAATGTGCTGCTTTTTATGGCTGCTATTTACTCCGCACACAAAAATCCGTACCTGAGAAAGACAGGTTTAATCCAGAAGCGATGGAAAATGTATTTCGCACTCTGGGTGCAACGCCAATTTATTATCAAGGAAGGACTCAATGTTGTGGTTGGCCCCTTTCTAGTTATGCTACTACCCAATCTTTCCAAATGGCTGGCATGCATATCCAAGAAGCAATTGCAGCTGGGGCTGATTGTATTGTAACTCCTTGCCCTTTGTGTCACCTCAATTTGGACTCCCGCCAACCAGAGGTGGAAAAGGTAATTGGCAAACAACTGGGTTTACCAGTTTTACATTTACCACAGTTGATTGCTTTGGCTGTGGGAGTTAGTCCCGAAGATTTGGGTTTAAATAAACATATTGTCTCTACTAAGCCAGTGTTGGAAAAGTTAGGTTTTTAATTTTTGAAAACTTAATTAATAGTGAGTAATTTCTCATATCGATATGTATAATTTCCCGAGTTACAGTTAATCGGTAAATCCAAAATCCTTTCATTGAATGACGGTTATCGATGTTAAGCCTAGAGTAGTGATGCTCACAAACAATCATAACTCTAGGCTTAACATAAGTTGCTGATTGCAGCAGATTATTTCTAATTCCGTTCTTTCATCAAGAATTAATTGGGAAAAATACAGCAGGGGAAACATGGAAAAAATCTGCTAATTTCTGGATATGTTCAACTGTCAGTTGACGTTTGCCATTGAGTACATTAGAGACAATGGATTCAGTTTTAAAAATGGAAATTAAATCTTTTTGTTTCAGATTTTGTTCTTCCATGAAAACTTTGAGAATCTCTACTCCAAAAATATCAGGAACTAATTCCTGGGTTTCTTCATATTCGTGAATTAATAACCCCAGTAAATTTAGATAATCTCGTTCATCATCAGTTAGACTACCCTTGTCAATCAGAGCGTCAACAACTGCTTGAGTTTTTTCGAGTTCTTTGTCAGAATTTATGGGGCGCGGGGGAAAAGAATTGAGCAATTCTTGGTAAGTTGTGTTGTTGTATAGCATCGTACCATTACGATATTGCTTATTTATTAATTGACTCATAACTTGCAGCAATCTCGTTTAATCCACATTCCCCCCTGGGAATGAATTCCCAGGCTAATAAACAAAGTCTACTTAAGTAGACTAGAATGCTTGTTTAGTCGTCTTTAGACGACTTCAGCTATGAGACTGGGATTTAAATCCCAGGCGATTATTGGGAATGGTGCAAGTTATCAGTTGAGCAATTAAATTTTTATTTGGTAACTAATACCAATTCAAATAATGTTTGCGACACGTAAATTCTTCGTAAGGGCACGGCACAGGTAAGATAGTTGGATACACTATAAAAATTGTGGATGCCGTGCCCCTACCCATACACTCATCTGTCCCATTCTTTTTCCCAAATGGTATAAATTTCTCGTCTTAGGATTGAAAATAAAAAATATATATTTATTTGTTTGATGTGTAAAGTTCTAAATTCATTGTCCATGAATTTAATTTACCTCTGTTACAACCACCTGTTATTCCTTTTGCTTCTAGTTCTAAAGTATTTGATCCTTCTTTAATATGACCTATCTCTACCAAATTCTGATTTTCATTGTGTTTTATCAGTTTTTGAGCTTCACCATTAATATAGGTTTGTATATCAAATTTACCACAATGATTCAAATGATCCAAATGTGTAATGTATAGTTTCCCTTTATTTTTTACTTCTATTATTTCTTTATGACGTTTACCACATTTTTGACTATTTCCTTGACAGTCTATTCTTGTAGCAGGTAATTTTTTGAAAAATTCTGGGTTTTTATCATCTGTTGTTCTTGCTTCTTGTATAGAAGGTACTATAGCTATTATTGCGCCTATTATTACAAAAAATCCTCCAATAATAGCCACTTTTATTTGTATTTGAGAATTTTCTTGTTTAGATTTCATGTAGTTTCCTCCGTATTTCTAATATTTCAGGACTTACACAATTGTCATAATCGATGGTTGGTGCGTGACGTTATAAGTCTTATTGCTAGGTTCAAATATCTTCCCATCTCATGCACCCTACACCAAAAAATATACCATTTGCGTAAGTCCTGTGTTTATCTCCTTCCCTTTTATGGCTTGGGCTTTTAGCTTGTCTCAATAATTAATTAGGTCGAGCCAAATTTTTGAATTTGGTATATTGTGGGTCAAATAATAGCTTCACCGTACCCGTAGGACCATTACGATGTTTAGCAATAATCACTTCCGCAATACCGCGATCGGGACTGTCGCTGTTATAATAATCATCGCGGTAAAGCATAATTACTAAATCCGCATCTTGTTCTATACTTCCGCTTTCCCGCAAATCCGACAACATGGGACGCTTATTAGTACGAGCTTCCACTCCTCGACTCAATTGGGAAAGGGCAATCACTGGCGCATTTAATTCCCTGGCTAAACCTTTGATACTACGGGTAATTCTCGATAATTCTTGGACGCGATTATCCCCCGCACCTTCCATTAATTGCAAATAATCAATAATCAC
>JASJCX010000185.1 GCA_030065255.1 Calothrix sp. MO_167.B42 | reverse complement strand
TAATATCAAATCCGGTTACATCGGAATGATAAAAAAACCACAGAGGCACAGAGAGCGCAGAGGAAGAGGGAGAAGAAGGAAATTTAAATAATTCCGATACAAACGGAAATGATATAACACATTTTTCTTGTTCGGTTAAAATCCCTGGTATCTAAGGGTTATAAAATGTGCAAGTTAGGAATTAACGTATCTGCGTAGTGCTATATCTTGCAATGGGAAATGTCAACTCCTCATCACTGCATCTAATAGCACACCCACATCAAAGCGAATCGCATCGGTACAGGGTAGTCCTGTTTCTGCTTGCACCTGACTAATTGCATCATTCGCTGCATCATCATCTAAATGGGCTGTGTTTAAAGCAACACCAACTACAGATACGGGAGCAAAAGCACCAGCAGCCCTAGCAACGCTTTCATACAACTGTATTACCTCCGGTAAAGGAGGAATGGGAACATGGGGATGTTTGCGGACATGGGTTTGTCCGGCGCGGTGTACTAATATCAATTGAGTAGGCTGGGAACCACGGATGAGAGGTAAAGTTGCAGTAGAGCCAGGGTGTAATAAAGAACCTTGCCCCTCAATATGCAAAATGTCGTAATTTTTACCAAAGCGCATAACCATCTGTTCCACCGCACCCGCAGCAAAATCTATCCGCACCGCATCTAAAGCCACCCCATCCCCTGCTAACATCAACCCTGTTTGTCCTGTGGGGAGAAACTTGGAAGATATACGCCGCAGTTTTGATGCCCAATGTAACTCTAGACTGGTGGACATTTTACCTATGGCCATATCCGTAGCCACTGTCAACACTCGACGACAGTCTAGAGTGCGTGCCATACCACTAGCAATACCGAGATTAGGTGGTTCCTTGCGGACATCCCAAATTAGTTGTCCTGGTTTGAGTAATGCTTTCAATTCCGGGATATTTGCCAATGGTGTATGCAAACCATTGACTATGGACATACCCGCAGCTAAAGCATCTTTGAGCTCATGCCAATAATCATCCGGTATTTCACCACCTCCAGGGGCAATACCAATTACCAATACTTGCGGTTGATATTCCAGTGATGCCTTAACCGAAGAAACAATAGGCACATCTCGCTGGATACCTGTTAATTCCACTAAAGACTTACCCGCCGATGTGCGATCGATGGCAGCGACAATATTAGCTTCACTGTAGCGTAAAATTGATAACCCAGTTTTGCCTCCCAAGCCAGTAATCCCCTCATGGAGAAGGATGGCAATGGATTGATTAAGCGACAGACGCACGTTGTTGTACCCCCAATCCTGGTAAATTATTTGGTAAAAGTCTTCCTTGTTCCAAAGTTGCCCCCATAAAAGGATCGTCAATTAAATTTAAATGGCTATCTAAGTCTAAATAATCAGCTAGTGGTGCTAGTTGGGCTGCGGCTGTATTAGCTAATGTACTGTTAGAATAGCAACCAAACATTACTTGTAATCCATGTGCCCTAGCTGTATGCACCATCCGGATTGCTTCTGTTAAACCTCCAGATTTCATCAGCTTGATATTAACACCATCTATGCAATTTGCGAGTAGGGGAATATCCCGGCTATGAAAACAGCTTTCATCTACAAAGATGGGTAGGGGTGAAGATTGCTGGACTGACTTTAAATGCTGTTCTTCTCCCCTGACTAGGGGCTGTTCGACATACTTAATTCCCAAATCTGCTAGCCAATTGCACATAGCGATCGCATTTTCCACATTCCAACCCCCATTAGCATCAACATATAACTCTAGGGTGGGTGCTGCTTCCCTTACTGCTTGTAACATTCTTCTGTCCGCAGCTATGCCATCCGGACTACCTAGCTTAACCTTGAGAATTTTGACATCAACAAACTCCAACCAGTTACGTACCCTGTCCCTAGCTCCCTCTGGGGTATTAATACCAATGGTGACAGAAATGGGGGCGATGGCGTTTCTATCCAGCCCCCACATCTGCCATAGGGGTAAACCCACTCGTTTCCCTAACCAATCATACAATGCCAGATCCACAGCTGCGATCGCAGCTGTGGGAACCTTTGCTGATATTAAAACCTCTTCTATTTGTTGGCGCTGTAGGGGATGAAATGGTTGTAATTTGGGTATTACTTGCTGCAAACCATCTTTGATGATTGGTGTAGATTGGCGATGGTTGCCAATGCCAAAGGGTGATGCTTCTCCCCAACCCTCAATCCCATCTGCCTGAATTTTGACCCATATATTTTCAGTGTGGGTAGTAGTACCGCGACTAATAGTCAGAGGAAACCGCTTGTTAACGGTAAATGTTTCCACATCGATGTACATAATCGCTTTTGGTGCGGGGCAAAACTCAGTTTAAGTGCTAATTTATGCCTATTTTTTACATTTGTTACACTTTGTTATAAGCATTATCATTTTGTGATTATTTTTATTGTTTATTTATGAATTTTAGTGATGAAAAAGCTAGAAAAGTGGCAAACTGTAAATTCGCAAATGGTGATTAATCATCCTTGGTGTCAAGTAAGACGAGATGAGATTAAGTTACCCAACGGTAATATTATAGATGATTATTTTGTATACATTAAACCAGATGTGGCTATGGTTTTACCTATAACCGAGAATGGGGAAATCATTTTTGTCAGACAATATAGACACGCATCGAGGGACTTTTTTATTGAATTACCAGCAGGGCATTTTGAACCAACTCAAGAACAAGCCCAAACAGCTGCCATGAGAGAGTTAACAGAAGAAACAGGTTATGTTGCTAGTAATATGCAAAAAATAGCCACCCTATATGATAAGCCGGGTAAAGATACTAATCAAATTCATTTGTTTTTAGCAGAGAATGTGATTAAAGTTGAGGAGCAGCAACTAGATTTAACAGAAGAAATTGAGGTGTTATTAATTCCCAAAGGGGAGGTTTTTACCAAGATTAGTCAAGGGGAAATTTCTGTGGCTGGGACAGTTGCGGCATTATATATGGGATTGAAATAATTAAGTAATAAGTAATCAGTAATAAGTAATAAGTTAGGACTTACGCAACTGGCATATTTTTTGGCGTAGGGTGCGTGAGGTGCGAAAATATTTGAACGTAGCAATAAGACTTATAACGTCACGCACCAACCACCGATTGTGACAATTGCGTAAGTCCTGTAAGTAATAAAATCTAGGGTGTGTGACGCACTTCAAAGTGTTTGAACGTAGTAATCACAACTTGTAGCGTCACGCATCAACTACCGATTGTGACACGCAGCTTTAGTCCTGTGTAGTAAGTGGCGGAACGAACCAAGTAAAACCCAACAACCAAAAATATTGTTATTGTTGGGTTTCGTCCCTCAACCCAACCTACAACTTAAATCTTACTTCATATTACCAGACTATATTTTTCCAGTTTTTTTGATTTCTTGATTCCTTAGCTTTTTTCATCACTAATTTTTTTTGAATCAAGGTGAGGTCATCTGAAATAACATTGTTTGAATTCGCTGGATCAATATATATTGTTAAGGATATATTATCCCTAAAATATTTAAGAACCGTCAGAAAATTTTCCGCTAGATTTTTATTATTTGCATATTTCAAGGCATCTATTACTGCCATTTCTAAGTAAAAGGACGAGAACTCAATTTTATGCAGATTACGCCATATTTTAGCAAGTTTTATCTCTGGAATTCGATTACTATTTTTGACGTAATTGATGTGAGTTTGGATATTAGTTTTTGTCCAGCTGTTCGCTTTATTTTTATATAGACTATGATCGTTACCATATCGGGATTGTCGTCGAGCAGGAACTAAATCCAATTTATATCCATTAACAATAGTTCCAATAGAAACATTTTGTTTTCTTGTTTGATAACCAGCCTGTGTTACTGCATTATAAAGCGTGTTATAGATGTCAGATAAAGTGTTAGTAGTGAACGACGACAGAGAAATAAATATATCCGCATCTGTACCAATTGAAATGGCTGTACCTTTAGCTAATGAGCCTGAAAACTCAGCTTGGACAAGATTTCCATTACTCCATCTTTCAATAACCGGGTATATTGATTGCCCTGCCTTTTTAGCATCAGCTATGTTAACAGAATACTTGTCAATGATACCATTCAAATATGAATCGCCGCTCATACTTTCTCAATCATTTCCTCCGTGCCTAACTATTCTATTATGCAGAAAATTCCCCAATATTAAGCTAAGTGACTCATATCAAATCCGGTTACATCGGAATGATAAAAAAACCACAGAGGCACAGAGAGCGCAGAGTCAGAGGGAGAAGAAGGAAATTTAAATAATTCCGATACAAACGGAAATGATATCATGCATATTTAAGATTTACAGGCATTTTTCTGGATATCCTCAATATTCAAATGTGATGCAAAACTTTTCCGTATAGATACTTTGTTTGGATTGTATACCTAGTACTTCACCACGTTAATTCTGCCGGGTGAACCAAATTCTAGATTTCTCCTCTCTTTCTCTTTCTCTGCGCTCTCTGCGCCTCTGCGGTTTCTTCCTCTACCCCTCAGAATTAATTTGGTAGAGTACTAGTGGTCAACCACATTAATTTTGCCAGGTAAACCAAATTCTAGACTTGTCCTCTCTTTCTCTTCCTCTGCGCTCTCTGCGCCTCTGCGGTTTTTTCCTCTACCCCGCAGAATTAAATTGGTAGAGTACTAGAAATTTCCGAAAAATGTTTGCAGATGCAAAGATTCTCTTCCAGCATCCATTCCTAACTAAACAACCGCGCCACAGGACAACTAAAACCAGGTAATAATGGGGAAGTTAGCTCATCACCAACAAACAACGTCCCTACCAATACCAACATTGCCTGCTCCCGGCGATAAACCTGAATTTGCTGTAACTGCCAATTGGCAATCCAGTATTCTCTGACACCTTGGGAAGCGTAAAGCTTCAACTTCACTTCTTTATCTCTGCGTTCGTTGATTTCCCCTGGTGAGAGTACCTCAATCACTAACTCTGGAGCAACGGTTAAATGTCCAGCATCATCTAATCCAGCAGCTAATCGCTCTTTACTAATCCACACCACATCGGGAATAACATTATCAGCATCACTAAAAATTACACCAGCACCACTAGTAGTTTCCCCTAAACCTGTTTCCTCTGAATATGAATCCAGTTCTTTAGAAATTTTAGTACAAAACTTTTGATGCTTCCAATGTGGTGCCCGTGTCACAAATAATTCCCCATCGACAATTTCATAACGGTTGCCGTTATCTGGTAATAATTCTAAATCGCTGGTAGTCCAACGTACCCGCTCAGTGGAGGTGGGATTCATATAAGTATTTCTGGGGTCTGTGGTTCTATTTTACCAAGTCTTCTCGCTAAAATCAGGTTTAAGGATTGGTTGACCAACCCCTGGTTTCAAAGGGAGCATCCCAGATGTTTAAATTTGTAGTGCGGGCAGCGTTCGACGGCTCGACTGAGCGCTCGCCGAACGTCTGAGCTCACGCCGAAGTCTTGCCCGCTTTGTATGTAAAGGGAGCAAGATGCTCCCACTACCCGATATTTTTGTGAACCTCACCTCCATCCCCTCTCCTTTTATTAAGGAGAGGGGCTAAAATCTAAAATCTAAAATCTAAAATCCAAAATTAATGATCGTAACTCTACCTCCCACCCTACAATCTCGCCTCTCCCAACCCCTGCACATCGGTGCAGTGGAAATCAAAAGTAGGGTTTTGCAATCACCCCTATCTGGTGTCACAGACTTAGTATTTCGCCGCTTAGTCCGTCGCTATGCACCAGATTCCATGATGTACACAGAAATGGTAAATGCTACGGAATTACACCACGTCAAGGAACTACCAAAGATTATGGAGGTAGATCCTAACGAACGTCCAATTAGTATTCAATTATTTGATTGCCGTCCAGATTTCTTAGCCGAAGCTGCACAAAAAGCAGTGGCCGAAGGGGCAGATACCATTGATATTAATATGGGTTGTCCAGTAAATAAAATTACTAAAAAAGGTGGTGGTTCTTCCTTGTTACGACAGCCAAAAGTCGCTCAGGCAATTGTTAAAGAAGTAGTTAACGCAGTGGATGTACCTGTAACCGTAAAAACCCGCATTGGTTGGAATGATGAGGAAATTACCATCCTCGACTTTGCCAAATTCATGGAGGATGCAGGAGCACAAATGATTACAGTCCACGGGCGCACCCGTGCCCAAGGTTATAATGGTAATGCCCGTTGGCAATGGATTGCCCGTGTCAAGGAAGTGTTGGATATTCCTGTAATTGCCAATGGCGATATATTTTCTGTAGAATCGGCTATACAATGTTTGCAAATTACTGGTGCAGACGGGGTGATGTGCTCTCGCGGAACTTTGGGTTATCCATTTTTGGTGGGAGAGATTGATTACTTCCTCAGAACTGGAAAAATGTTACCACCACCAACACCCATACAAAGGTTGGAATGTGCTAAAGAACATTTACAAGCTTTATATGAATATAAAGGTAAGCGGGGTATACAACAGGCACGCAAACATATGACTTGGTATGCAAAAGGCTTTGTTGGTGCGGCTGACTTGCGGGGACAATTGAGCTTGATTGAAAATGTGCAGCAGGGTACAAAATTGATTGATATCGCAATTAAGCAATTATCATTAACTAAATAACTCTTAACACTGATTACATGGATGATACTGATGACACGTATATTTGATAAGGCAACAATTAACTCTTAACTCTTAACTCATAACTCCTAACTCTTAACTCCTAACTCTTAACTCTTAACTCCTAACTGTCAACTGTCAACTGTCAACTGTCAACTCAAATAGCCATGAGCGAATCTAACAAAGGGTACTATCTGTTATCAGTCCAACCCATCCCACCGATAGACGACGATACAGATTTCCCAGCCTATTTTGTTAGGAGTACGGCACCCAACAACGTAGAAGATGAAGTTGAACAAGTTGCAAATCCCAAGCAAACGATCAACAAGATAGCCGATTTTTTATCTAAACAAAAAAACCCAGAAATAGTAATTGCCGTTCATGGTTACAATACAGCCCTGGGGAACTTTGCTACTAAAAATCAACAGGGCAAAGGAGCCAAAGGTTGGTATCAAAATATTAGAAATCATATTGTTAAAAAATGCCCCAACAGATCCAAAGAACTGGTGCTGATTGGCTATCGCTGGCCATCTGAAGAGGTTAACATCAAGTTGATAATATCCGGGTTTGGGTCTGCCTGCAATTCCCTCCCCAAGGGATTGAAATTTTTGTCCTTTGTGGCGTTCATATCTTTCCTGCTGGGTTTGATTTTTGTATGGTGGACAACGGTTCAGCCCAGTTCCGCATTTTGGGCGATCGCAGGTACAAGTATGATGATTCTGGGGACAATTGTTGTTTCCATGGTCTTAACCCTTTTTCTATTGAGGATTTCAGCATACTTTCGAGACTCCTACCGGGCCAACAACTTTGGTGTTCCAGATTTAGTGGAATTTATCCGACAACTGGAAAAAGCCATACCAAAATCCTCAGTTAAAATCAAGCTATCTTTTATTGGTCATAGCATGGGGAGCTTTGTTGTTACCAACACAGTGCGGATTCTCTCAGATGTTTTCGATGAGAAGTCCATCGGTAACCTACGCACGGGTCCTGGTAAAGAAAAGTCTCCTTCACCGGAAATTGGTCATGTATTCTCCCTAGGACGATTGGTTCTTGTCGCCCCTGATATTCCCGCAGAGACGATTATTTCCGGCCGCGCCAATTTCCTCAGCTCATCCCTGCGGCGGTTTGAAGAAACTTACTTGTTTAGCAATGAGGGGGACATGATCCTCAAGTTAGCATCAACAGCAGCTAACTACGCTAGCTTCCCGGCTCGAACCCGGGAGGGGGGATATCGTCTGGGTAATGTTGTGGTGCAATCACCCAAATCCAGGACTTCTGGGGAGAATACCCGACTCCACCATGGCATTGTCAACCTTGGTGAAGATGGACGTTTGCTTGACGTACAAGGGATAGATCCAGGCTTGGATGCAAAGAATCTTGAAAGTGCGGATACATCTTTTAAGCTGTCATCGTTTCTCAAATCTTTGTATATTCTGGGGAACACATCCTTGTTTAACAGGCAAGCCAAGCGCATGAAAATAGAAATGGAAACGGAACCGGAAAGACCGATTGCCGAACAGTTTACCGTGTTTGACTGCACCGATTACCAAGAGTGGGACCCAATCCACCAGAAAAAAGTTGGCGTATTAAGCCGTGCTCTCCACAAGCGATCGCTAAATTTCTGCGATTATCTTCATCTTACCTATGATACTTTCACTGGCAAGATAGACACCCACTATGGGTATTTTTCTTCCAGTAACCCCGGGAATTCCCACCTACCGGAAGCCTGCTTTTCCAAGAAGTTGATCTATGACTTGGCATGTTTAGGATTTAAGTCTTTCCTAGAGTTCCACTATTCCTTGTGCCAAAATACATCTGAAGCCTTTGAGGATCAACACAAACGTGTGAAGGCCCTACAAAAATTCTCACAGGATTGTCAAGACCATGGTGTTGAGGTGCTACTGTCACAGAGACGGTACGATCATGACATTATGGGGATAAAAAGAGAGTGAGAGAGTGAGGGAGTGGGGGAGTGGGGGAGTGATATCATGTCCGTTTAAATAACCGTCATTGCGACCGAAGGGAAGCAATCCCAAAAACCTTGTTATTGCGTCGTTTCACTTCGTTCCACTCGCAATAACATACTATGGGTATGCCCCCGGACATGATATGAGAGAGTGAGGGAGTGTAGACGATGTGTGTCTATCATTTTAGGAATATATAATTTAAAAATTATTTCCCTAATATTCCATCACTCCTTCCCTCCATCACTCCTTCCCCTCATCACTCCATCACTCCCTCACTACCCCTGCCCTATTTCTTGGGTAAATATCCATCTGCTCGCAATTTTTGCAACGCTCTTTGTCCTATTTGTACACCATATCTTTGACCAATCTGCATAGATTCTTGCATGACTTGAGGCATAACCCGAGTAATTTTTTTACCTAAAGGAGTTTCGTAAAATGCAATGATTTGTTCTAGTTCTGCATTGGTATAATATTTAGCATACACAGGAATCAATTCATTCATCACAACATTTGGATCGTATTCGGCAACCAAATTGTCCCAAAATTTTTGTGGCACTTGGGGTAATTGCTTTTTCATCCCAGCAATCATTTGAGTCATCACTTGTTGAGACATTTTTTTGGAGCCTGTAATCTCCATCAATTTTTTGATATTATTTGTTTTTTCATTCTGTTTAACATCTTTTGTAACGTTTTCGCTGTCTATGATATTTGCATTTTCAACAGTTTGAGCGAATACAGCTCCATTCATACTGGTAAATGCAGAAATTACCAATGCCGATAATAAAAGTTTGATTTTCATGTTTATTTTGCGTTTTTATTTGTGTTTTTTATTGATTGCAGAAATGCCATCTTTTGACATAAATTTTATCAAGCAAGATGTAAATTATCTCCATATTTTAATTTTATCCCCAGATGAATTATAGTGCTATATTGAACTCAATAAAATTAAAAAAGTGGTAAAAATACTGAAACAAACAAATATAAATTGATTGCCTTGAATAGTAGAGGTATACTCAGAAAATATTTCCACAAATAATTTATTTGAATTTTTCACCTATTGTTAGCTTGTACCCTGTTCCTAGTACAAACACTAAGTATTTTTAATTACTAATAATCTATGGAAATTTACGATGTTGTAGTGGTTGGTGCGGGTCCGGTTGGCTTGGCCACAGCCCTTGGCTTACAAAAACGCGGTATCAAAAATATCCTTGTCATCGATCAAACCCGTGCCTTTCGTCAGGTTGGTCATACAGTGGATTTACTCCCCAATGGATTAAAAGCCCTAAAATCTCTGGATAATCAAGCTTACGAAGCAGTCAAGCAAACTGGGATGACATTTTCCACTCCCCCATCCACTGATAACCAAGGACAAAAAGCAGCCAGCAATTCACCGGAATGGGTATATAGAAACCTGCAAGGAGAAAAAATTCGCTCAATTCCCCTGAGTTTCGACAGTTGGTTTGCAAATTATGGAGAAGGTAGGGTTTCCATTGCTTGGTATAAATTGCAAACAGCTTTGAGACAATTGCTTCCCCCAGAACAAGTAAAGGCAAATCATCGTTGTATTAGCGTAGTTGAGCAGCCAGAAATGGGTTGGGTACGAGTGGATTGTGTATGTGATGTGGAAAGTGAGGAAAATCCTTACGCCCATTGGCAAGAAATGACACCAGTAAAAAATACAGATAGTGTTAGCTCACAATCTGTAAGTAAATCATTTCGAGCAAAATTAGTAGTTGGTGCTGACGGGATTAACTCAACGGTTCGCAGGGTAATTTATCAAGATACTCTCCATGCAGCTTTTGCCAAGCCTGAATATTCGGGGTTTGCCGCCATTATCTGTATGGGCATCGATAATATACCCCAAGAATTATCAACACAACTTGAGGAAAAGTATCTCAATGGTGGACGAATTGTTACCATTGTTAGTGGTACCAAAGACACCAGGATGATTTTAGTGCGCCGGGAAGCAGGTACTTTTGGCTACATTATCCATGGTGCTTTCACTTGGGAGTCTTTGCAAGGCAAATCCGGAAGCGCATTAATTAAACTAGGACTTAAATCCCTCAAAGCTGATGATTTTCCCGATTTTATCCAGGAATTGGTAAGGATGTCACCAGAGGAGAAAATGCAGCAACGTCCATACTATATTCACCGTGCTAGTACCTCCAATGCTCTGCAACTATCGAGTACTGCTACTCCCAATCTTAGCAGTGAGACAGAGCCAATAGAACCTGCTTGGAGTCAAGGTAGAATCGTTTTGGTGGGGGATGCAGCCCACGGAATGCCAACATTTATGGCACAGGGAACAAACCAAGGATTTGAAGATGCCCTAGCAATTGCCACCTTAATTGCTAATTTACAGATAAATGACAATCAAGCGATCGCTACTGCTTGGAAAAAATACTCCCAGTTGCGTCGCCCATCTATGATTTACATGCAACAAGCGACTTTGAATCCTTTGATTTACTCTTCTCAAGAAGATTTCCACTCATACAACCAACGGGTATATAGTCGAGATTTTGAACCAATTATCGAGGGATTATTGTAGTGGTCTATCGCATTAATTTTGATGAGTCGTGGGTATTTAGATCCCCGACTTCTTTGAGAAGTCGGGGATCTGTCGCCCCTCATAAATAATGCGATGAAGCAGTAGTGGTCTGTCCCATAAAATATGATGGTAAAAATAATCACTTGTGGTTCAGGCATCCCTGCCTGAACATTTCACAGCCAAGATGGCTGTGCCACAACC
>JASJCX010000184.1 GCA_030065255.1 Calothrix sp. MO_167.B42 | reverse complement strand
GCGAGTGGAACGAAGTGAAACGACGCAATCACAAGGTCTTTGGGATTGCTTCCCTACTCTGCGAGAACGCTTTCAGCGAACGGTCGCAATGACGGTTATTTAAACGGACATGATATAAGATGGGATCGAAGAAAAGGATACAAGCCCTTGACTTGCTGGTATGGGGTAAATCCAAAACTGGCAACGGATGAAATTGGCAATGGATGAAATTGGCAACGAACGGATAAAGGATAATGGATAACGGATTATCTGTTTTTCTAAATCCAAAATCCAAAATCTAAAATCCAAAATCCAAAATTGGTTTATCCAGCAAAACTTTCGATTAAATGCCAGTGGCTGCAATTTTCAATTGCCTGTTTAATATATGTAAAAACCTGCCGACAGTGATTGTCAACTTGGAGTGGTAGTTCGTCATTTTTAATCACCATACTCATCCTAGTTTCCGTTTCTGTAGCTGTGGATTTATCAATTAAAATCTCCACAACTACCAACTTGGAAAAGGTAACATTACCAGGAACCTCACGAGCCATAATATAATCAGATGTGTAATAAACGACATTCAAGCCGCAGTCTTGCAGAAGTTCTATCTGTAATGGTTGGAGATGATCGAAAGGGATAGAAAGGGTAAAGGAACAAGTATACCTAGCCATAGTAAGCCAGCCCCAAGTCTTACAACACTCAGTCCATCCTATAATAACTAAATGGCTGATTGACAGATTTCATGAAAGAGGCAAGGAAGTAGGGAGAGTGGGAGCAGGGAGGATATGCTCAAATGGGGATTGTACCCCACCTGATACACCAAGTCGGAAATATTGTTTGTGACTCAACTTAACATTGGCATCAAACTTTTGTTTCCAAAGACTTGAGAAACTCAGTATTCACGCGAGATTCACGGGTGAGGGCAATTTTACCAGTGCGGGCAATTTCCCTCAAACCGAATTTTTGCAATACTTGCACGATCGCTACCATTTTACCTGGATCGCCGACAACTTCCAAGGTTAAGGCATCTTCAGCCACGTCTACCACCCGGGCGCGAAAAATTTGTGCTAACTCCACAATCTCAGAACGGGTACTGCTAGTTGCATTGACTTTTAACAACATTAATTCCCGTTCTACACAGGGAATTTCGGTAATATCATTCACCTTAAGAACATTGACGAGCTTATATAATTGTTTGGTGAGTTGCTCAATCACGCGATCATCACCAGGTACAACCATTGTAATACGGGATACGCCTCCCTGTTCGGCTTCTCCAACGGCAAGGCTCTCAATATTAAAACCACGACGAGCAAATAAGCTAGCAATACGGGAGAGTACTCCCGATTCATCTTCTACAAGTACGGAAAGGGTATGTTTCATCTTCGCCAATGTCGGCTGGGGGAACATTTTGGCAGGAAAAACATCAGCTAGTTGCTGTGTGCTATGACTGCCAATTAATTAGAGATATAGCGTTATATTTTAAACTGAAACCCCACACCCATTTCAAATTTTTTGCAAAAAGGAAACTGGTTTATGGGAAAAAATTTTTTTCCGCCTTCGGCGAACGATGGAAAAGTGAAGAAGTGTAAAGGAGAAGAGGGTAAAAGGATAAAGGGCTATTTTAAGTCCTCCCAACCCCGCAGGCAACGCGAAAACCAATATTATTGTTGAATTCGCCGTGCGAATTATTCCTGAAGCGGTAACCTGAGCGGCAGCCCCTAGAATCGACAACCCAGGAGCCACCCCGTAGAGGAGAACGATTATCATTACCATCGTCTAACCAAACTCTGCCATCTTTTGGTGCTCCCTTATAGTTATTATGCCAAGGATCTGCACACCACTCCCAAACATTGCCATGCATATCAAATAAACCAAAAGCATTGGCTGGAAATATTCCTACATCTGTAGTTTGCTCCCTATATTCACCCTTGGATGCAGAAACATATGGAGGATAATTCCCGTCGTAGTTAGCTAAATCAGTGGTAATAGTCTCACCAAAGTAAAATGGTGTAGTAGTTCCAGCACGACAAGCATATTCCCATTCTGCTTCACTGGGTAATCTGTATTTCTTCCCTGTGGCTTTTGATAACCTGTCACAAAATTCCACCGCATCATACCAGGATACTGTTTCTACAGGTCTATTCTTATTCCTATTCTGCCTACCAAATGGTTGTTTGATAGTTTCGTTTTTGAAGTCGGAAGGGTTTTTCCCCATAATTACCTGATACTGTTCTTGGGTAACTACGTATTTTCCCATGAAGAAGGGTTCTACTATCACTTGATGTTGGGGTTTTTCTCTACTCAAACTATCCTGCTCACTCTCTGGAGAACCCATTGTAAAAGTTCCCCCTGGTATCTGCACCATTTTCAAAGTGACACCATCCCCCAAATCTTCTACAAAATACTTTGCTTGCAAGTTGCGGCTATTAATAATTTTTCCTCTCCTATTCACAGTCACAGTTTCAAAGGAAAAGGTTTTTAGGGGTAAACCATTACTAGGCTGAGTTGGTGGTGGGGATTTTATTGTTATGGGTGGTGGTTGAGATATGGAATTAATCACAGATTGCTGTGGTGAAGTTTGTACAGGTGGTGTTTTTAGTGGTGTTGGTGTAATTACCTCCCCACACAACAAATCCAACCATTCCTCTACCGACTGGGGACGAAACTGGTAAGTCATTGCCATCCCCTTCAGAATTGCCTCATTCACCCTATTGCTAATGCTGGGATAAAAGCTCTGGGGAGGTATAAGGTTTTTATTTTGCAGTCTTGCTTCCGCAGGTGCGGGTAATTGTCCAGTCAGCAAACTGTATAATGTGGCAGCTAAACCATAAACATCAATATATTCTCCCCGTTCCCCATCGGGAAGATACTGCTCTGGTGGAGCAAAGCCAGGGGTACGCGCCACAGTATGCTGTTGAATAACACCAGGAATAAATTGTCTAGCAATACCAAAGTCAATTAACACCGCTTCTTGTTTTCCCTGACGCATCATAATATTACTGGGTTTTAAATCCCGATGCAGCAAACCCCTTTCATGGACAACGGTTAATGCTTCGCCAATTTGTCGGATATATAGCAGTGCTTCAGCTTCTGATAATGCACCTTTTGTAATTATTATCTTTCCTAAATCTTCTCCCTGAATATATTCCATTACCATACAGGGAAAGCTACCATCATCAAATAAGTTCTCTATTTCTACGATATGAGGATGGCGACAAAAGGAAAGTCTTAATGCTTCATCTTTAAAATCTTGCTTGAGCTTACCTTGATGTGGTTGCCAAGCAGGAGCATTTAATATTTGTTCCCGCAGAGTTTTGATTACCCGCAGTTCCCCACGCCTATTTTTCGCTAGGTAAGTAATGCCAACTCCCCCCTCACCCAGCTTTGATTCGATGACGTAGTGATTACCGAATAAACTCTTTCCCCGACTCCACACCATAAAATCAGTAAAAATACTAGTTAACAATTATTTTGGCATACACAATCTAGACATTGCTGAATCCGGATATGAAAACTGACATGAAATCCACATTCCGCAAGGAAATTAATTTCCACAGCGAGTAAACGAAGTCATCTTTTAGATGACTAATAGTACTCCACCACGTTAATTATCAGGGGTAGAGGAAAAAACCGCAGAGGCGCAGAGGGCGCAGAGGAGGAGAAAGAGAGGACAAGTCTAGAATTGGGTTCACCCGCAAAATTAAGGGTTTTCAACCCCAGGCGGGCTTGTAGCTTAAGCTTAAACTAATGGCATTGCAGGTGCTGAATATATAGATAATGCCCCCCAACCCCCAATTCTAGGTGAGAAAGATAATTTAAAGTCCCCCAGAATTGGGGGATTTAGGGGGCTAAACTCCCTGATTCCGGGCGGGGAAACCCCACCCCTACTCCCTCACTCCCTCACTCCCTCCTCTGGCTCTGTTGCAATTGCTCCCACATCATTTCCGTATTCTCCGCTGGTGCTAAACACTGTAAACTTTGACACACTAAGCCAATACTATCCGTGGGTAAATCGGATGCCAAAACAAAGACAGTTGTAGGTAAATAATGGGATATAAAGGTGTTAATATTTTCGTTGGTGGTACGAACCAACGTACTGTGACGATACCAATCCCAAGCTGTAAACAAACTGGGACAAGCTTGGGGAGAACTGCTCATAACCTTGGTAAAGGCCTTTATACCTTGTTCTGCTAAATCTAGATAACTCAAGTCATCTGTGAGTAAAGCTAGACGCACCAAATTAGCGATCGCAATTCCGTTAGCGGAGGGGGTAGCGTTATCTATGTAACTGCGCTCCCGCACGATTAAATCTTGACTAGCATCATTAGCAGTGTTGTTATAGCCACCTAGTTGTTCGTTCCACAGGTATTGGTTAAATTCAGTTTGAATAGCGATCGCTTTTTCTAAGCAGTATGCTGCTGATAACCTAGATTCATCCCCACTGGCTAACAGTGCTTGATGTAAATCTAATAATGCTTTAATTAACAATGCGTAATCTTCTGATTGGGCGAGAATTGCGGGTTGTCCCCCATAGTTGAGCCGATGTAATCTGCCTGCTACTATTTGGTGTTTTAAAATAAATTCTGTTGCTTGTATGGCTATTTCCAAGTATTCAGGCTCTGAGAATACCACATATGCCCTTGCCAAACCGGAAATCATTAAGCTATTCCAGGCCACAATCATTTTAGTATCGGTGACTGCGGGAATACGACCTTGCCAATTACCTTGTTTAGCTTCTTGGTTGTTAGTAGCAGGGGGGAAGGTTGTTAGGTTTTCTGCTATATTTCCATAACGGGCAGAAAATAATTTACTCAGGGCTGCTTCCACATTGGCACTTAATTGATTGGAATTGCGCCTTTGCAGCACATTATTACCTTCAAAGTTACCACTAACAGTAATGGTAAACTCTTGTTGCAATTCCGTTAGTTGTTCTTCTGTTAACAGTTGCTCTAACTCCCCATAATCCCAAACATAGAAAGCTCCTTCCTCCGGTTCCGTTGCATCGGCGTTAGTAAAGCTATCTGCATCTTGGGCGGCGTAAAAATATCCTTGGGGTGCGGTCATTTCCCGCTTAAGCCACTGTACAGTAGTAGCGATCGCTCTGGCAAATGCTGGTTCTTCAACCCCCGTACTCCATAGGTTTGCTAAATACTCTACTATTTGACCATTGTCGTAGAGCATCTTTTCAAAATGGGGTACTGTCCAAGTATGGTCCACGGTATAGCGATGAAAACCACCACCCACATGGTCAAAAATCCCTCCCAATGCTAAATCTAATCCCCGTTGAGCACAAATTTCCTTGCCATCATAACGGGATTCAAAGGCAAATCTCATTCCTGCCAATGCCATATTTGCATAGGGAATCATGGGAAAACTGTTACCATGCTGGTTGGGAGTAATGATTCCTATGGTAGTTTCCCATCCTTGACGTAGTAGTTTGCCCTCAGTAATTGATGTATTATTATTTATATCTAATGACGAAAATGTGACTAGGGATTCTAATATTGTCGCTTTGCGTTTTTGTAAGTCTTCTTTCTCGGTATCGTAGTACTTACGCAAAGCTTGCAACACCTGCAAAAATCCCGGACGACCGTATTTTGGGGATAAAGGGAAATAAGTTCCGGCGTAAAAAGGCACCAAATCTTCTGGGGATAGAAACACATTTAATGGCCAACCCCCTTGACCGGCCATCATTTGCAATGATTGCATATAAATGCTGTCTATATCTGGCCTTTCTTCCCGATCAACTTTTATGGGTAAGAAATTGGCATTCATATATTGTGCGATCGCAATATCGGAAAATGCCTCATTCTCCATCACTGTACACCAGTGACAACTAGAATAACCAATGGAAACAAATATGGGTAGATCCTGTGATTTTGCCTTGTTCAGTGCTTCATCGCACCATGGCCACCAATCAATGGGATTTTCGGCGTGTTTGCGGAGATATAAACTCTGTGACTGAGAAAGACGATTAGTCATGGGCAAAATGCAGGTATGAGCCTATTCTTTGCCTAGTCTACCTTGTTGGGGGCATTCGCGTTGTGCGCGGCTCCCCTTGGGAGCATCGCGTAGGGGTTTGGTTGAAACATCACAGCTTGTAGATCTAAAGGTGAGGACATATCCCAGGAAAATCATCCAATATCAACGATAAGCCTTTTATCTTTAACTATTTCAAGCCTCTGGCTTTAGACATGGGGTAAATTGGTAAATCGTTCGGCTGAGCTCACGACGAAGTCCAAAATAGGCAACGGATAACAGATAATCTGTTTTCCAAAATTGAATGACGAATATACTCTGGAGACAAAAAATATTACAGCCATACCTAGAAGAATTCAGGAGCTAGAAGAGCCAAATTTTCATCTTCCTAATGGTAGAAATTCTCTATTAAATTAAAAAACCTGCATTTTTCCTAAAAGTGGGAAATCTTGGGTTAATTTTGAGAATTTTCTGTATTTATCCAGAGGAATATTGTGGATTATGGATACTAGCTGCTGAAATGTTCTCAGTATAAACGCTTATTCAGCTTCACCTGTGGCAACTTGGGGTAGGCCCATGCTGTAGTTGTTCACGCGGGACGATAAATTATAACTGACTTCACCTTTTTGCAGGAGCGATCGCAAATAATGTTCTAAATCTGAGCCAATACGCCGGAGGTTATAATCTGTGAGATCTACGCCACTGGATGCTTCTACTAATTCATCAAACTTTTGATATACCTTTTGTAGAGCATCTTCATTCCAATTAAATTCATTATCCGGGTCAATATCTAAGGTTAAGACTTGATTGCTGGGAACGAGTTCACCATCCCGATCAATTTCCCCTGCAAAAATACGAATATGACGGGTTGTAGACTTGAGCAGCATCGGGTTGTCCATAACAGATATAGATGTAGAAGTTGGGTGAATTACACTGCAATTATTGTAGACCCTATCTTTAGACTTAAATGCTTTTCTTTCAAAAGCTTTTCTAGATCAAAGCCCTATCTCCTAGAATTCTTTTTAGCGAGAATAACTAAGTAGTTTATTCTCGTATGTCATGGAACTATTATGGAACTACAAATTTGTCATTGCGGTCAGTTAATTATTCTCCTGCATAGAAAACTAATAAAAACTGTGCTTCTATGGGAAGTTTGTTTATTACTCCAAATTATCGTCCACAAAACCAATTGTACTCCTAATCACCTGACCCATTTATATGTCTCTATTTATTAATGAAAAAAAGCGTACATCTAGTGTTTTTACGGAACTACCCAAAAACAACGATTTAATCAGCTTAATTGACATAAGACTCGCGGTTTTACTTACGTATAAATACTTTTTTTTAAGTAGTAACTACAACATTTATTGACGTAAACATAAAGTTGCTGTAAAAACACTTTAACAAGGTTGGGCAAGTTCTTACAGAAACTTTATTGTATGGAATCTGAAAAACTGAATAATGGTTATGGCTTGTTTTAAACTTGACTAGTTCAGCATAATCACAACCTAGACAGTGAAAATTTAGCTAGAAAAAATAACAGGAGAGTCAAATGCAATGCCAATCTTGATTTGTCACTTGATAACGTTGATTAAATTCCATCGAATTATTAGACCTCGAGTACAATAAATTATTTTGATTGACCAGATGGCTCCTCACTTTTATTACCAACTAGTAAAGGAATCCGAAAAACTATGAACTCTAAAGCATTACCACGTCAGGTTAATCCTATTGAAGTAGGAGTTTATGAATGCGATATCCATCTCAAATTTCGATTCATCGAAGAAAAAAGCCTATTAGGCGATCGCGATCAATTATTGCAGGTACTGTTAGAAGCCCTGACTGAAGGTTCGGATGAATTTTTAGATATGTTGCACCAGGCAATTAAGGTAAAGGAAGCATCTGAACTTACAGCTACCCCAGAAATGCGAAGACAACTGATGCGTCTACGTAATTCAATAGAAAATAATCAATAGTGAATAATATTTATCTATGTAGTCATAGAGTAGTTTATCAGGCATAAAACGGTGGATGTTTCCAATTTGCCTATTTGCCTACCTGATGTGTGAAGTGAGTTTGTTTGTATAACCTGACCTCATGGATTATCGCCTGGGTCTTTTAACTTTATTTTAAGTTGTAGTGTCTACAGTAGCTCACACCCTTTGCACTACGGACATAATTTGGGTGCCTACTAATGCAGTCATTCCTTGCCCTTGGCATGGATGAAGGCTGTTTAAATCTATATCAGGGTAATTAATTCAATTGTCAACTTTGTGTTGATTGGTGAGAAGTTTTTAGCTGTTTACTAACTTCATTAACATTTCCTATTTTTGGTGAAAAGGAGACTCGGATTTTGATTAAATTCGGCATGATGAGAGATTTGTGGCATTGATGCAAGAATAATATGACCATCCAAAATCATTTATTACGTTCCTCCAACGCCACTTTCTGTTATTTTTAATCCTTACACCTAGCAACCAAGTACTGTATTCTATTCCCAATTCTATTCCCATGGGTGGGGGATAGAACCGTCAGAGATTTGACAGTCAGAAAATTTCCCCGCCAAATTTTTTCAATCAGAGATTTGAATATTCCCCCGTAATTCTTAGTTTTTGGAGTAAAAGGCCCGCCTATTACCCGTGAAAATATTTCATTGTTAATAGCAAAAATAGTTGAGAACTTTCATTCCAGTTCTACTGCCAATCTGAAAAGCAGTTAAACTGACCCTTTACGGTACAGAGGGTCATTCAATTTTGGATTTTGGATTTTGGATTTTGGGTGGGGCTGAATAACTATAAAATATTGATTTATCAATGCATAAGGGCTGTTTTCTCCGGATAAAGTGCAAGAAAATAGGGGTTTGAGCTTGAAAAACCTTGCATCTGGAGTTTTGATCAAGTGTGGAAAAATGAAAATAATAGGGTCAGAACAGTTGTCTGTTGCCTGTTAAGAGTTCCCGTTCGGCTGAGCTCACGGCCGAAGCCTACCCCCACCAAAAGACTTTTTGTTGCAAGCCCTATTTACCGATTGACCCCATGCCTAAAGTCAAACAAGCCCCGTGGCAGTAAAGATTTATGAATTACAGAACTTGGTTAAAACCCGTCAACTTCCCAAGCTTAATAGGGTTTAATACTTATAGAACCAGCCTAGGATATACTTTTGGCAACAAAACCATATTGTAAAATAAATAGGTAGATGAATTCGGGAAACCAGTAAACTGGTCATACATGACAATAGAGACTATCTTCGGTAATCTCCAAGGTTTAAAATCAAGCCATTTAAAGCAACTCCAACGGCTTTATCACCAACGCATACCAGGCGATCGCATCACAACGCCTGAGTTTGCCCAACGGCTGGCAGCTATCAGCACAGACATAAAACAACCCGTGTGTGCGTACCTCAACCGTCGCGGACAGGTGATGCGTGTGGGGGTCGGTACTCCCCGACAAACACAAATTCCTCTGTTAGAATTACCCCGTTACGGTGCCCAGCGACTTAGTGGCATTCGTTGTATCTCTACCCATATGAAGTCAGAACCCCCCAGTGAAGGGGCATTAACTTCCATGGCACTACAACGTTTAGATACATTAGTTGTATTAAATATTACGGGTACTGGATTTACCCGTCGTGGTGGTGGTGCAACTGGCTATGTCAAGGAAGCTTATTTAGCACACCTTACCCCCCAAGACAACCGTACTTTAATTGCTAGTTCTAACTCCCTGCAATCGGGAGCCAGTCCTGTTCCTCACCCCAATTGGAGTATATCTCCGGCCATGAGTCTAGATGTACTGGAAAAGCAGGATTTTATTGACCTAGTAGAAGGGTTAGAGGAAGAATTAAGCCGGGAATTTATTGCCCAGGAAGTAGATAGCGATCGCGATCGGGTAGTAATTGTGGGGGTAATGGCTGAAAGAAGCAGCACCCTCACCTTCCAAGACAATTTGGCTGAATTGGCACGATTGGTGGATACTGCTGGGGGCGATGTATTGCAGATTTTATGGCAAAAGCGATCGCGGGTTCATCCCCAGACGGTGGTAGGGGAAGGTAAGGTACAAGAAATTGCCTTGACAGCCCAAACCTTGGGAGCGAATTTAGTAGTCTTTGACCGAGATTTATCCCCCGCCCAAGCCCGTAATTTAGAGGTACAAATAGGGTTACGAGTGGTAGACAGAACCGAAGTAATTTTAGATATCTTTGCCCAACGTGCCCAATCTGGTGCTGGTAAATTACAAGTGGAATTGGCACAGCTCGAATATATGTTGCCGCGATTAGCTGGTAGGGGTGAGGCAATGTCTCGACTGGGTGGTGGTATTGGTACCCGTGGTCCTGGTGAAACTAAGCTAGAAACCGAACGACGGGCCATTCAACGGCGTATTTCTCGCCTACAAAGGGAAGTCAACCAATTCCAGGCACACCGCGCCCGCCTACGGCAACGCAGGCAACATCATGAAGTGCCTTCCGTGGCTTTGGTTGGTTACACCAATGCCGGTAAATCTACGTTATTAAATACCCTGACCAATGCAGAAGTTTATACCGCCGATCAATTATTTGCGACCTTAGACCCCACTACCCGCAGGCTAGCTGTTCCTCACCCAGACAGCAATCAACCCCAAGAAATTTTGATTACGGATACAGTGGGATTTATCCATGAATTACCCGCATCGTTGATGGATGCTTTCCGGGCTACCCTAGAGGAAGTCACCGAAGCCGATGCTTTGCTGCATTTGGTGGATTTATCCCATCCAGCTTGGCTAACACATATCCGTTCTGTTAGGGATATTTTGGCACAAATGCCAGTGACACCGGGTCCAGCCCTGGTGGCTTTTAACAAGATTGATGATGTTGATAACGATACCTTGGTGCAAGCGCGGGAAGAATTTCCTTTAGCAGTGTTTATTTCTGCTAGCCAGCGTTTGGGTTTAGAAACCCTGCGTCAACGTCTTGGAATGTTAGTTGACTATGCTGTAACATCAGGTTGACTATGGGATGAATTTAGATTTTTTCCTGAAAGAATAGGTGGGGGTGTGAGAGACAACGTAACTCACTAAACCTTTGATAATGGTGGATTACAAACTTCGTTTCAACACGCCCTACAGTACCTAATTTTGTTCAAAAATCAAATTCAAATCTTCACAAGGAATGAAAATAAATGCAGACTTGAATGGTTCTTTAAATATTTTAAGAAAAGTAGTTGGGAATTCTGTTTTTGACAGAAGCTCGATAGAGCGGCTTGTAGTTAGTCCAATAAGGTTTAAACCTTATAAAGCTTGAGTAGATTTGTCTACAAAATTAGTAACTATAGGACTCCTATTTGATTTTTGAAATATACGTAGGGTGTGTTGTCGCGGAGCGCAACGCACCATTATATAGGGATTTCGGTGCATTAGACTAGCGTCATAAT
>JASJCX010000183.1 GCA_030065255.1 Calothrix sp. MO_167.B42 | reverse complement strand
AGGACTGTTTGAGCCAGTCAAAGCCCGAAAGGGCAGAACGAACATTGCGTAGTCTGCTTATAGCTTCGCGTAGCAATATCAGTTCAGAATCCTGGTTTTTCAAAGCCAGGAGAGTTCAACAACTCCTATTCAATTTTGATGTTAAAGGGTAAACGGGCATATATTCCCCGGGGATCGTTCATTTTCTGCAAAACGGCGATTTCTTGACGTAGTTTGTGAAACTCAGCCATAAGTGGATCGGGTGCTGTCACGGGTGTATTTTCAATTCCTAAAGCTGTTTTAGTTTCCTCAGCTACCTTGCCAAAGAACTGTTCTTCAAAGCTATTTACCCGGGGATATTCTTGCAATTCCCAATCTTTGGTCAACTTAGCTTGTTTCGCAGCATATTCAATTGCCGAGTCTAAACCACCAATTTCATCAACTAATCCAATTTGCTTGGCTGCCGTACCAGACCAAACCCTACCTTGGGCAATTTCACTGACCTTATCTGTAGATAATTTGCGACCTTTGGCAACTTTATTTAAGAATAAACTGTAAATCTGATTCACAGAACGCTGGTATAACTTCAACTCTTCAGGGGATTTAGGGCGAGCAACGGTTTGGGTGTCAGCATAGCGTCCTGTTTTCACTGCATCCCAAGTAATTCCATTATCATTACCTAGTTTTTGGGCATTAAACAATACACCAAACACACCAATGGAACCAGTAATGGTATTAGGTTCGGCAAATATGCGGTTGGAGTCCGTGGCAATCCAATAACCACCAGATGCAGCAACATCACCCATGGATACCACAACGGGTTTAACTTCCCTGGTAAGGCGGACTTCTCGCTGCATGATTTCCGATGCGGTGGCACTACCACCAGGGCTGTTAATCCGTAGCACCACGGCTTTTATATCTTTGTTTTGCCTAATTTTGCGAAATACTTTGGCAAAGCGATCGCCACCTACTTGTTGGTTTTCTCCTTCCCCATCTACAATCTCTCCTTCAGCATATACCACAGCAATTTTGTTTTTTGCACTCTTTTTGATACCTGTTGTACCGCGATCGAGACTTGCATATTTTTTGATGCTAATTTGCTTAAAGGTTTTGTCTTCTTTTTTACTAGCTGTAATTTTTTTCAAGTCTGCAACCACTTGGTCGAAGTATGCCACCCGATCGACCAAACCGCGACTTTTGGCTTCATTGGCAAATAATATACCTTGGCTATCAGCGATCGCTTGTAATTTTTGGGGGGTAATTTTGCGACTGCTGCTAACAATGGTACGCCATTCTCCCCAGACATCATTCAACAACCTTTGGGTTTGTTGGCGGTTCTCAGGACTGAGTTGTTTGAGTACCAATGGTTCAATGGCTCCCTTAAATTTGCCAGCTCGCACCACTTGCACGCCGATGCCGTACTTTTCCAAGGCTCCAGTTAAAAACATGGGTTGGGTACTCAAACCATTGACTTCCATAGCTCCTAGGGGATTCAATACCACCGTATTGGCGACGGAGCTGAGGTAATATTCTTTCTCTCCCCAATCCACACCATAGGCAATAATTTTTTTACCGGAGCTACGAAACTCATCTAAAGCCCGGCGAATTTCCTTGAGGGTGGCAAAGCCGGTACCATTAGCACTGGTTGTTTTACTCGCATCGAGGTAAATAGCTACAATCCTTTTATCTTTCTGTGCCTTCTCTATGGATTTAAGTACACTGTGGAGAGAAATTCTCCGTTCATCGGCACCAGATAATACCTTTTTCAGGATTTGGTTGGAACTGGGTTTACTGTCAGTGATTTTCATAGACAAGTCGAAAACCAGCACGGATTTATTTTTGACTATTGGTCCAGCATCTTTAGAACTGGCAGCCGCAACAATTAATAATATTAGTCCTGTAGTGCCCAAACCTGCAAAAATCATTAGTCCCAGTAAAGTACCGACTAAGCTAGCAAAGGTCTGTTTGATAAAATTACCCATGTTTTTGATTCATTAATTATTCAATAGTCGGCAGTCACTCAATTTTGGATTTTGTATCCGTTGCCTATTTTGGATTAACCCCATGGCAGCAAGTCAGGGGCTTGTATCCTTTTGCTTTTCCGTCATTAGTATGCAGGAGTCAAAACCAAATCCTCATGACATTACCGTGCTGATTTATTTTTCCACCCCAGTAACCACACCTAACAGTGAAATCGAAATAAAGTACTCCTGGCTGAAAACCCTATGTAATCAGCGTAATCAGTGTAATCAGTATAATCCGCGATCAACTTAGATGGGTGCGCTCCTAACAATAGTTTATCTATTTTATTGGGTAATTAAACTTCCTGAAGTCCGTAATTGTTCTAAGGTTTGGTTGCCGGTACAGAATAACACAGTCTTAATTTCTGCCATCAAAATCTGAGCCAATTCATCCACAGCCTCTGGGGAGTTGGCTCCAGCTTTGAGAAAAGGCATAGCTAATCCAGCAATATTTGCCCCCAAGGCGATGGCTTTACCCACATCTAATCCGTGGCGTAGTCCTCCAGAAGCAATTAAAGGTATATCTGGTGCCATAGCTCGAATACTAGTAATACAATCGGCTGTGGACAAACCCCAATCTGCAAAAGTCCTGCCCAAGCGGCGTTGTAAGGCATTTTCCGCCCTTTCGCTTTCTACTTTTGCCCAGGATGTACCCCCCGTACCCGCCACATCAATAGCAGCAACTCCAGCCCCAATCAGTTTCTCTGCCATCACAGCTGAAATCCCATTACCTACTTCCTTGGCAATTACAGGTATGGGCAAATTTATGCACAATTTGGATATTTTGTCTATAATACCGTAAAAATTCTTATCTCCCCGGGGCTGAATGCACTCTTGTAGGGGATTGAGGTGGAGAATGAGGGCATCAGCTTGGAGAATATCAATAGCTCGCAGGCATTGGTCTAAGCCATAATCATAATTGAGTTGTACTGCTCCCAAGTTAGCAAACAGGAGTATATCTGGGGCATATTTACGTACAGCAAAGGTATGAGCAACCTCTGGCTTTTCCACTGCTACCCTTTGGGAACCCACACCCATGGCTAATTGATATTTTTGCGCCACCTGTGCCAGACGTTGGTTAATCATTCCGGCTTGGGGGGTTCCTCCAGTCATGGAAGAAATTAGTATGGGTGCCCCTAATGGTTTATGTAAAAAAGTGGTACTAATATCGATATCTTGGTAATCCAGTTCTGGCAAGCAGTGATGGGTAAAACGGTAACGTTCCAAGCCATTAGTAGCTTGGTGACATTGTACATCTGCTTCCAAACAAATGCGGATGTGATCGGCTTTGCGAGACTGAGTTGTTGTAGTTTCTGAGGAGGGAAGGTTCACGATGGAATCTGAATCTATTTTGATATGCCATTAACTATTGTCTCAGCCGATCCGCAATTATTAAATTTGGCGTTGCTGATTCAGGAGATGATTTTTATCTCACCCAAAGGCGCAAAGGAACCATGTTTATTCTGGTCTAAAAATATAAATTCATCCCGCATTTATGCAACGCCTTAAATTTCTAAAAAAGGACGTGCCAACATAAAACTAGAAATTGATTTAGCATCCACTTGTTCCCCTTGGGCGATCGCTTTTTCCAGTTCTGCGGGAGTCATCAACACTGTTTCAATATCTTCATCTGCTTCTGGGGTTGGAGGATTATCTAATTTTTGTAAATCTCGGGCTAGATAAGCATAAATAATTTCATCGGAATAACCAGGAGCAATGAAGAATTCCCCTAGCTTTTGCCAGGTTTGGGCATGATAACCAGTTTCTTCTTGGATTTCTCGCTGGATTGTTTGCAATGGATCTTCATTGACTTCCACTGTACCTGCTGGAAATTCTAAAACTCTGCTGCTCACAGCAAAACGATACTGGCGTACAAGTATTAGTTTTCCTTCTGATGTAACTGGCACAGCCAGGGAACCACCAGGATGGCGAATACATTCCCATTCTCCTTCGGATTGATTCGGTAAGCGCAAGCGATTGACTTCAAAATTAAACTTACGCCCTTTATAAAGTAAGCACTGCTTGAGTAATTGTGGTAATTCTCTACCTATTTGCATAATAAAATTGTGAATGCATAAAAAAACATTACAATAATCGGTGCTACAAATCAGGAATTTTTGACAGACTCCATTTATCCTCTCTTTCTATCAAAAAAGAATGGGAGGGTTTCATCCCCTAAGTTTTGACCCAGGGGATGAAACCCAACACCAGTAAAGCTTTTTTGGGTTTCCCTACTGTTCAAACGCCACTTGCTACAACGCGGGGAACCCACGCAAAGCAGTGGCTCCCCAACCTACATTTTTAGGCGTGTCAGTCCAGTACTTTGCGCCTTTGTTGTTTTATCTTCTACCCCTCATAACTAATTAATGTGGTGGAGTAGTGCTTTGTCCTATTAGTTTTGATGGCTATTTCCCAGTCGTCTTTAGACGACTTTGGCTATAAGAGGTGGGGTTTTCAACCCCAGGCGGGTGTGATATAAACCCCATCAGAATTAATGGGACAAAGCAGTAGTACTCGACCACGTTAATTATCAGGGGTAGAGGATAAAACCGCATTAGCGAAGCCATGCCTGAAAGGCTTTAGGCGCAAAGAGCGCGAAGGAAGAGGAAGCTGAGGGGTAGAGGATAAAACCGCAAAGGCGCAGTGGGGTTTTCAACCCCAGGCGGGTTGATATAAATCCCGTCATATTTTATGCGATAGACCACTAGTGATCTGTGCGTCCCATTAGTTACCAGGAGTGGAATCATGAACCGCATTAGCGCATAATAACTGTAGGGCTTTAGGCACATTAGACGCAACAGCGGCTTTCCGCAGGATAGAACGCTAAGTCAGGAAGAAAGACTGTTACCAAAATGTGCAGTCTGGGTAGTCGGGATCGCTGGGATCGCACTCTTCACCTCCCCCCCACCAGGAGTAGTAAATTCCACTCTCATACATGAAAGTCTCGACTTCAGTCTCATTACCATTATCACCATCAGGACTGTATTCTGGGCGGTAATTATCCCCACCAGCTTGTTTCACAGCTTGGGATTGTAGAGATGCCAAGTCAAGCTGTTTTACGATCTTATTACCCTTGCTGTCTAGTATGTAGTCTCCGTTGTCGTCTGTTTTATAGTATTTTTTCAGATCCACATCATAGCCGATGTAGTCCATTGCCGTTAGATCTACCCCTGTAATTCTACGTATGGTGTTAGTTGACAGCAATGGATTCATAATGCCAGTATCGGGATTCTGATCTGTCCAGTGGCTTGCTTGTACGCCGTCACCGCCCAATCTGGTATTCAAACCCCTGGCAAATAAGGCTTCGTAGGTCATAGTTTGATCGATAATATTCCCTTTTTTATTAGTTGTCTGTTCTGTCTCAGTCAGGTTAAAGACAGTTTGACATCCATCAATGGAGAAATAGCGACGATGACTATCCACAGAAAAATCAATGGTACCTAGTTTTGCACTGTAATCTGAGCAGCGGAACATATCTAAGGTTGAGGGCTTTGCATCTCCTACTATGGAATCTATACCACTGATAAAACCCAGATTATGCCCAATTTCATGGATCACAACACTGGTAAAATCAAACTTGTTCTTGTCAACTGTGCCCTGGGCATACTTATAACTCCAGTTATATCTCGAATTTAATTGGATATAGCCATGGAGTACACTCCTGGAGTCGAAGTTAAAACCCAATGCCTTCGCATTGGCACTGGTGATCAGCATTTCAGAATAATTAGCCTCTAGAGTCGTCCTATTCACATCCTTGTAAATAGCCTTATAACCTGAGGCTAAACTATACTCAGGATTAATGGCTGTTGGCAAAAAATATGTGTTTTGTCCTGCTAATTTTGCTTCCTCTTCTGCTGCAATTCTAAATTGATCGTAGTTGATGTTATTCCTCAAATTAGGTATTGCAGTCCCCATTTTTCCCCATCTAAGTTCGCTCATATCCATGTGGATATTGACTGTAATATCATCTGTAATGTAATGCTCCCAAATTAAAGCAGCCAATTCAGCAGCTTCTTTTTGCTCTTCGGTAACGGAGGCTCCATAGGTAAGGTTAATTTTCAGAGCTGCTGCTGGTAAGTTACTCCCCAATATCAAGGTGGTTGCTAATGTTAATGGGGCAACTAGATACTGGTATTTTAGTTTTAGTTTATACCCAGAAGTACTTGGTTTATCTGTTTTTTGCATTGAGAACATATTAAAAAATGTGAATTTATAACTATTTCATCCACTATAAAATTAAATATGCTCTCTTGGCAAAAAAATAAAGTAGGTTTGAATCAAGACAGAAGACTTTTTGGTAAACTCACATCTTGCACCAATAAAAACTGATGTATTTTTTTCACTCAGTATTAATAGTAAAAGCTTAATTTAGCGATAAAAAGTAACCAAAACAATGTAACTTTATTGTGTCAGTTTTAAGCTTTTCATGGTTTATACGGTTAGGTGCAAGATCTGAGTAAAGTTATGCTTTACATTCACGAATTTGTGCGAAGTTCCATTAATTATCGCCGATTAAAGTAGATACAAGAAAAATAATTGCCCATGGTAATTCTCTATAGCAATTTTAGATTGAGTAGAATACAGGTTTGTACAATAAATCCCTGACTATAAAAATATTGCATCAATTCTATTTGTATTCTATGCAAGTGAAAACGCTATATTTATTAGCATAATTAACTGGAGTGTAGACTAAATTTTAGGGTTTAAAGAAACTTTCTCAAAAGCAATTTGGGCTTTAAACCCGGACTTCAAAAGCCATAGAGCATTTAGGATGTTTCAGGCAAGTCCAATAATTAAATTATGAATGCAAAAAAAGATACAATAATTAGTATGAAAAACCAATAATTTTTCATACTTAAAAGGTAAAAAATGAAACCTTTTCCAAAACTACTTCTTGCCGCTTCAGTTATTTTTTTGCTGGCGATGAATATTGTTTAATCCATTGAAAAACATAGGCACAAATTTTTCCATAAAAGCCTGGGGATCTTTTTGCCAAGCTCTATTTGCTACGTGGATTCTCGTCATCTGTAGCTCTGGAGACAAAAGGGTTTGGGGTAAATGTCGGAGCAAATACTGAGGACGTTCCCAAAGTGGCATTGTATTGCTTACTTCTAAGAGATTATTCAGCCGACGTAGTTCCGCCCCAGCCATAATATCCATTCCCGATTCAAAGGCAGCCTGTTCAATTGCTGCATACTTGAATTTTGCTTGTTCCACTTTTTGCCTATGCTCTGGGCTTTTCTTGGCAATTTGGGCTAACCAACGATTTCCCCAACGCACATGGCCAGTTTCTTCTGGGAAAATTTTTTCAATAGTCTGTCTAATTTTAATGTTCTCTTCGGTTTGGGGAGCTTGTTTGAGGGCATGAATATGTGCAGCAAAATACTCACAGCCTCGTTTTTCTGTCACATTGATTGATACTAAGGCTGCAATAACACCATCTTCCAATTTGGTTTGTGTATCGTACAATTCTTGGTCTAATAGCCTTTCAAATTCGTCAATGTAGGACATTCCTGGTGGCTTACCTATATCTGCACCCAAATCTATGAGTAAATCTGTGAGCCACATTGCATGACGGGCTTCATCTGCAACATGACGAGATAAGTCTTTTGCCAATTCCTGGGGTTTACCATTTAGCCGTTCAATCAGTTCGGTTAAATCTTTACAACTACGCTGTTCGTTGTAGCGATAGCGGTTCAGGGTGACTAGGTGAAGTTCGCGCTCCCCGACGACTTTTTTGAGTATATCCCGGGCACTCATGGAATTGTATTTACGAGGATAAGCTACTTTCATTTTCCTGTTTATTTTTTAATATAATTTGACCAATCGATTAGCCTTTCCCTGGGCTAAAAGCCACGGGTATTTCCCAGCTTTTGCTTAGATATGGGTGACAGCCCCTATCTCACAAACTACCTTGTTTTGCTAGTGTTATGATACCAGGCTGATTTAGAAAGTTAACGCCATTAAACCTTTAAGTAGATGTGAGTAAGTAGATTTGAGCAAGTTTCGTAGACCAGCGTTTAGGTTGCGGAACATGAGGTAGATGTTATGGAGTATTAAACTGTGATAATTAACCTGCTTAACTTTACGCATCTCACATTGCTTTAAATTTTCCAGCATACTCTGTAACTTTGGATTACCTTGAGAAAACAACAAAGGTAAGCAGGCTTGTTTTCTCTGACATCGATCGCAAAGCATAAAATTCACTCCTTCACCAAGTTTGATCCCAAATTTTCCAGGAGTAATCTAACTCTAGGCTGAAATGTTTGCCCGAGTTAATCGACTTCCTGAATATTTAGTTTTTCCCATAAATATATCTTGCATCGGGGATCGGTAAATTAGTGTAACATATGGTTACAAGAATAATAAGTTTTCCGTATTTAAAACAGGAAATATAGATTGGGTCAATTCAAGTATTCAAAAATTATGTATAAATAATCCCTGCTATGGCTAAAATAGATAGGCTAAAATCCAATACGGTTCAGTTAAGGCTATGCAGTGTTTAAAACAAGGAAAACAGGAGGCTTCGTTATTGTCCCAGTACCTCTGTGTTTGACCTTTTTTTGAGCGAAATTTTGATACAATCTTTTTCACAACCCTTGGATTTGAAGCATTAATAATTCCTTACCAGACAAGTGCATGAGTTTAGTCAAAGACCAATTAGCTAACAGTCCAATTGAAAGGTGGGTTAAACAAGTAGAGCTTGATTCCGAAGAAAGCTCAGGGGAAAAACTATATAATTTAAAAGAATTGTATGAACTTGTAGACCGAATCCAACTCGCAAAACGATCTAGACCTTCCTATCGGTGGCGAACTAATAACCAAGAAAAATGGTTGCGAATTTGGTTTAAAGAGTCTAATATAACAATTCAAATTGATTTACATTTTTCTGATGGCAATTATCAGATGAATATGTCTGAAATTGACTTAGAACAATGTACAACTGCTACAAACTTTCTCGAATACCTTTATCACACGGCGCTGCATAAGCAATGGGCGTGTCCAGAAATGCTCTGGGCTATTATGGAAGTTGCCGAAGAAGCAAGCAAAAAAAGATTTGGTAAAAACCTCTCTCGTGCTTTTTTAGACAACAAGGAAGTGAACTGGACAAACCCTAATTTATAGTATTTAGCGATTTTTGCAAAAAAAATACGCATCAATAAGAGTCTTTTTCGCTACCAACGGCTCAAAGTTAAAAGTCGCTGGAACCCTTGTACAGTGGGGGTGCCAGAATTTTGGCGGCTTAAATAACGGGAAGATCTCGAATAGCCCCGCGTTCATGGAACAATAGCTAGTTTACATAACTTTGAGGCTTAACTGAACCGTATTGGGCTAAAATCCCCGGTTTTTTTGGCAAAATCGGGGATCTTATTTTTCACAAATGATTTAGGACTGTTGTATATCTCCAGCAAAGATTAGCCAATGGTAATTGTTACGGTCAAAGATAACCCATATTAGCTAGCCCTAAAATAGCTCCTAATCCTAAAATATGTCCTAAACTCATGGTAGCTAATAGCTCTGACCAACCCATACCACCAAACATGATGGGCATGGGTAAAGGTGGTTGAGCCACAGGATTCTTAATCACTAATTTGCCTAATAATACAGCAAAAATATTGGCAATAATCATTACCATAGCCACCCGGGGATACCAAGGAACTGTAGTAGGTATAATTGCTAATGTAGTAGGGAAAAAAATTTGAGTCATTCTATTTTCTCCGTGGTAAATATGTTTGTAGGTTCAGAATCCGCAGAGAAAAACTAGTCCTTTGTCCCATAAAAATATGATGGGTTGTATGTCACACCCGCCTGGGACTATAAGTCCCAGTCTAATAGTCAAAGTCATATAAATATGACTGACTATAAAAATAGCCACCAAAACTAATGGGACATACTACTAGATGCATTTTTACACACTTTTCCCCTCTAAATATACAATGATGTTACATACACAAGATGGGGAGCATCTCTTCAATTATCCCTGGTAAAAGGCTTTATTGACTAATAAATGTCAATTATTGCAATAATCGATCGCATGTACATAATATTGGTTTGACTTATTAAGTATTATTTATGTCGTTTTTGATGCCACTGCCATGCATGGGTGAGTATATCTTGTAAGGAAGAATACTGGGGTTGCCACCCTAAAATTGTGGTAGCTTTTTTCGCACTACCAATTAAGATTGGAGGGTCTCCAGGGCGGCGATCGCATTCTATAATTTTAATTTCTTTACCTGTAACCTGTTTGGCTGTTTCAATCACATCTTTGACTGAGAAACCTTTACCATTACCTAAGTTAAAGGCTTGACTATCTCCACCTTTTAACAGGTATTCTAATCCTAAAACATGGGCATCTGCTAAGTCACTGACATGAATATAATCACGGACACAAGTTCCATCTGGCGTGTCGTAATCAGTACCAAACATAGAAATTGATTCCCGTTTGCCCAAAGCTGTAAATAATACTAAAGGAATTAAATGGGTTTCTGGGCTGTGATCCTCCCCTAAGCGGCCATGGGGATCGGCTCCGGCGGCGTTAAAATAACGAAAGCATACGGATTTCAGGTTATATGCCACATCAAAATCCGCCAGAATCCTCTCTACCATTAATTTAGTGGCACCATAGGGGTTAATGGGTTTTTGGGAATGATCTTCGGGGATGGGAATCACCTGTGGTATGCCGTAGGTAGCACAGGTAGAAGAAAATACAAACCGATGAACCCCAGCAGCTTCCATTGCCCCTAACAGGTTAAGGGTACCCACTACATTATTGTGGTAGTACTTAGCTGGTTCCTTCACAGATTCTCCCACATAAGCGTAGGCAGAAAAGTGCATTACCCCAGCAATATTACGATTATGAAATAAATTATCCAACAAAGAGCGATCGCCAATATCACCAACAATTAGTTCTACCTGTAAAACTTTTTCTACCAAATCCTGATGCCCATAGACTAAATTATCCAGTACAATCACCTCATAACCAGCCTGTTTCAGGGCTAGAACTGTATGGGAACCAATATATCCGGCTCCCCCTGTCACCAAAATGGTAGTTTTTGCTGATGACATAAAACTTTTCCTTGTGATATGACGACTCTTCATTTACATTAATTTACTTTGGGAAAATTACTGATCTGGAAAATTACAAAATATCAACCCACTTGACAAAAATTGCTCTAAAATCACTACGACGGTAGTCTTTATGTGTAGGGTGTGAGGAATTTGATGTCAG
>JASJCX010000182.1 GCA_030065255.1 Calothrix sp. MO_167.B42 | reverse complement strand
CTTTCCCCAGATGAAATCGTTTATCATTATCCCAGTATCACTTTAGCTGATGTCTATGCTGCTTTAGCTTATTACCACGATCATCTAGATGATATTAGGCAACAAATTGCAGAAGGAGAAGCTTTTGTGAAAGAAATACAGGCTGAAACTCCTTCAGTTTTGCAACAGAAATTAAAGAATCGAAGGTGACACAGAAAATTCGATTCCATCTAGATGAAAATGTCAGTAATGCTATAGCAGAAGGTTTGCGTCGCCGTGGTATTGATGTGACAACTACACCAGAAACAGGACTGATAGCTGCATCGGATGCAGAACAAGTTGCTTTTGCACTTTCTCAGCACCGAGTAATTTTTACCCATGATGATGACTTTTTAGTAATTCATCGAAGTGGTGTTGTCCACTCAGGAATTGCTTACTGCGATCAAAACCGCCGCTCAATTGGGGAAATATTAACGAGTTTAATTTTAATTTGGGAAATTCTTGAGGCAGAAGAGATGAGAAATCAACTTGAATTTCTCTGAATAATTTGATGAGTTTTATCTTGTACTACTCACATTAAGCTCTAAGATTACCGAAAAATTGTAGCAGACTGTGTTGGTTAAAATCTGCAATTAACTTGTATCCCCGGAATAAAATGTTATATGATGTCCGGTTAAACAGTTATCATGTCTGTGGGGGTTGAGTAATGAGTAATGAGTAATGAGTAAAAAGAGTACTAAGTAAGGTCCGCCATCTTTTCAATTGGGTTATATCGTAATTAATTAACCGGACTTGATATTACAGAGAATTGGGATTATAACAATCCTATTTGATTTGTAAAAATGCAGAGGCTCAGCTCCCCGACTTGTTCAAAAAGTCGGGGAGCTAACTTTTTACGTTGGCATAGCCTGCCTGCAGAGCTTATGATTTAGGATTGCTATAGTTCAATCAAAACCAGATTAATTACCGCTTAATTTGATGAGGAAATTGAGGAACTAAAATAGATTTTTCTAATTCACCTTGTTGATTATAGAATTTCATTTCACCTTGTTCATTACATAACCATACTTCTATAGCTTGAGCTTCTAAATATAATTGTTGTTTAAATTCCATCTCTTCTAAACTATTAACACTAGATTTAACTTCCACACAAATTTCTGGTGCAATGGACGCTGATACTTCATCTTCAATTTGAGTAAATCGTGACTCTGAGCACCAAACAACATCAGCAACTTTCACCCCATCTGATGTGTTTATCGCACATTCTGGCATCACTTCTCCCGTATGCAAAAAAGATTCTAATAAACGTTGAATTCTCCCTTGGTAAAAAGAATGTTTAATTTTTACGGGACTCATGACAATTTGACCCCATTTATTTAACTCGATTTTGAAGGGTAAATCTTGTAAAATTTTATTCTCACACACTTCTTCCCATCTCATAATTTATCTTTGCCGAGAGCGAGAAAACGATTGGTCTAATCTTAGCCCATTTATTAACAGCGGACAAAAAGATCCCCGACTTTTCAAAAAAGTCGGGGGTCTGAAGCCTTTTTATTTTTACGAAAAAACAGGATTTTCAAATCATTATCTAGGAATCTTCTCGATGCCAAAATGTCAGCCCTTGCAATGAACGTTCCCCTGGTTTCGCACCAAGTAAAGAGATTCCCCAACCCAATAAAACCGCCACCGGCGCAATAATTGCCGATCGCCAAATCCCCGGAAAGTCGAGCCAGCCAGCCTCTGAACCCACCATAACCATGATAACTGCCCCAACTGTACCGTAAAATGCCCCAGTGGCATTAACCCGGGGAAAGAGAACTCCCATGAGAAAAATCCCCAGCAATGGACCCAAAAACATCGCCGTATATTTCACCAAAAATGGTAATAAGGATTCCCCCGTTGAAGCAACATAAAACGCAGAAAGAATACCCACAATTCCCCAAACCACAATCAAACCTTGGGCAAATTTCAGGGAGTGAGATTCACTCTGTGGTGATTCGGAATAACGTTGGTAAAAGTCAACTGTCATACAGGTAGCTAGGGAATGAAGCGCCGAATCAATAGATGACATTGCAGCAGCAAAGATGGCTGCTACTAATAATCCAGCAGCTCCTGAGGGAACTTGATTGACAATAAAATGTGATAAAATCCCGTCCGGTTTAATATCATCCGGTAGCCCAGTATTCAGTGAATAGAAACCAAACAACAAAACTCCAAGCAGAAGAGTTCCAGCAACACCGACAAAACCAGAAAACCATCCCAAAAAAATTGCCTTCCGGGCTGACTTCACATCCGCACAGGACACATAGCGTTGCACAGATTGCTGGTTTGTTCCTGCTACAGCAAAAGCCAGCATCCCATAGGCTAATAATGCTGTGGGGAGGGATCTAATTGATGCTGGCTCCCAGGATGGGTTGATAAACACTAGTTTTCCCCCCGCACCTGCTGCGCGCCACAGTTCCCCCAACCCACCGGGAACCCCTGACACAGCTGTCCAAATACCAGCAGCCAAACCAACGAAAATCATGGCAAACTGGAGTACATCAGTCCAAACCACCGCCGTAATTCCACCAGCGACGGTATAGACAATTGATACAATGCCTACAAGCAAAATAGCGATATAAAGTGGCAGCCCTGTAACCGTGGACACCACTAGGGAGGCAGCATATAAAAGTCCCCCCAATCGGGCAATCACAAACAGTAAAAAACACAGGGAGCCTAGGGAACGGGTTTTCGCATCAAAACGTTGCTCCAGATATTCATAGGCGGTTGTCAGATTCAGCCGCACAAAAAATGGCACAAACAACAAGACGACTAACCCATAACCAATCAAGTCACCAAACTGAAGCTGTAAATACAAAAAACCGTGGTTATATCCTTCCCCTGGTCCCCCAAGGAGTGAAGCGGCAGAGAAAGACGTGGCAATAATTGAGAAACCGACTGCCCACCAAGGTAGTTGTCGCGATCCCCGAAAATATTCGTCGGTGTTGTTCTGCTTGCGACTTGCTACAATTCCGATCGCTAGTACAATTATTCCATAAATTGCAACAACAACCCAATCAATGGTACTCATGATACCCTTGGCTCCTGGTGTATTTAAGGGAATCAATTTACCAGAAACTGAGGAACACTGGCAAGTTCACAGATTTTACGGATGGCACGGATGGCAAGGATTGAGAAGATTGCATGGATTGTAGGGATTGAAATGATTATACAAATTGTATAGATTCCAGAAATTGCATAGTTCAGTACAATCTGTGTCACCCGTGTAATCCATATAATCCGTGATAATAATCCGTGATGTTAGGCGGCTTTTACATTCTCTGGTTGGGTGGCTAATCTTCCATCTTCCATATAAACAATTCGGTCAGCAATATCGAGAATGCGATTATCGTGGGTAACAAGCAAAATAGTGCAATCTTGTTGTTTCGCCAATTTTTGCATTAAATCAACCACATCGCGCCCAGATTTTTTATCAAGTGCAGCAGTCGGCTCGTCAGCTAAAACAATTTTTGGTTGACTCACAAGTGCCCGTGCTATGGCTACCCTTTGTTTTTGTCCCCCTGATAAGTCATCAGGATAATAATTCATTCGATTTCCCAATCCCACTAATTCCAGTATTTCTGTGGCTCGTTCATTGATTTGTGAAATAGAAATGTGTGAATGAATCTCTAAACCCATTTTCACATTTTGCAGTGCAGTCAAGCTGCCGTGTAGGTTATGTGCTTGGAAAATATAACCATGGTTGCGTCTAGCAACTGTTAGTTCCCTTGCAGAAGCTCCACACAATTCTTTTCCTAATACCTTTGCACTACCTTCCTGGACAGAACGCAAACCACCACAAATTGTCAAAAGTGTTGTTTTACCAGAACCAGATGGTCCAGTCATAATAATTATCTCACCTGCTTGTATGTCCAAGGTAATATCAAATAAAGCCTGTTTACGCAGTTGACCCTTACCAAAATAATGATTGAGGTTTTTGATGGAAATAGCTGGTTCGTTTGTAAAATGATTGTTCATAATTTTGTTACCTAATAAATGATATATAAGTCATTTAAAACATATCAGCAGGGTCAGCTGATTGTAATTTCTGAGTTGCAAGTACTCCCGAAATTGCACATACCATTATAGTTAGAATAAAAACAGTAATAGCTCGTGCTGTTGTCATATATATAGGTAAATTTGTAGCGGATGCAGTTACAGAGTATAATCCCAATGGGATAAAGAAACCGGGAATAAATCCTGCTACGGCAATAATGATGGCTTCTTCAAAAATTACCCCTAACAAATAATTATTTCCATAACCCATTGCTTTAAATGTGGCATATTCTTTCAAATGGGAATTTACATCCGTTGAAAGGATTTGATAAACAATAATTACACCAATGAAAAATCCCATCAGCACGCCAAAAGTAAAAATTAGCGCAATTGGGCTTTCGTTGGTAAGTAAGTCTAGCTCAAATTGAACAAATTCTTCACGGGTGAGAACTTTAACGTCATCTGGTAAATGCGCTTTCAATTGAGGTAAAACTTCAGTAGCTTCATATCCTGGTTGGAGGTAAATTAAACCAACATTCACACTGCTTGCTTGTTGTGCAGGAAACAAGCGTAAAACATTATCTATACTCGAAATCAACATCCCATCTGCAGCAAAAGAAGCTCCAAATGTAAATAGTCCGTTGACAGTAATTGTTCGCCTACCTATTTCCGTGGCAACATCTTTTCCTGCTTCGATTTGAGCAAATACTTGGTCGTATTCTCCCCTTGCACCTTTATCAAATAAAAACCTATCAGGTAATTGAATTTTATCAAGCTGTGCATTAGCTTCGGGTATATCTAAAGCGGGTACTTCGGGATTAAATCCAATTGCTTGTAATTGAACTTTTTTCCTTGTTTGTGGATTTCTCCATGACACTATACCCATATACATTGGTTCTGTATTCTTAACCCCCGGTACGTCGGATGCTTCCAATAATCTGTTTCGGGGAAATGTAGACAAATTCATCGTACTTTTGGCTTGGGAACTAACCAAAACAATATCTGCCAGCACTGCTGCATTAAGACGAGTATTACTTTCAAATAAAGAAGCTTGGAAAGCAAGCTGCATAAACATGAGAATATCGGCAAAAGCAATTCCTGACATTGCTACAATAAAGCGTCCTTTATGGCGTGTGAGTTGCAACCAACCCAAGGGGGTACGACGTCGAATTTTATGAATAAATCCCAGCATGATTATTTTAAATTTTAGATTTTAGAGTGTAGATGTGAAAATTTCCTAGGGTTGGTATTACCCACTTGATTCTTTCTGGAAAGGTTTATGATGCTAATGATACAAATCAATAATTTATGTCTAATACTTAAACTATTTTTAGAGTTCAAATATTGTTTTTACCTGCAAATTAGTAAATTTAGCAGCTTGTTGACTAGACTCTTCATTTAACCGCACACGAACCTCCACAACCCTAGCATCTATATTTTCAGTAGGGTCTGCATTTATCACATTTTGTCGCTGTATTTTCCAACCAATAGAATCTACTTTACCCTCTAATTCATCACCCAAAGAACTACTTTGAACTCGAACATTTTGACCTACTTTGATTTTATTAATATGAGATTGGTAAACTTCAGCTATTACCATCATATTTTTGACTTGTCCGAGTTCAACAACTCCATCATCAGAAACTTTTTCACCAGGATAATTGTTGATTTTCAAAATTACACCGTCTTTGGGCGCTTTAACGAAGGATTGCTCGAAACTAGCTTTTTCTTCTTTCGCTGATGCTATGGCTTGTCTTAATTCAGCTTGTGCAGCTGCTACATCTACTGGGCGAACCTCAGTAATTTTATTCAGGGTTCCTTTGGCTGAACTTACTTGCTGATTCCTCACATCTTGAATCCGAGCCAGAACAGCTTTTGCTTCTGTAATTTGTCTACTTACTGTTCTTTTTGTCCGCTCAAAGGTAGCTTTGGCTTCATTTAATTGTTGAACAACGGTATCTACTTTCAAACGTCTGCTATCAAAATCAGATTGAGAAATTGCACCTTCCTTATATAGCTTTTCATAGCGATTCAATTCCGATTTAGCGTTATTCAATTCCGCTTCCAATCTTCTAATAGTCGCTTTCTGTGTAGCTTTATCTCCTTCCAACTGTGCTTCTAATCTTGCTAAGGTTTCCCTTTGTGCTCTCTCTTCACCAAGGGATTGTGCTTGAATTCTGGCAATTTCGGATTTTTGGGCGTTAATTTCCCCACTTTTTGCGCCTGCTTTAACTTTTGCTAAATTAGCTCTGGAAATTGCTACTGCTTCCTGGGCTTTTTCATATGCGGCTTTGAGTTTGCTGCTATTATCCAGAACTGCAATTACCTGTCCCGCTTTTACTGCTTCACCTTCCTTGACTAATAACTTTTCTATTTTATTCCCCTGACTCCCTTGGCCTGATGAAGATGCAGCAATTTGAATTACTTCTCCTTCTGGTTCTAGTTTCCCTAAGGCTGACACTGTCTTAATTTCAGGAATCACTACCTGTTGCTCTTGGGTTGCTTGTTTAGTTTGTAATACTTCGCTATTGAGAGTTTGAGATAATACTACCCCACCCAATACAACCACTGTAGCGATACCAAAGGTTTTAATCTGCTTAGATTTTATTCCGTCAACTATTGAGGCTTTAACAGATGTACCACGTACCATAACTTCCCTCTCCATGGATAATTTACAAGTGAACTAAGATGTTTTGCTTCTTACTTACTATACTAAACAGTTTAGTAGATTTGTCAACATATTTATTTGACTAATTTGCACTCAAAGGTGAAATTATTTATTATTTCCTTACATTTCCTTATTATTTCCTTACATTTCCTTGATCTATCCGTCAGGAAAGAAGACAAAGGAAGAGGGGGAGAGGGGATGAGGGGATGAGGAGGTGAGGAGTGTAGACGCGGTAGCGGTAAGCCCGCAGCGGTGGACGGTAAGCCACTGCGGTGGACGGGTTCCCCGGCATAAAGCAAGTGGCGCAACCCGGAAGGGCTTCTCGCTCCAGTAGAAATTAAAACTCTTAACTCCGAACTGTCAACTGTTAACCGTCAACTGTCAACTGCCAACTGTCAACTGTCAACCAACACATTATTTAGTATGTCGATTGCAATATTAATTTGTTTCTCATCAATTACTAAAGGTGGACAAAAACGAATCGCTGCTTTTCCACAACCCAATAATAGTAAACCCCGATGAAATGCGGCGTGTAAAATGGAGTCCCGCAACTGGGGATTCAACTTACCTTCTCTATCCCACAAATCCACCGCCACCATTAAACCTTTACCGCGAGGTGGAGAAATCTGAGGAAATTTATCGTGTAACTTGCTTAATCCTGCTTGCAATAATTCTCCCATCTTGGTAGCATTTGCCATCAAGCCCCCTGACGACAACAAATTCAAGGTAACCAAAGCCGCCGCACAGGCTACGGGATTACCCCCAAAGGTGGTAGCATGGGAGCCGGGAGGCCAAGTCATTAGCTCTGGTCGGGAAATAATTGCTCCCAAGGGTAAACCGCTAGCAATGCCCTTGGCTGAGGTGATGATATCAGGCATTATTCCCCAATGTTCGATGGCAAATAAACGACCGGTACGTCCCATGCCTGACTGTACCTCATCCACCACCATCAGGATGCCGTGGCGATCGCATATTTCTCGCAGTCTGGCTAAAAATCTATCTTCCGGGACTATATACCCCCCTTCCCCTTGAATTGGTTCCACAAAGATAGCTGCTACTTCTTGGGGGGGAACCATAGAAGAAAATAACTGCTGCTCTAAATAATCCAAACTTTGGTGGGTACCGTAGGGAATGTGGGTAACGCCAGGAACCAAGGAACCAAAGCCAGCCCTTTGGACTATCTTAGAACCAGTCAGAGACATGGCTCCATAGGTGCGTCCGTGGAATGCTCCCAAAAATGCCACAATTAGCGATCGCCCAGTATAATACCTTGCTAATTTAATTGCACCCTCATTGGATTCTGCTCCAGAATTAGTAAAAAATACCTTCGCTCCGTTAGGGAAAGGAGCATAATTTACTAACTTTTCCGCCAAATCCACCATCGGTTCGTAGTAAAAATCCGTACCCGACATATGTAGTAGTTTTGCGGTCTGGTCTTGTATCGCTTTTACTACTTGTGGATGAGCATGTCCCGTGGCTGTCACAGCAATTCCCGCCGTCATATCCAGGAATACATTCCCATCCACATCGGCCAACATACAGCCCTCACCGCGAGCCACCACCAAGGGATAATCGCGGGTATAGGAAGGTGAAGTCACAGCGTGATCGCGTTCTACAATACCTTGGGCGCGAGGTCCTGGTAGTGGAGTGATTAAATGGGGCGATCGCGGTAATTTATTATCAGTAGAAATATTTAGCATGATTTATAAAAATGATTTAAATATTACTTCCGATTAAACCCCAGGGTCTGGTTAATTTCGGTAGCTTTTGCTTCTATTTTGACGCAGAAAAGTCATTAATTAGGGACTTGCAAGAAATAAAAGAATCAATAATTAAAATGATAAACATTGAGGAGCTAGTACTGGCTCCTCTTTTTGTAGTAAATTTAATTACACATTCAAAAATTTTACCCGGAAACATGAACCACTAATTCCCTGGAATGATTCCGTTGTCGATGTTCCCAAATATATATTCCTTGCCAAGTTCCTAATACCAGATGACCATTATTAATGGGAATATGCTCTGATGTATGGGTAATAGCAGTGCGGATGTGGGCTGGCATATCATCAGGTCCTTCGGCATTATGGATATAATGAGCCGATTCTGGAACTAATTTTGCCATAAACTCTGCTAAATCTAGTAAAACATCGGGGTCAGCATTTTCCTGAATGATTAAACTTGCTGAAGTATGCCGCAAAAATAGGGTACAAAGTCCGGTTTTTACTCCTGATTCCGCAACAATAGTAGCTATTTTGGGAGTAATGTTGTACAAAGATTTGCCGGTGGTGGAAATTCTCAGTAGCTTTTGATAATGAGTCACATCAATTTTGGATTTTGGATTTTAGACTTCGTCGTGAGCTCAGACGTATTGTCACAATCGGTAGTTGGTGCGTGACGTTATAAGTCTTATTGCTACGTTCAAATATTTTCGCATCTCACGCACCCTACGCTAAAAAATATGCCAGTTGCGTAAGTCCTATATAGGTTTGAGCCTTCAAGAATGTCCTAACCTGATTTCGTAGTGCTATATCTTATTTTCCTTTTCCGGTAGCTGTGATGATTCTACCGGAATTTCAGTAATGGGTGTCTGCTGCGTTGTTGCTTCCTGTGTAGTATCTGAGTCTTCCGAGGGATTTGACTCCGTTGCTGACGGCTCTATGGGATTTTCAGTAGCTTCTGTAAGCTTTTGTGAGTCTTCCGAGGGATTTGACTTTGTTGCTGACGGTTCTATGGGATTTTCAGTGGCTTCTGTAAGCTTTTGTGAGTCTGCTGATGCTTCTGACAGGTTATCTTGATTTTCAGCAGAAGTTTCCTGTTGTGTTGATGGTTCTTCCCCTTCTTCCTCTAGCCAAGGAGAATCGAAGTGAGTCCAAGGGAGTATGGGCTTGTTCGGTAGCTTAGGAGTAAGAACTGTAATATTAGCAGGATCTGGTTTAGGCAAATTTACGCCTTTGCCAGAATCTGTAACGTCAATGGGTTTGGAATTCATAAACCTTGTAGTTCAGGTAAAAAATAAACAGTTACCAGATGTAAAGATAAAACCAAGGCAATCCCCCAAGTAACACAGGCAGCATAAAACAACGATTGAGATATGTCATTCAATGGTTGTCTATTTGCATTATACGTCTCTACCAGGTTAACTAGCATCTGCACCTGGTATTCTTCTGGTTGCATCCCTAAATAGGTTTCTAGGAATTTTTCACTTCCTAGGTTAGGTGTCACCACAAATTGACGGGGTAATAAAGCGTTAATCAACAATGTAAAATTGGTCAAAAATAGCCCTACTTCAATTGCACTAAAAAGGCTGAATATAGAAACTAGTTTGGAAATAGTCAAGGCGCTCAACAAAGCAGTGTTGACGACAAACAGGATATTGGTTTGTGTCAGTAAAATTTGCCGTTCTTCTTTTTGTTTATCTAAGACTCGACGTATATCTTGGGAGGCGAGGTTTAGAGTCAAATTAGATACATTTGTGGACTCTGGATCGGAATTCATAATTGGTCATTCATCACAAATCAATATTAAATAATCAACTTCTTATACTTAATAATTATCAATAGCTTTTTCATAGGAGCAATTTATGATTGTTTTTGTAGATATGCGATCGCAGCATTAGCTATAATTTCATTTCCATCCTTAGCAATGGGTTCTGGCTTTCGGGGTGGTGTGAGTGGTTGATGGAGAAAATCCCAGTTACCATCAAAAAATTCTGATGGAGAAATAATTTGATGTTGATTATAGTTGGTAATTCCTTCTAACAAAAAAGCTCCTTCGGCAAAAGTGTCGCGGGTTACGGAAACAATGGGAGTTCCCAGCCTTGTCGCTTCCGAAAATGTGCTAAATCCTGGTTTGGAAATAATTCGCCCACAAATTGGCATTAAATCCACTGGGCGATATTTAGGTTCGTTAATTTTAATCAAATTAGGTAAATCAGGGGCAAATTTATCTAGGGTAATAAATTGCCAGTCGGGGAAGTGAGCCAAGTTATGGTAAGGGATGCCTTGTAAACCCAAGCCACCAAAGGTTAGTAAAACAGTTTTTTCTGGTGGGTTATCTATTCCCCAAACGGTTCTAATTTTATCTGGTTGATAGCGGGGAGAACCACCAGGTAAACCCACATCGGTAATATTGGGAAAAGCTGACATGGGTTCATGGAAGGGAAAACGAAACAAGCGATCGCAATGAGAATAACATTCATCAATCCAATCAGCAATTTCGATGAACTCACCACCCCAATCCCGGTAAATCAAATTCCAGCCGAAGTTACTCATCATGTAGCAGGGAATATCAGCAGCTTTGGCAATTTTGGCTGCTAAAAAGGGAATATCAGCCAGAATGAGATCGACGCGATTTTGGCGGATAAAGTTAACTTCCGAGGCGATAATCGAATTTTGATTTTTGCGAATCTCCCGCAACTTTTCCAAGGTAGCTTGCTTATCCATAGTCAA
>JASJCX010000181.1 GCA_030065255.1 Calothrix sp. MO_167.B42 | reverse complement strand
AATTGAAAAAATGGGCTATTTTAGACATATATTCCCTTTCTCTGAGAATCAATAAACCACTTAAATAACATGATGATTTCTACAACAAATAAACCTACAAAAAGCTCAAATTTATCCTTAATAATAAATCCAATGATAACAAAGATAATAAAATAAAATAATGGAAGAATATACCATCTTAACCAAAGACCTTGATTTATGTTGAGATGCTTCATTGCAAAAAAAATAATTGACAAAACACACATAAATCCGACATTACCTGAAACCGAACCTATTAATCCAAGCCTATTTGATAATATAAAAATTAACCCAATAGAAAGTAGGCTACTAAATAACTGAATTACGAAATTCTCTACAAGTGCATTCACACTGAACAAAATGTAATATCCTACTCCATGCAATGACAAGAGTGCATAAATGACAATCTCTATTCGGAATGCCAGAATATATTCACTGGTAACTACCTCTCCAAGCATTACATGCATTAGAAACGGTGCCATTGTAAAAAATACAGTTCCTAGCCCTAAGGCAACTAGTGTATTAATTTCAACTGCTTGCTTAATCTGTTGTTGTAACTTAGTTTTATCTTTATCTAGTATTGTCACCATCTTGCTGAGAGCAGGAAGTAAAGGCTGCACAGGTAAATCTGATAATAGACTAATCACTGCTGTGAGATCGATAATTGTTGCATAAACTCCCAATACCTGAGAGCCTAATACAGCTCCTACAACTAGGCGATCACCTCTAGCAAAAATCATTCCCCCCAAGGAGGTTAGCCAAGTCATCAAACTATATCGAGCTATTACTAATCCTCTTTTTTGATTCCAGTTTATGTGCAGTTTCATGTTATGGATTAAAATCCGGAATACCCATACATGACTCAATAAAATTGCTATAGCTACTACAGCTTGCCACTGCATCAGGGCGATTGTCCGTCCTCCTAGCCAAGTCACTATTAACATTCCAAAATAAAACAAGAGCGACTCAATTGTATTGAGTAAATTTGTCAAGTCATAACGTTGATAGGCTTGTTCTACACCAATCAAAACCCGTTGGAGTAATCGTGCCCATACTACTAACCCACCAATCTGTAAACTATGTTGAATTGTTAGCTTTTGCACTTGCTCTAATTTAGGAAATAAACTAACAATTACTTCAGCACCAAATAACAAGGCAATAGCAGCAAGTGTTGCAAATATCAGCATCCCCCCAAAGGTTACAGTCAATGTTTCTGAAAGAGAATTTGATAAATCATCGGCATCTTCTTTTACTATGTCCTGTGAGACAAATACTGTAGTTGCGACAGAAAGACCTGCTTCGGCTAAATTCACAACTTGTACTACTGCATAAGCCAGTGTCCACAACCCATATTCCTCAATTCCCAGCATCCGAATTAGTATGGGAATTGAAAGTACGGCTAGTCCGATTTTGATTACTCCCGCAGCAGCATTATAGAAACCATTCTTTAGGAAGTTATTGTTCACTAAAAATATTCTCGTTGGATAAATTACTTCAAAATCTGACTAAATGGTTAGAAAAATCCGATATTAACCAGAGTTTGGGTTAAGCAGATTGAGAGAAAAGCTATTCAATCCTTTACCCTACCTGAATCCCTACTCCTTCTTTACTCTCTCTATTACCGTAATAACCCTTGGAATAATAGTAACCACCATAACCATGATCACCACTCACACCATTCACCACCATTCCCAAAACATTCACCTTCGCCTGCTCCAGTACAGACTTCGCCGTAGTCACTGCTCCAGAATCAACCTCCCCAGGACGCACCACCATCAACATCCCATCCACAAATTTAGCAACCACCAACGCATCCGCCACCGCAGTCAAAGACGGAGTATCAATAATCACAAAATCATAATCATTAGTCGCCTCCTCAATCACAGTCCCCATGCGTTGAGAATCTAATATAGTCACTGGGTTGGGTGGAATTTTCCCCACAGTTAACACATCTAAGGTCACTAAAGCCTCTTGAACTGTATTTGATAGTTGTGCCTGGTTGACTAAAACATTACTCAGACCAGACAAATTCGTTAGTTGCCAAATTTTCTGCTGTCGGGGACGACGCATATCTGCATCAATTAACAATACCCGTTTGCCTAATTGGGATATAGCTACTGCTAAATTGGCAGAAACAAACGATTTACCCTCATTGGGACAAGAACTAGTCACCGCAATTATCCGTAACTCCTTGTCAGAGACGGTGAAACTCAAATTAGTTCGCAACATCTCAAAGGCTGTATTTACGGGAGAATAGGGACTATTGAGTACAGGTAACTCTTCGTGTCCTTCCTCCAGTTTTTTCTTACCCTTATCACCCACCCGAGGAATACTTCCCAACAAAGGAACACCTAACAACCGCTTGGCCTCTTCCACATTTTTTAAGGACTTATCCATAGCTTCCAACAGCAAGGCTGTACCTATTCCTAAAAGTACCCCTAAAAATCCACCCAAAGCTAAATTTAACTTTATTTTGGGAGAAATCGGCTTTTGTGGCACTAAAGCTGGAGAAATAGTTCGAGCATTACCCAATTGTTGCTGCTCAACAACCTCCACTTCTTGTAATTGTTTAAGTACCTGTTGATAAGTAGACTGTGCTACCTGTAACTTACGCTCTAAAGCTCTTTGTAATTGCTCCAGTCGAGGTAGAGCTTTCATTCTGGCATGATAGGATAAAAACGTCTTTTGTAATACTCCTACCTGTTGTTCCAAGGCTAATCTTTCCACTTCCGACTTGACTAATTCTTCAGTTATAGTCTGTTTTAATTCTCCTATTTGCAAATTTTTTTCCGGGATAGATTCAGGACTATCGACTATATTGACTACCCTTTTTTCTAATTGTTGTTTCAAAGCCAATCCCTTATTGGCTAAGTTTCTGACTGTTGGGTGTTCCTCGGTTAAACGAGTCTTGGCTACAGCTAAGTCATCTTGCACCTTTTGATATTCTGTTAATACCTGCTGCACTCCAGGAGATTGGCTGAGACTAGTTAGACTAACTGCTTGTTGACGAGTTAATTGTAATTGACTCTGTAATCCCTGAGAACGGCTTTTAGTGCCTGCCAATTGAGCTTGAGCTTTAGTAATTTCCTCGGTAAAATCCTTGAGTGCCTCTACTCCAACCTTTGCCTCTTCTTGTAAAGAAACTACCTGATTAGCATCTTTAAAGCGACGTAAAGCTGCTTCTGCCCTAACTACCCTGGCTTCTATTTGTGGTAATTGCTTGCGAAGGAATTGTTTAGCTGCGGTAACATCTGCTCGGTTAACCTGGATATTATTTTCTAGGTAAGCATCCATCAGATAATTAACGATCGCAGCTGCTTGTTCTTGGTCGGTACTTTTGTAGGAAATTTCCATTACATCAGTACCCCGAACACCTTTCACCTTTAGGTTACTAAAAAAAGCATCAATTTCTAAGGGTTGACCTTGTTTATCCTGTAACTGAAACTTATTAATGGTTTTCTCAATCAAAGGGTTTGAGCGAATTACCTCTGCTTCTGTCTCTATGGGATTACTGGTGTTAGTCAAACCACTCAACTCACCCACCTTCTGACTCAAACCAGTCAGGGAAGAAGCTCCACTTTCCTGCTTTAATAGTAGTTTTCCTTGGGCTTCATACACTGGTTTTTGGCTGAAGGTGATTAATCCCGTTAGGCTAGAGACAGAACCAACCACTAGGGTAGTTGCCAGCCAACGTCTTTTGATAACTAGCAAATATTGTTGTAGATCGATATAGTCGTTGTCTTCTTCGTTAGCAGGCATACATACTACAAGTCACAAAAGTTACGTGAACGATCAATAGACTTGCACCCCAACCCTCATTTGCCAGGACTAATAAATACGATTAAGTAATTAATTTTAGTAGATGTCAGAAACTTATCAAGCAAGATGTGTTGATTTTTCTGAAGATACATATAATATTTATCACTTCCTGACTATGATTTACAGAATAGCTACTGATTTGTCAACCTATTTTTCAACTCCTTTATCAAAAATTTACATATTTTTCTTGACTTAACTACTTATTGTATAATTTACAACAATAAAAGCATAACTTATCATAAGTTTTATTACGTAGTAATTATCATTACAAATATTTTTACATTTTGTTCAATTCTTTTTGGTAATCTATTAATACAGATACCTCATGGTCTGTGTCATGAATTGTGATTCACATCTTGCACCACAAGATTGTTGAAAAAATTAAAGGTTAACACCCTTGATTTTTCGTAACCAGGTGTAAGATATGTGGCTGCTAATTGCCAAAATCATCTTCAAGTTAGAGTTGTGAAAGTGACTCGCTCTTCTAAATTAATGATATAGACCATTAGAAGAAAATAAACCAGATCAAATTTGTTTAATTTGATCGTGATTTATGATGCCATAGAGTTAGAGTTCAGGATTACTGAATCTCAAGAGTTAGGGTGCTTGTACCAAATGACAATCTCAAAACTGGGTACAAGAACATCTATGTCATTATCATTTACAAATCGGATTAATTCCCCAGGAAATACTAGGCTACTGAATGTAGTACGTAGTCTACCTGTATTATTATTGTTGGGGGATATTTTTGGTGTATTTATATGTTTGGCGATCGCCCATTGGTTACGTCTAGGTGAACCACTTTATCTGTTAGATCCCTTGGTTTGTGGTTTTGCCTTGTTGGTTCTGACAGGGCTTTATTTGGCCGATGCTTATCATCCAGAAACTCAAATTGTAGGTTTGCGGGCACCATATCGTATCCTACTGGGCATGGTGGTGGTTGCTTTGTTCACCTCTGCATTAATTTATCTATCTGGTGCTTGGTGGAATAACACACTGACGGCGCGCGGTGTTTTGTTACTAGCCCTGGTAATCTTTACCATTTGGGCAGTGATGTTACGTGTAATGGCAGTTAAATGGTTGCGCTCCCATGCTCGGCAAAGTAATTGGTTGATCCTGGGTGCAGACGAAAACGCGATCCAATTGGTTCAAAAATTACTAGCACTCAATCCATTGGGGCGACTATTTGTACTGGCTGAACCTGGTCAAGATATGCATCAGATAGCAGATAGTCGCATCAATTACTTAGGTCCCCTGAGCGATTTATCAGTCTGGAATCAAAAGTCCTTGTCGGCAGTAATACTTGCCAGCCACATTAAGTTTTCCGAATCACAACTACAGCAGTTAATGCAAATGCGACTACAAGGTATACCCATCTATAGGCTATCAGATTTTTACGAAAGCTTATGGTACAAAATTCCTTCATCTATATTACAGAAGAAGTGGTTAACTTTTAGTGCGGGCTTTAACTTGATGTCTAGTAGCTTTTCAATGAGAATAAAGCGGTTTGGAGACATAATCCTGACAAGTATATTACTTGTAATTTTATTTCCAATTATGTTACTCACTGCACTACTAATTAAGTTAGACAGTCCAGGTTCTGTGTTCTATAGTCAAATCAGAACAGGTCAGAACGGTCAAACATTCAGAGTTTACAAATTCCGCTCCATGTATGAAAATGCAGAAAAGCAAGGAGCAAAATGGGCAGAGAAACGAGATGCTCGAATCACCAGAGTTGGTTACTGGTTAAGGCTGACGCGAATTGATGAATTACCACAAATTTGGAACGTACTCCGAGGGGACATGAGTCTAATTGGCCCCCGTCCAGAACGACCAGAATTTGATGTCCAACTAAAAGAAGCCATTCCCTACTACGAACTACGTTATTTGGTGAAACCAGGAATCACTGGTTGGGCACAGGTGTTATATCCCTATGGTGCATCGGTAGAAGATGCCTATGAAAAGCTAGCTTATGACCTTTACTACATCAAGAATTATTCCATTTGGTTGGATTTAGCGATCGCTTTTAAAACTATCCGAGTTATTTTGTTGGGTAAAGGTAGATGAATCAAGATCAGGACTTACGCAATTGTCACAATTAGTGGTTGGTGCGTGACGCTACAAGTCCATTACTATGTTCAAATCTTTTTGCAACGTCACACACCCTACAAAAAATATGCCAGTTGCGTAAGTCCTAAAGATATGGAAGCATAAACAAAAAATAGAAAAACGCTCGCGAGCGTTTTTCTATCCATTCATTGTTTGCTACTTCCTTTTACCATCTGTTTGAATTTCCTCTACAGCTTTTTCTGTGCGTTGGTGGGGTTTTACCTTTGGTTCCCAAGTGGGGAACATACCCACAATAAAATTATTGATTGTGGTTCGAGTGTGAAAACTTGCATTATTTAAAGGTTTGGGGAGAAAATTATCTCCAAAACCGATAAATATGAGTAAAAATATCATTAAAAGAGTGAAATTTCCTTTATTAAACATTATTGTTCAACTCACAAGTATTTGAGTACTGATAATGAATGCATATTAGTATTACTGGCTTTGTAACATTAAAACATTACTTACTCACTAGGTGACATCAGCATTTACCTGGATTTTTATATCAAAACAAAATAAAATATATGTTATGGTACACAAGTATTTTCACTGAATCATCAAAATACTAAAATCAAGGGGTGCAATGAGACGAATCAGTAAATTAGCAATTTTATTCCCACTTTCTATTCTGATACTTGCAGTTCAAGTTCAGGCAGAAACAAATGACAAATTTTTACCTTTCTTTGATAATACAAATAACCCAGTTCCAGTAGCTTTTCCTCCTGGAAAAAAGTTAGATATTTCACCACCACCACCAATTTTAAATAATTTTGACCGAGCTGTCTTAAAAGTTTGTGGTTCTATGGGTACAAGAGTAGAGCCATATAAATTTAAACAGCTTTTATCCAATTATCCAGATGTTGTCAAAAAACTGCAACAAGCAACTGGAGGTGAATTACGTCCAAACCGTCGTCGTCAATCGGAATTTGTCCAAGATGTAACTCATATTTGGTTTCAACGCAAAGGCTTTGAACATGTTTTTTGTGGAGAAATTTACAACGCCAATGACATTGGTGGGTTACATTTTTATGGTAGATATTTACAAATCCAAAATCAAGGTATTGGTGGTAGATTACCTAGAAATTCCCGGCGAGAGGAGGTTGTTCCTGGGGTAATTTACACCATGGGCGTAGTATTAAAGCAAAACAATCGCCTAGTTAGAGATGTGATTAAAGGTTATCCCTACCTCAGCAACGCTGAAGAGATGTTGATTGATGCAACAAAAATATTTAAACTCCAAGGGAACACAGAAGGAGCTTGTATTTTTAATGTTCAAGATAGGGAAACAGGGAAAACTTTCCCTTCAGTATTTGTCAGACGTAATCGGGGAATAGTTACTTTTTATCCTGATGCCACACCTAAAGGAAGACAATGTAAAACATAAAATTATAATAGCTCAACTTATAAGCTATTAGTGTTGGGTTAATTCAATTGTAGAAATTATATTTGATTTTTGTAATCATAGAACAAAAGCTGTGTACTCATAAAGATTCCAAATTACTGCCTTTCATCTATTTGTTTAAACTTTAGCAAATATTTGCAAAGCTATTTTTTGTCAGTCTGCCACTTTTTCCGAAAGAACCTAAGATTTCAGGATGACCAAAATAATATCCTTGGGCGTAGTCTACTCCCAGTTCTTTAATAGTATCAAGAATAAAATCATTTTCTACAAATTCGGCAATAGTGTATAAACCCATAACCTTTGCTATCTGGTTTATAGCTCTTACCATTGCTTTGGCAACTGGATCTTTAGTAATATTATTGATGAAAGATCCATCAATTTTCAAATAATCCACTGGTAAATTTTTCAAGTAGGCTAGGGACGACATACCAGTACCAAAATCATCTAGGGCGAAGTGACAACCTAAGGCTTTGAGAGAATTAATAAACTCGCAAGCTTTGGGTAAATTAGAAATAGCCACTGTTTCAGTAATCTCAAAGCAAAATATGTGAGGAGGAAGGTTATATTTTGCAAACTGTTGGCAGACAAAATCTAAAAAATTGTTATCATTCAGTGTTGCCCCAGAAAGATTGACTGAAAACCAGCAATTTTGGTAAAATTGGCAATCAGATAGTGCTAAATAAGCAAAAAGATTCTCAATTACCCAACGATCTATTTTGGGCATGAGATGATAACTATCTGCTATTGCCAGAAAATCTGTTGGTAAGATCATTTTACCGTCATCGTCTGATAATCTTAATAAGATTTCAAAATGCTCAACGGGGGGATTTCCTTGCAAAGATTTAATTGACTGAGCATATAAACAAAAGCGATTTTCTTCAAAAGCTTGACGTAATTTCCTAATCCAGGGCAGCTCATAATATTGCCTGGATTTTTCTGGGGATAAGTCATCTTGATAAAGTTCCACACGACCCCTTCCTTGACTTTTAGCCAAATAGAGGGCTTTATCTGCTGCTTCAATTAGCAAACCATAATTATATTCTTGACTGGGAATGGTGGTAGCTACTCCCATACTGAGAGTGACTGTAGATCCTACTGAAGAATGGGAATGGGGTATTTTCAAATTTTGAATTTGAGTAGAGATTTTTTCTGCGACTTGATGGGCTCCTTGCAAATCTGTATCGGGTAAAACTACCACAAATTCTTCTCCCCCGTACCGAGCGACAAAATCTGCTGTGCGTTTGACAACATGAGATATTGTCCGAGCAATTAGTTGCAAACATTCATCCCCATCTAGATGGCCATAGGTATCGTTATAGGCCTTAAAACAATCCACATCACACATAATTAATGATAATGGACTACCATTGCGTACCAGCCTCAGCCATTCTTGGGTAAGATGTTCGTCAAAGTAACGGCGGTTGAAAACTCCGGTTAAGGGATCGGAAATAGCAAGTTGTTTGAGTTCTTGGTTAGCTGTTGCTAATTTTTGGTATAGTGAGCCTTGCACCAGAGCAATGGCTAATTGGCTTGCCAAACGCTTGAGTAAATCAATCTCTTGGGCATTCCATTGTCTAGTACTGCGACAATGATGTAAAATCAACAAGCCCCATACTCCATTGTGTTTGGAATTTTCTGACTCAGTTGTGAGTACAATGGGCATGACTAAAGTAGCTTTTGCCCCACACTGGTCTAAAAATTTAGCGCAACAACAGCTAGGATTGGCTGACTTAATATCTTCAATCGCCTGAATTCCACCTTGTTGATAGTTCTCATATTCTTCTGGTGTTAAGAAGTAGTCCTGTTTTACTCTATATAAAACAGGCTCAATGCCATCAGCAACAGATTCCACTTCTATAAAAGAACCACCATCTTGAAAGCGATTAATCAAAACGCGATCGCAATTTAAAAATTGCTGGACTTCCGTTGCTGCTGTTTTAAGAATTGATTCTATGTCCAAAGATTGGCGAATTCGCTCAGATAGGGTAAACAGCAGTCTTTCTTCCTCAGCTTGTTTCTGTAATTTTTGGTTCTGAGTTTGCAGATGCTGACGAAGTGTTTGCAGATGAAGATGGGTTTGGATACGGGCTAAAACTTCTTCTTGCTCAATTGGTTTGGTAACAAAATCTACTGCGCCTAATTGAAATCCTTTGACTTTATTCACTGTTTCGGAAATTGCAGTCATAAAAATCACTGGAATATCTTTGGTTGATTTTTCTGTTTTTAATTGGCGACAAACTTCAAACCCGTCAATCCCAGGCATTAAGATATCTAATAAAATTAAATCTGGAAGTGCATATGCTGCTTTTTTGAGGGCACTTTCTCCATTTTGAGCGACTAATACTTTAAACCCAATATCTTTTAAATATGTGAATAATACTTGCAAATTGCTCAATGTGTCATCCACAATCAAAATTGTATGATTATTGATAGATGTATAATTCATTCCTAATTTCCTATATATTCTTGCAAGCATTGAAGAAGATTCTGTTCCTGAAAACTTTCCGAGAATAAACGTATTTTTTGAGTAAAACCAGCAAATTCATGATTGAGTTGTTCTAACTCCGTAATCTTTTCTAGGATTTCCCCGATATCACCTTTCATTGCTAAGTCTAATAAAATAGCTATTTCTTGCTGGGGAGGAATAATAAAGTCACATACAGGATAAGCAGAGTCTTGTTTTTTTTCTGGTTTTTTTGTTTGTATTTTCAAGTCTTGTTCATAAATCCACTCCAGTCGCAAATGAGTTTCTAATAATTCTAAAAGTTGCTCAAAACGAACAGGCTTAGGTAAAAAAGCATGACAACCTACCTGATAACTTAAAGATTGGTCTAATGGTAGTACACTAGCAGAAGTGGCAATAATAACCAAGTCTTGTAAGTTTTGGTCTGATTGCAACCGTCTGACCATTTCAAAGCCATCTAAAACGGGCATTACTAAGTCCAATAATACTAAATCTGGTTTATTTCTCTGAGCTATCTGCAAACCCTCCTCACCATTGCTGGCTTCAAAAACAGCAAAACCCAAAGATGTGAGAAAATTTACTAGTACAGCGCGATTGTTGGCTTTATCATCTACAACTAAAATTTTGGGTGCTTTACCTCTGACACCAATGCGACGATGATTTAGGTGAGTTTGTGGCGATTTTCTGGGCATTTTTACTTCTGGTAAATGTAAATCAAACCAAAAGCTACTTCCTTTACCAACAGTGCTAGTTACTTGGATTTCTCCCCCTAAGAGCTGGACAATATTTTGGCTAATGGTTAAACCCAGTCCCGCTCCTTCGTTTGGTGATTTGCTATCAACAGATTGTTGGAAAGGTAAAAATATCTCTGATAATTGGTTTGTCGGAATACCAATGCCTGTATCTTCAACTTGAAAGCGAATTTTTTGATTTTTGTAGCTCACTTTGAAGACTACACCACCAGTTTTAGTAAATTTAACTGCATTATTAAGTAAGTTCAGTAAGACTTGTCGTAGACGAGTTTCATCACATTTGATGATAGTTGGCAAGGAGGATTGTGGTTGGTAATTAAAGGAAATACCTTTTTGTTCAGCACTGACACGAATAATCGCCATCAAGTTCTCTAAAAATACGGGAAAATGAAAATCACTGAACTCTAATTTTAATTTTCCGGCTTCGATTTTTGACAGATGGAGTATGTCGTTGATGAGAATCAGCAGATGTTCCGCAGAACGATGGATAATGTCAACACCATTACACTGGTTAGCCGTAAGATTGGGATCCCGTTGGAGGATTTGAGTAAAGCCTAAAATACCATTTAAAGGTGTTCTCAGTTC
>JASJCX010000180.1 GCA_030065255.1 Calothrix sp. MO_167.B42 | reverse complement strand
TATAAGTCTTATTGCTACGTTCAAATATTTTCGCATCTCACGCACCCTACGCCAAAAAATATGCCAGTTGCGTAAGTCCTATCTATATATAAAGGTGATTTCCTAGTTGAACTTGAGAGAAGAGATAGCTATTGCCATATCCAACGCCAAAAACTTATCCAACGCCATGTACATCCAGTAAAGGGATGACTGGGGATCGGAGCCTGTTTTCTGAAAACCCACTGCTGATGCTAATTCCTCTGCGCTGGGATTGATGGCTAAAGTATACAAATCGCAGAGATTGGGGAAATCTGCTTGCATCTGCTTCAAAGTTGCTTGGGCATCTGTTAATAATAGATAAAAGCGATCGCGATTTTGATAACGAGCATCAATTTGACAGCTACGGACAAAAATAGAAGTACAATTGCCATCGCCCGGTTTTGCCATTTGAATCGGGTCTTTATCATTGGTGGTGCTCAGATGTAAACTTTTACTGGGCGGGAGGAAAAAATTTTCTTCCGATGCCATTGTTGTAGGATATAGTAGGTAAAATCCAACGGGGTCTTGATTATCTTCGCGACGTATAACCCTCATCCCAGTAGGATATTGTGCTGACCAATTACGGAGAATCCTGGCAATCCTTTGGGGTACGGCGGTAGTTTTTTTATTCATCCAGTTGTAGTTACGAGCCAAGAAACTAGCAACGGGAATGGCATCTGTGCGGGGATTAAAGATGTCTGCAACTATAGATATATCTTTGGGAGTTGGTGGAGAGTTATCTATGGTTGCTAAGGATGAAGGAATACGGATGCAGGTATTGTTCCCATCAAAGTCTTTTTCAATTAGTCCTAGGGCTACGAGCTTATCTAACATCATTCCCGCCGCTCTTTCGCTTCCCCTGTCTTGGTGACTGTAAAAAAGTTCATGGGCTTCCCTATGGGTGCAAGGTACAAAACCCTCTGGTAAATCTAGCTTAATTAAAGGAGGCTTGAGGGGTTTACCCCGCTGTTCATGTTGTTTGAGGAGCAAATAAGCCCAGAGTTTGACAAAATATTCTGCTCTACGGCGGGTTACACCTACCTTTGTTTTCAATAGAGAGACATATTTACGCTGCTGTTCGGGTGGAAACCACTTATCAATATTTACTGGATTCATGGCAGAATTCTCTGGCAGATTTTTTCTCCAATTTTGGATTTACCGATTGTGTTGGTTAAATTTTCTACCTTTATTATTTCCTAGTTATGGGATGCAATCACTCTGTTGTAGAAAAACTTCACCTTACTTCAGTTAAATTCTGCAAAATACCGCCCACAAAATTCCACTTCACAGTGTTTGATTGGCTGACAGCTTGCTCATTGTATATACAGAATTCCTAGATGCACAATGTACTTAATTACATACCGGATAAATAAATCGGTATCTCTGAGTTTCTATTGCATCTAGGAGTTTCTGTCATGCGTTCTACCATCATTAGAAAAAATTTTAATAAAACATCTATCCAAAGAAATATTTTTAACGGTAATCCAGTAAAATTAAAGCGATCGCACGTACTACCGGAATACTTGTTACAAGCAGCACTCGAAAGTTTAGCTGATGGGGTTCTCATTTTGACAAGAGAGGGGGAAGTAGTTCATGGAAATGAATTTGCCAATCGTCTTTGTCAGGAATTAATTCCTGCTGACGAACCAGGAATTGAACTACCCCATGAAGTTTGGCGTGTTTGTCAGTCTTTAATCGACAGTCGGGAAATGTTTCCTGGAACTAAGATTTGTATTGAATCTGAGTTACTAGTTACACCAGGGGTGAAATTACAAATTCGTGCTAAATGGTTAGAATTGAACGATGGCAATGATGACTTGCTCCTAGTCAGTTTAGAGGATAGCTATCAATTCAGTCAAAATGTGGCGATTGCAGATGTGCAAATGTATGGTTTAACTAATCGTGAAGCAGAAGTATGGTTGCTCAGACGGGCAAGTTTCTCCTATCAAGAAATTGCAAATAAGCTATACATTAGTATTAATACTGTTAAAAAGCATCTGAAGAATATTTATGCTAAACAACAGGAGATGGCTTATTGTTAATTTAGCGTTGCTGCTATTCAAATATGAATTTATCTCACGCATTAGACGCAAAGGCGCAAAGTTACAAGGGAAAATAAAGATGATTTTGACGTTTTATATCCTGATTCAGCAATGCCGTTAATTTTATATGCAATCTAAGCAATCTTGTTTAATGCGTAAAAATGGACAGCCCCAGAACCCCGACTTTTCCCGAAAGTCGGGGTTATTATTGGGTATTATATCATGTCCGGGGGCATACCCATAGTATGTTATTGCGAGTGGAACGAAGTGAAAAGACGCATAAGCCCTAACGGGCACGCTCCGCGAACACAAGGTCTTTGGGATTGCTTCCCTTCGGTCGCAATGACGATTATTTAAACGGACATGATATTACTGGGTTTTAGGGATTGCTTGAAACCGCTATAATCGTTTATTTAAATTAAATGACTACATCAATCACCAATACTCGAATTGTCACCTACAGCCCTGCTTATACAATTGTGCCGACATACGAGTGCTTTAACCGTTGTAGTTACTGTAATTTTCGCACGGAACCTGGGCAAAGTCCTTGGATGAGCTTATCAACAGCCACCAGAATTTTGCAAAAGTTACAAACTCAAAATGTTTGTGAAATTCTCATCCTCAGTGGAGAAGTACATCCCAATTCCCCCCAGCGTCAAAATTGGTTCCAGCGAATTTATGATTTATGTGAGTTAGCACTGGAAATGGGATTTTTACCCCATACCAACGCTGGGCCATTAAGTTTTGCAGAAATGCAAAAATTAAAGCAGGTGAATGTGTCTATGGGGTTGATGTTAGAACAATTAACCCCCGAGTTATTGCATACAGTCCACAAACACGCACCGAGTAAGTTACCAACACTCAGGTTACAACAATTACAATGGGCAGGTGAGTTACAAATACCTTTTACCACAGGTTTGCTCCTGGGAATTGGGGAAACAGAGGATGATTGCTGGGAAACCCTGGAAGCCATAGCTAAAGCTCATCAGGACTATGGTCACATTCAAGAAGTGATTTTACAACCCCATAGTCCTGGAACTCAACAAAGCTTTGATGCCCCAGCCTTTAACCCGTATAAATTACCAGCAATAATTACTCAAGCTCGTCAAATATTACCATCAGATATTACCATTCAAATCCCACCAAATTTAGTCCGGGACAGTCAATGGTTAATAGCTTGTGTGGAGTCTGGTGCTAGGGATTTTGGGGGAATTAGTCCCAAGGATGAAGTTAACCCCGATTATCCTCATATCCAAGAACAGGAATTAAGGGAAATTTTACAAGGTGTGGGGTGGGATTTAGTACCGAGATTGCCAGTATATCCCCAGTTTACGGATGGATTATCCCAAGAATTACAAGCTGTTGTCAAGAAAAAGCTGGCAGTGATGGAGTGATGGAAAGACTTTTCACTAACAACTGTCAACTGCTCGCACTGAGCTTGTCGAAGTGTCAACCATCAACTAACAACTAACAACTGTCAACTAACAACTATAAAATCTTATTTTTTTCTAACACTGGAGATGTGTGTAGCAAATACCATGGCACAATCTAGTGTTGATAAAACCATCCTATTCAAGAAAAATAAACCCATGGGACTTTTCGATCAAATTTTAGGTGCAGCTGGAAATGCTGGGCAACTAGGTGAATTAGCTCAAATTGGCAGCATGTTGGCTGGTACTGACACAGATTCATCAACTATGCAGTCGGCTTTATCAATAGTAGGTAATCAAGTGCGCTCTGCATTACAACAAAAGCAAGCTAATGAAGGAACAGGTGCCGTAGAAGAATTGGTAAATAAATTTGCGGGTACTTCTCCCAATCCACAAGCCGTCACCTCCCTGTTCTCAGGAGCAATGCAGCAGCAAGTAATAGATAATGTTGCCCAGCGTACCGGCTTAGATTTGAGTCAGATTCAACAGATGTTACCAATGTTAGTGCCTGTAGTTCTTAAGTTTATCAAAGCTGGTGGTGCCCAAGCCGCAAATAATCCTATTCTCGCTAGCTTCCTTGATGCTGATGGGGATGGAGATGTGGATATGGCAGACTTGATGAAACTGGCAAGTCAATACATGAAGTAGTAGGCAGCAAATGGTAATCAGTAATGGGTAAGGGAATTGTTTGTTCTTACCGATTACCATTTTTTGATAACTATACAATTATTTAGTATTTGCCGATCCAGGGAAATAATCTAGGACTAAAGCTGCGTGTCAAGATCTGTAGTTGGTGTCTGACACTATAAGTCTCATTACTACGTTCAAACACTTTTTATTTAAATTTGCAACGGATTGAAAATTAATAGATAGCGATATCTGCTTCCTGTTTCCTGTTTCCTGTTTCCCATAACAATACCTCGCCACCTTTATCATTATTGGATTGTGCAACCGGTCAACTGTCAACTGCTATAAATTATCGTTTTTGAGCCTTATATATATAAAAATTATTGAAAGCTCCCATGGTTTCAAAGGTATAACCAGGAACCCAAGAGTTAAGTTCTAAATCAGTCCGATAAACGCTGAATATAACATAGTTGTGTCTTTTTGTCGTGGCTGCAATCAGTTCCTTGATTTGTGGATTAGCCTTATCTACTAACTTATTGCAATTTATATTCACCAGATTTTCTAATATACTTGGGCTTTTGACACAAACATTATCCTTTAAGTATTCTGTCAGCCTGAGAACTGCATATTGCTCGTACTTTGGTTGACTGGGATTAGTAATTGCCATCAATATGCCCAAAACGGCTAACCCTACTGTTCCCGTATATGTGATAATGTTTGCAGGTTTCATCGTTGCTAACTGTAGTTTACTTGTTTTTTGTAGACTTTAGCTTAACTTACTCCGTTCCTGCCAAAAAAACTGGATCAAAAGCTGCAAACAGTGCTATAATCATTCAGAAATACGGCGAGCGTGGCCAAGTGGTTAAGGCAGAGGTTTGTGGTTCCTCCATTCGTGGGTTCGATTCCCATCGTTCGCCCTTTAAAAATTATATAGGATAGCTGATGAGCGATCGCTTGTATGCTCCTAAATGCTACACCAAACCGGCTTGAAAAATTTGGTTTGGGGTGAGTTTCAATTCCCGAAAGATTTGGGAGATAATACTATCATTGTCTCGAAACTTGGTGATCTGATATTCTCCATCAACCAAATTACAAACAGAGATAGTAGGTTGTTTGGGATTACCGATAAAATTACGTCCACCCAAGGCCGCATAATCTATAATCCAGTATTCAGGGATACCCATTTCTTCGTAATCAGCGTATTTTATGTAGTAATCGTCCCGCCAGTTGGTTGATACAACCTCAATTACCAAAGGTATGGATGCAGCCAAACTCACGGTAGATTGTTTTTTCCACAATGGTTCATTTGCCAGATTTGCACGATTTAGCACCAACACATCTGGAAAATAACCAGAATCTTTTTCCAGTGGTCTAACTATAGCTTGGTTGGGGATGAGGTAGGGGAGGTTTAATCGATCTATGGAAGCACTAAGTTTTATTGTCAAAAAACCCTTTACTTCTTCATGATCTCCTACTGGTTGTGCCATTTCAACAATATTCCCATTATGTAGTTCGTAGCGTACTCCGGTATTTTCGGGTAGCCAATCGACGAATTCTTCAAAGGTTACGAGCTTGGGTATGGCTTGAGTCATAGATGATAGAGAATTACTGAATCATAGAAATATTATCTCTAATTTAGGGGACTGCGGACAGCTTTTCCATCACGGTTAAGTACATGGGTATAAATTATCGTTGTCTTTCAAGGTGCGTAGCAGCTTAGCCCTTTTCTGTCACTCTGGGAATAAAAAATAAATGTAGGTTGGGGAGGCAGATTAAATAATATGCTCTCTCTACAATTGAACCTCACCCTCGCTTTTTACTACACAAAAATCCTTCCCTCTCCGAATTCGCGGAGAGGGATGTCCGACAGGACAGGGTGAGGTTTTGTATTTTATTTCATCTTCAATCCTAAAATTTCAATTCCCCAAATTTGGGACTCCACCACCCTTTTGCTGTGTTGAAATAAGCCACATCTTTGTGTTTTTTATCATTGCGTGACTGAGATTGAGAACACCGCAACATTGTTTTATGTTGCCCATCTTTTACATAAGCATACTCTTCTAGGGGTTTCTTGCATACGGGACAAGAATATTTAGTTATCTTAGCTGGAGGCTTTTGAATACTTTTGTCTTGACTATCTTTACCCCCTGTGGAACGAGGTGGTACCCAAGTTTTACTGTATTCGCTCCAAAACAAAACCACGTTATCGCAACCACTCACACATTTAAGGAAGTATTTCTTTTTCACCTTGTTACTCTTAATTTTAGCCAGGTGATTATTACACTGGGGACAACGGGTTCTAGATTTATCAAATGTGCGTTCGCCTAGGGAAGATTTTGTTTGACTATTTGATGGAGTAACAGGTACAGCTTTTGCCTTGGCTAAGGCTGGAGCAAAATAAGTCTGGTGCCAATTTGTGAGATAATATTGCCAAGGTTGTTTTCCACAGGCAATTTCATCGAGAGCGTCTTCCATCTTGGCAGTAAATTCTGTCTGCAATAAATCTGGTAGTGCTTTCTGCAAAAAATCATCAACTTCTAAACCCAAAACAGTCGGTTGCAAGTTGGCTTTGATTAATTGCACATAACCCCGTTTCTTTAAGGTGGCAATGGTGGGAGAATAGGTACTAGGACGACCAATGCCTTTACGTTCCATTAATTGCACTAATTTCGGTTCGCTGTAACGCGGGGGTGGTTGGGTTTGTTTCTTTTCATGTCCTGCATCTGTTAAAGTTAGCATTTGCCCTTGTTGTAAGTTAGGCAGAATGGTATCTTGGCTTAGATTAGGCCAATAACGAGCATAACCGAGAAACTCTACCACTTGACCCCTAGCTTGCCATAAAATTTCATCAGACTGAGTAATTACCAAGGTTTTCCGCAGTTGAGCCGGACGACATTGGGATGCGATCGCTCTTTTCCAAATCAGCACATACAGGTTAAACTCGTCTGGGGTAAGTTCTACCCGTAATTCCTTGGAAGGACGAAATACATTTGTGGGGCGAATTGCTTCGTGTGCTTCCTGGGCAGTTTTTTTACTGCGATGCCTAGTTGTTTTCTGGGGTACATTATTGGGGTCGTTTTGCTCTAACCACTTACGGGAACTATTACAGAATTCTGGACTCAACAAAACTGAGTCTGTCCGCATGTATGTAATTAAACCAGCTTCATACAGTTTTTGTGCTACCTGCATTGTCTTTTCAGGAGCAAATTTCAACCGGGAACCAGTAGCTTGTTGTAAGGTTGAGGTAATAAAGGGCGGGGGTGGTTGACGGTTGGCAATTTTCCCTTCGTATTGGATAACTTGGTGGGGATGGCGTTTTGCTGCTTCTACTAACCGGGTTGCTTCTGCTTCAGAAAGTACGCGGGTAGATTCCTTAACTTCCGTTTTCTTGCTCACCGTATCATCATGGGCTTCCGTTTCCTGATTCGCTGCTGAGTCAGGAGCATTTACCATTCTTTTATAGAAAGCGCGGAATCCTTCTGCATAGTCCACCCACACACTCCAATAGTCTTGGGGAACAAAGGATTGAATTTCCCTCTCGCGCTGACAAATTAGATGTAAAGTCGCACTTTGGACTCTTCCCACACTCTTCGCCCCATTATTCAGCGCCCAAACTAGGGGACTCCCCTTATAACCAACTAACTTATCTAAACAATCTCTGCATAACCCTGCTCCCACCAAATTAGTATCAAGTTTTCTAGGGCGAGCGATCGCACTTTTAACCGCAGCTGGTGTAATCTCTGTATATACCACCCGTTTTGGTTCTTTCAATCCCAAAGCTTGTGTGAGATGCCAAGCAATGGTTTCACCTTCCCTATCGGGGTCTGTAGCTAATATAACTTCGCCTACGTGCCTAACTGCATTCTTGAGTTGTTGAATGGTTTCCTTTGCTTTCTGATCCCTGGGTATGTAGTGGCATTTTATCCTATTGCCATCCATGATAAAACCCAGGGAATCTTCCCCTTGGTTGCTGAGTTCTCGGATATGTCCGCAACTTGCACGCACAATCCAGTCAGTTCCCAGAATTTGACTGAGCTTTTTGACTTTACCGGGGGACTCTACTACTAGCAGGCGTTTTGGCATAGTCTAGTAATTTGTAATTAATCCTTCAATTACTAAATTATTTAGGGTTCCTAGTTATTTATAGTACATTAGTTTTCATTTTTATGATTCTGTAATAATTCTTCCCAAATAATTCTTCCCAAATGTTTAAGGATTCTTAATCCGATGCACTAATAAAGTTTTATCTGCTCAGATCTGTGCGTAGAATTGTTAAACCTTGAACAATGTTGAACGATAGTGAAACCCAACAAATGCTTGCAAATGTTGGGTTTCGTTCTTCAATCCAGCCTACATAATTTTATTTTTGTAATTAGGGCTTGCGCTCAAAAGTCTTTTGGTGGGGGTAGGGAGTCGGGAGTCGGAAATAGTTCTAGCCTCTTTTTTTCTATTCTTTTTATTATCAAAAATTGACAGATGCAAGAATTTTAAACCTAAAACCCTAATTTCCTTACAGGTGCTTACCCCAAAAATAGCCTGAAAGCATTGATAAATCGATGTTTTACAGTTCAGCAGACCCTAATTAACTATTAATTCCGACTTGCAGCCTGAGCTGCTGCTAACGCTTGATTAGCTTTTACAGTAGCTTTAGCTATTGCCTGCACAGAACCAGCATCTCCTTCGGCTACAGCTTGTGCCTCACCCATGAAAGCTACTGCTTGAGATACTGCCGTAGCCACTTGAAAATTATCTCCCTTGCGAGCTGAACTTTGAGCTTTAGCCATTGATCGTTGAGCCTGCATAAGCTTTGGTAAGATAATGTTTCTGTACTTTGGTGCAACATTTAGGGGTACAGTCTTTGCTACTGTTTGAACTACACTTATTGTCCGATCTAATACCTTTACCGCAACGGCAACGGCAACACCTACTGATGCGTTCTCCTGAGCAACAACGAACTTAGAATTACCTAATGCATTATCACTATTTAACTGGTTGGGATGAAATGATAATGATAATGCCTGACCTGGGAAAATTAGCAGCAAGCCCATCACTAAAGCAGTTATTTGACTAAAGTGATTGTTTTCCATCTTGCTCATCTCCTAATTCAAAACCGAGAGGGTGGGTGAACCTTGCTCAAATAAGGGATTGCCGCTCTCTCTCAAACCTTCCCGTAAATATAGAACTGTCTATATCTACAACCAGGTTAATTATGAATATTACTGAGCATTGCTTTGAGCAATAGCAGTCGCAGAACCTACAGCTGTTTTGGCACTAGCTAGTGATTTAGCAATAGCTGGTTTACCAGGTCCACTGATAGCATCGGATTGGGCGATTGCCAATGCATCACCAAGAAGTGTTTCTGCTTTAGATAGGGAAACAGCAGCAGCTTTTTTGTCGCTAATCGCGGTTGAACCAGAAATAGCAGTAGCATGACCAATCAAAGTTGTAGCTTTAGCAATGGAATTCGCTAAAGCACCTCTACCCCGTCCACCAATCGCTCTTGATTGAGCAACACCTAAGGCATCTCCTAATGCACTTTCTGCAACAGCTACAGATTTTGAGTATGCTGGGATTTTTCCCAGAGCGATACCTCTTCTTTGAGCAACAAGGATCTCACTATTACTTAATCTATTTGTAGGGGTTATTTCTACAACTTTATATGTACTTGCAAATGCTGCACCAGAGAAAGTAAGAAGTGATCCCATCGCTACAGCAGCAACTTTGTGGAAAAATGCACTTTTCATATTTACCTCCAGAGAGTTAAACTCTCACATGTCTAAGAAGGTGTTTAAAAAGGGTCATCCTTTTACCTTATCGTTAGGAAAGGGAAGCACATCAGCATATAGCTAAAACCTTGATTTATCCTCATCATGTGCAGCGTCAAAGGCGACCCTCAATATCCTTTGAGTAATCAATAACACCTCTGTAGTTACTACACATATCCTAAATCAATCTGCAAGGTTTTTTAGAGAAATTAGGATGAATTGTTGTAAAAACTCACAAAAGTTCATGGATTTCGAGGGTAGTGCATCTCAGAGTCAAGCAGGAGAACTCACTACTACCGAACAAAGATAATTAGATGAGTATGAACGTATTGAACATTTGAATGGTGATGCTGAAATCAGGTAATTTGCCTTACTTCAAGAAACATGATGTACCAATTAAACTATCCTTAAATCTTACTAATAAAACAGATTTTTTCTTACTTAAAAAAAACAATTTATACTGGTGCTTTTCTGATATAATTAATTATTATACGTTGGAATCTTAGTATAATCCAGGTTAAATAATGATGAGCTACCCTGATTTTTCCAGTCACGGTTATAAAGTTGAAAGGGAATTAGGTAAGAATCTGACGGGAGGAAGAATTACTTATCTGGCAAAAGATATCAATGTCAATATAGGTCAAACTGTGGTGATTAAGCAATTTCAGTTTACTCAAGCAATGGGTACTTGGAGAGACTACGATGCTATTCATCAAGAAATTAAAGTTTTGCAGAGGCTTAATCATCGGAGTATACCTCGCTATCTAAATTCTTTTGATACCTCAACAGGCTTTTGTTTGGTGCAGGAGTATAAAAATGCTCCTTCACTCGCAAAATATGGTTCTTTCAATTCTGAAGGGATCCAGCAAATTGCTATTCAATGTTTAGAAATATTAGTTTATTTACAACGGCAACAACCATACATTATCCATAGAGATATTAAACCTGAAAATATTCTTTTAAGTCAAGATAAGAAAGTTTATTTAGTGGATTTTGGTTTGGCTAAACTTGGTGAAGGAGAAGTAGCAAGTACGATTGCTAAAGGGACGTTCGGATTCATGCCTCCTGAACAGATTCATCAACGTCAGTTAACAAAAGGAACTGATTTATATAGTTTAGGAGCAACTCTAATTTGTCTTTTAACAGGCACAGAATCAATTAATATTGGAGATTTAATTGATGA